>CBDUBS010000147.1:0-9168 GCA_965365445.1 uncultured bacterium | reverse complement strand
GCGCCGCCGCTTCTGCGGCATGGGGAGCCACATACGGCATGAGGACATACATACCCCCCAGCCCCGAAAAGAAGCCCACCAGCGAAACGACGGTTGCAATGATCGCCTTCTTCATATCCCGAACGGCTGTTTTCGGTTGAAGCGCATCACGGCCTGCTCATCCAGGAACGCGGCTTCGGTGCGGCTCTGGGCTTTGTCGAACCGTTGCCGGCTCTGTTCACGCAGCGTATTGAGGGATTCTTCGTCCCGGCGGCGTTGGAGCAAATGCTCCCGGGCGAGGTCTTCTTCCTGCTGGATCTCCTCCAGCTTCTGGAGGGCGAGCTCACGGGCGTTCTGGGCCTGCCTTCGGTACGCGTCATATCGCCGCAACGAGGTGGTGTCCGCCGTACCGTACTGCGGCGACTGCCGGTGCAGGTCCTCGATGTGCCGGTGCAGGTCTTCTATCCGGCTTTCCTGTTCTTCGAGTATTCCCTGTATGGATACGAGCCGCCGCTGAGCCGATTCCGTCTCTTGCTCTCTGAGCTTGAGTACATTTTCCAGCGGGAAACGGAATTTCTTTCCGGGCATGGGTCCGTTAAATGCGTTAAACGAAGCGTTGCGGGTGTGTGCGGGTCAACTGCAAATAGCTTTCCGTTTTGGCCGGCTATCTAAATCGTTCGAGCAGTTCGTTGAGCCGGGCCGAGGCGTCCTCAATGCTCGCTTCGGCTTCATAGGCTTTCTGCTGGAGAAAGGCCAGCAGCGTATCGCGGGCTGCAATGGCCCGGTCGCTGCGGGCGTCGGCTCCGGGTTTATAGGCCCCGATGCGAAGCAGATCCTCGATCTCCCGGTAATCCGCCAGCAGCCGGCGGGCTTCGTCCGCCGTTTTCATTTCCTCCGGCGTCGATACGCGGGGCATGACGCGGCTCACGCTGTGCAGCACGTCGATGGCGGGGAAATGGTTGGCGTGCGACAGCTTGCGCGAAAGCACGATGTGGCCGTCGAGAATGCCTCTCGCCGCATCGCTGACGGGCTCGTCCATGTCGTCGCCGTCCACGAGGATGGTAAAGATGCCAGTGATCGATCCGGTCTTGCCGGGACCGGCCCGCTCCAGCAGCTTCGGCAGCAGGGCGAATACGCTGGGGGTATACCCCCGGGTGGTGGGCGGCTCTCCGACGGCCAGCCCGATTTCACGCTGGGCCATGGCTACCCTGGTTACGGAATCCATCATCAGCAACACGTTTTTGCCCTGGTCCCGGAAATACTCGGCAATGGCCATGGCCACGCTTGCGCCCTTTACCCGGCTCATGGCCGCCCGGTCGCCGGTAACGGCCACCACCACCGACCGGCTCAACCCTTCCTCGCCGAGGCTGTCCGCGATGAACTCGCTCACCTCGCGCCCGCGCTCGCCGATCAGGGCGATCACGTTGATGTCCGCCCGGGCCCGGCGAGCGATCATGCCGAGCAGCGTGCTTTTCCCCACGCCGGAACCGGCGAATATGCCGATGCGCTGGCCTCTGCCCACCTTGAGCAATGCGTCGATGGCGCGGACGCCCGTAGGCAGCGGCGTATCGATCATGCGCCGCTCCAGCGGCGAGGGCGGGTCGCTGTGGACCGGCTGCTGGTCCTGTACGTGCAGGGGGCCTTTTCCGTCCAACGGGCGGCACCCGGCGTCGATGACCCGTCCGAGCAATGCTTCTCCCACACCCACCGTCAGGGGGAGCGAGGCCCGTTCCACCAGGCACCCTGCCCGCAGCCCGACCACCTCCTCCAGAGGCATCAATACGGTCGTCCGCTCCCTCAACCCCACCACTTCCGCTTTGATGCGCCGGCTGTAAATGCCGTTTTCCTCCCGGATGTAGCACAACTCACCGACCGCCGCATCAAGGTTAGTGGCTTCCACGAGCAACCCGATGACGGACTTGACCCGGCCGAAATGACGGGGCCCGGAGGGGGCGGCCGAAGCCCGTTGGGCCCAGAGGTCCAGATGGGTCACGGTTGGTTTCCGGTTGGCGGCTCGGCGCTTTCGGCGGAGCCGGGCAGGCCGAGCCTGTGAACGAAGTCGTTGATGAGTTCTTCCCGCAGGCTCCGGATCAGGGCAAACGGCGATTCCACGCTCCAATCCCCGGGCCGGCACTCCGGGTCCGTGTTCCATTTCAGGGCGGTATGCGTTGCGGCGAGCTGATCGGCAATGCCGTTTTCCTGCATCCGAAGGTAGTCCGCCGGGTGCAGGCTGATCGTTATCATTCCGTCGCCCGCCAGGCGCTCGACGGCCTGCGCCACCGCCCGGCCTACGACGTCCCGAAGCGTCGGTGTAAGCGGCCCGTCGAGGATGGCCTCTCCCAGCGCGATGGCGATGTCGGCCAACAGCGGCTCGCTCTCCCGGATCAGTTCGTCCCAGAGCGCCCGGAGCCGGGCCGCGTCGGCCGCGCACGCCTCCCTGAACCCCTCTAACTCCTCCTGCCGTAACGCTTCCGCCTCGGCCAGCGCGTCCCGGCGGCCCTGCTCGTATCCTTCCTCCCGCGCCCGCTCAACTTCTATTTCGAGCTTCCGGCGCTGTTCTTCCTCCCACTGCGCCCGGAGTTGTGCGGCATTCGGCTCGGGCGCCGGCTTATCCTCTCCGTTGGACGGATCGGCCGGTTCGGGCCGTCCCTGTATGGGCCATCCCAGTACGGGAAGGTCGAAAGGATGAATCGAAATGTCGGTCTGATGACCTCGAAGGATGCCGGATAAGCGTATGTTTTCTTCTTCTTTCTCGCTGCACCTCGGCCAGGCGTCGAAGTCCTCCGGTACGAAGGCCGCTGCCGCCTGCGCAAAGGGTCCGCCGACCGTGCGGTCGCTCGTTTTCATGATATGTCGGGCTGAGGCCATCGGTGGGGCGGGGGGGTTATAACAATACGTCTTCGCTGACGCGCGAAAGGACGATTTCCTCGCGGTCCTCCAGTCCCTGCGCCGTCTCCAGGATGCGGTGCTGGGCTTCGTCCACGTCGCGCACCCGCACCTGCCCGAGCAACTCCATCTCTTCCATGATCGACGAGGCCACGCGTTCGGAGACGTTCTTGAGCACTTTGGTTTTCAATTCTTCCGACGCAGCCCGAAGGGCCAGAGCCAGATCCTTCTGATCGACCTCCATGAGCAGGCGCTGCATGTCGCGGTCGTTGATGTTTACCAGGTCGTCAAAGACGAACATGAGGCCCTTGATGGCCGTAGCCAGCTTGGCGTCTCGCTCGCGGATCGAATCCAGAATCGTCCGCTCGGCGGAGCGGCTCGTGTTGTTCAGGATCTCGGCTACCTTCTCGATGCCGCCGGTGCTGCTCAGGTCCGCTCCGAATACCTGCCCGATCTGCTGCCGGATAACCTCTTCGATGTCGCGCAGCATCTCCGGCGAGGTCTTTCCCATGGTGGCCAGCCGCATCAGGATTTCGCTCTGCAACTCGGCCGGCATGGAGGCGACGATGTCGGCGGACTTGTGCGGGTTGAGGTGCGCCAGAATCAGGGCCACCGTCTGTGGGTGCTCGTGCTGCAAAAAGTTGGTCAGCTGGCTGGTCTCTACCGTCTGAAGCAGGTGGAACGCCGATACTTCCATGGCGGCTTCCACCTTCATCATGATCTCTTCGGCCCGCCGGGCCCCGAGCGCCGATTCGAGCACTTCACGGGCATACCCGATGCCCCCTTGCGCAATCACATCCTGGGCGGTCGCGAGGTCGCGGTATTCCACCAGCACCCCTTCCACCACCTGGCTGGATACGTTCCGCATCTTCGCGATCTGCACCGAGATCTGTTCCACCTCGTCGTCCCGGAGCGACTTCAACACGCGGCTAGCGGTATCCACACCGAGCGCGATGAGCAACACCGCCGCTTTCTGGGCGCCGGCCAGCCCGGCAAACGTATTGTCGCTCTGTGTTTCCTGGCCTTCCGGCTTGGCCGCGGGTGGTACGTAGGTGGCTGAACTACTCATGTCGGCGTGTCAGTTATACGGATCGGGATCGGCGTGTCCGCCGCGCCCTCTATTGCTCCTGGTCAGTTGGCTGAAAGCAGGTCTTCGGCGAGCCAGGAGCGGATCAGATCGGCCGCTTCATCCGGACGCTCGTTGGCTTGCTTTTTCAATTCTTCGTACATCAGGTGCTTGGCCTTCAGGCGGGCTTTCGCCTCGTTGGATAGCTTGCTGGTGTATACGTCATCGATGAGCACCATCTCTTCCTCGGGAGATGTGGGCTCCGGCAGACCCGCTCGCTGGGGCGAGCGCCCGTTCAGCCCGGCCTGTTCCGTCCTCCCGGGAAGCTGGGCCATGGCCGTAGCCGGGGGGAGTTCTTCGCGGTCCGAACCGGCGTGCTTCCCTTTTTTCATCAGCGAACGAAGAAGCAAAAACCCGAGGAGCACCGACGCCAGGATCGCCCCGTACCGGATGTACAGGTTCATTTGTTCCTTCTGTTCGATCTCCTTCATTTCAGCAACGGCCTGGTCGTTGGCGCTCGTATCGAAACGGGTCTGGTGAATGGCGAACCGGTCGCCCCGCTCCGGATTGAACCCGACGGCATTCTTGACGAGCGCTTCGATTTCTTTCAGCTCGTCGTCGGTGTGCGGCGCTTCGGTGGCCGTGGCATCGGGTTGATCGGCCGGAGGGGGAACCCGCTTGTAGTTCACGATAACCGATATGGTGAGGTAAGAGACGTCGCCGACGCTTTTTTCCAGCCGCTCACGGGTGCGGCTCAATTCGTAATTCTTCACCGCCGAGTTGGATGTCTGCCCGTCCAGCTCCTCATCGAGCTTTTCCTCGCTGATGACCGTGGCGCTTTCCGGATCGATGATCTCGCGCTCCGATACGGTCTTGCTGAAATCGAGCGATGCAACCACCCGAACGATCGAGTTGCCCGGCCCCAGCACCTTGTTGAGCATCGTCTGGCCGTTTTCCGTCAGATGGGTCTCGATCTCGCGTTGGGCGCGTAGCTGCGTCGAGGACATGGCCAGGTCGGGGTTGCCTGCATCCGGGTTGGAGAGCAAATTGCCCCGCGTGTCCAGAATGGTGACCTCGGCCGGCGAAAGCCCCTCCACGGCCCCGCTCACGAGCGCCGTGATGCCTTCGATCTGCGACGCCGCCAGGGTCGTCCCACCGGATAGCTGAAGCACCACCGAGGCGCTTGGGCGGGCCTGGCTTTCCTTGAACGGACTGCGCTCGGGCGACACCAGATGCACCCGGCACTGCTCCACCTGGCGTATGTTGGTAATCGTTTTCGCCAGCTCGCCCTCCAGCGCCCTGCGGAGGTTGACCTTCTGCATAAAATCGGTCATGCCCAGGTTGTTCTGGTCGAACAACTCGTAACCCATCTGCCCGTCCGAAACCAGCCCCTCCGACGCCATACTGAGCCGTAGTTCGTACACGTTTTCACGAGGTACGAACACGGACGAACCGTTCTCTCTCAGTTCGTACCGGATGTTCTGCTCTTTCAGCGCCTCGACTACCCGGGATGCATCGGTTGCGCTCAGCTTACCGAACAACAGGGCGTAATCCGGGCGGTTGGCCCAGTAGGCAATCCCGACGAGCGCCGCGGCGGTTCCCGCCAGCACGACCACCAGCGAGATCTTTTGCGATACCGTCAGCCGCTGGAAGAAATCGGAAAGGTTCTTGAAATAAGGCTGCATGGGATCCGTCGGAGAGGACGGGTATCAATTGGCTGCGAAATTCCGTTATACCTGCATCCGCATCAGTTCCTGATAGGTATCGAGGATCTTGTTGCGCACTTCCGTCATGAGTTGAAACTGCACCCTGGCTTCGTTCATGGCGATCATCACTTCATGCAGGTTTTCCTGCCGCCCGGCCACGAACGCTTCCAAATGTCCGTCCGCCTTCTGCTGCGCCTCGTTCACGCTGCCCACGGCATCCTTCAAGGTGTCGGAAAAACTGGGGCCGCCGGCTTCGTCGCCGTACCGGGGCTGCGGGAGCGCCTTCGGATCGTCGGTGGCGTTCGTCCACGCTCCCCGGAGTTGCTGGATTTGTATCGCGTTCATCGTGGTGGCGGTCTGGCTGTTCGTTACCCGCGGATATCCAGGCGACCGCCCACGGCGGCCGGCTGTACGGCCCGTTCGCTGCGGTCGGGGCCGTACACGCGCAGGCTCATGGCCGGCGACGACGGAAAGAACTGCTGGATCATTCGTTGCTCATCGGCCGAAAGCGACGACTCCCGGCTGACATTCGCCCCCGTAGGCGCCGCCTGACGGGGTTCCATGGCCCGCTGCACGAATTCCACGTTGCGCTGCTGGTAAAAACTGATCGTATTGCTCATGGTAGGCAAAGGTTAACCGTAGGCTGAGGCCTACATCTCGAGGGTGCGCTTGATGATTTCTTTGGCCGACTGGACCGCCGAAAGGTTGGCTTCGTAAATCCGGTTGGCCGAGATCATCCGGCCCATTTCTTCCACTACGTTGATGTCCGGGTAATGCACGTACCCTTCGGCATCGGCATGGGGATGCGACGGATCGAACTCCAGCCGTTCTTTCATCTCCTCCACGATCTCGGACTGAGGGCCGTCAACCGCACCGCCGCCGAGCCGCCGCAGGGCCGGCCCATCCAGATGCCGGGCGTCGCGCGTATCGAGTACGCTCTCGGCTTGTTGCAGCGAGTCGCTGAAGCGTTTCGCTCCGGCGGGAGGCGTCTGTACGACGCGCTTCAGGGCGTACGGCGTACCGTCCTCGGTGCGGCTGGTGGTGGCGTTGGCAATGTTTTCGGCCGAAGCGCTCATGGCGAGCCGCTGCGCTTCCATGCCGCGAGCCGCGGTCCGAAACGTGCTGAAAATGCGATCGGGAAGTAACATGGTTGCCGTCTCGAAAAGGGTTACGATCAGGAAATGCGCCCGGTAACGCTGGTCCGTAGCAGATCGAAGTGGTCCCGAACGGCGCGTGTGGCAAACTGGGCCCGCATCTGCGTATCGGCCAGTTCCATCATCTCATCCTCGAGTTGCGGGGGTGCATCGCCGGTTTCCATCTCGGGCGTTACGTCGTCCAGTCGGCGCAGCGAAGGCGTCTCGTGCCAGGCGTTCTGAAGCTGCTCCTCGAACGATACCGATACGCGTTCGTAACCGGGGGTGTCGAGATTGCTCAGGTTGGCCGCGGCCGCCTGGCTCCGCCACGTGTAGGCCTGAAGCGCGTTGTTCAGAAGGCGTAGTTTGGGGCTGTCCATGGGTTTCCTTTTTCGGTGCCGGTTCGTCGTGCGAAAAAGGTCATGAACAACAGCCGTGCCACGGTATCTGTCGGAAAGGGATCGGCCTGTATTCGATGGGCAGCGAACCCGTAGAAGGGGTTAAGCCCGAAAGAGAATACGGTTACCCACCGGACGGCTACGGCAGAAGGGGAGGAGGGAGGTCCGGCAAAAGGAAAAAGGTGCCCCCGGCGAGCGAGAAGAAATTGCCGGTTTTCCTGTGCGGAGCCCGGTGCGCGGCCCGGGATTCCCGCGCCCCTCCGCAACACGACAAATTCCGTTTCTGCGGGGCGCGGGGGATGGCCTCAGGTCACTTGGGCTCGGCCGGCCGGCTCGGAGCGGCGCCGAACAACATGTCGGCAGTCTGCTCGGCCATCTTGGCGATCAGATCGGGCTGGCTGAAATAGCCTTCGGATACGCGCTTCAGAATGTCGGCGGCTCGTTCCTCGCTGAGCGGAGGTATACCGAGTAGTTCCTTTCTGGCCAGTTCCGCTTCCACGAACTGGTTCAGCCGACCCTCCGCAAGCGCCGCCCGGGCCTTGTCGGAAAGTTCGACGAGGTCCTTGGCGGGCTGGTTCTGCATTTCGGAACCACCCTGAGCGATACGCCCGGTCTGCAACTTCTCGGCGCCGTTGACCGCATTGTTTCGCGATCGATCCGGCCGGTTTGCGCTGTTGTTTAGGTCTCGGATGTTCATCGCTGAGCTCCTATAGGGACAGGGAGAGTGAGTGCAGGACCGTTATCGCCAACGGGGGGCTTTCCTTAAATCGGAAATAAAAAGAATTGTTCATTTTTTCCGAGCGTCTTACCCCTGGAGCCCGGCGTGTAACATCCCTTCCCGTACCGGGTTGCCCGCGTAGCTTTTTTCGGCTTCTTTCAGCCGCTCTACGTGGCGGATCTGGTCTTCCATATGACGCTGCGCTTCGGCTACGGCCCGAATCAGGCCGGCTTCCTGAGCCGCCCATCGCGCCGCTGTCCCGCTCGGATCGGGGATGGACGCCGCCTGTTCCCTGATCGCCTCCAGGTTATGTCCGCGCTCCTCGACGAGCTTTCCGAAATGGTCGAAGTCCCGCGAATCGAGGGCGGTTATCATCCGGGCGCCCAGATCGAACACCTGCTCGATCAACTCGGCCGTTTGTGTAGCATCCTTCATGGGGCGTATTCGTCGGAATCCCGTGTAAACGGATCGGCCGCCGATCCGCTATCCGGTCGGTGGGTAAAGTACGGCCTCTGTCGGTCGGCCTCCCGGCCGATATCGTATCAACGTTTATCCTAATAATATCCGTACAGCATCGAGCTGAAGTACTGCTGCTGCCCCTGCAAAACCGATACCGCTTGCTGGAACTGGGCGAACTGCTTGCGGAGCTGGTCTTCCCGCCGGGCCAGCTTCTCGTCCATCGTTTTGATGCGGCCCTCGAAACGCTTGATGCGGTCCTCGATGATGGTGGTGCGCTGCTCCATGAGGCCGTCCGTCTTGACGAACGAATCCACCAGGTTGAACAGGCGCGTGGCCACCCCCTGCGCCCCCGAGAAGAGGCCCTCCACGGCCCCGGCGTTGCGCCCTACGGCCTCCAGCAGTTTCTGTTCGTCCTGCAATTCGAGGGTGCCGTCCTTTTTCGTGCTGATGCCCAGTTGCGACAGGTACCGGGGGCCGTCGGCGGGCTGGCCGGCCACCGCTCCCGCTACGATGTTTCGCATCTCGAACCGCAGGGTCCGGAACGTGCTGTCGCCGACGAAGTCGCCCCGGGTGCCGGCATTCACGTCGATGGCCGACTTCTTTTCGATGTGGTTCAGTACCCCGTTGTATCGGTCGATGAAGGCCCGCACTTTCCCGGTGATGCTCTTCGTATCCGAATCAACGTTGAAGTCCGTAGCGGCTTCTCCCGCTTTTTTCAGAGTGAGTGTTACCCCATCGAGCGCATCCGTAATCCGGTTCGTACTTCGGTACAGGGTCAGCCCGTCGAGCACGAAACGGCTGTTGAGGTCCGAGGTCGGGTCGC
>CBDUBS010000146.1:0-9245 GCA_965365445.1 uncultured bacterium | reverse complement strand
TCTCGGTGAAGCCACGCAGCACCGCACCGCCGCCGAATACTTTCGCTTCCAGGTTTTCGCGGCGCGCGCCGGCCTTCAGCAGGTCGTTGATCAGCACTTCCATCGCGTGGGTGCCGTAGCGCATCGAGGCCGATACGGAGTAGGCCAGTACGCCCCGGATGAAGTACTCGCCGTGGCCTGTGGCCGAAACGGCGCAGGTTTCGTTGTCGGCATACGTACCCGCCCCGATGATGGGCGAATCCCCGATTCTTCCGAACCGCTTGTTCATCATGCCGCCGGTCGAAGTGGCGGCCGCCAGATCACCGTTGCGGTCCAGCGCGACGGCGCCCACGGTGCCGTAGGGCCCCTTCGACTCCGTATCGGCCCGGTCCTGTACGCGCCGGAGTTGCTCCCGTCGTTGCGGTGTTTGCAGTGTTTCATTCGGGACCAGTTCAACACCCTGGCTGCGAGCGAACTCCTCCGCTCCCTCTCCGGCGAGTAATACATGCCCGGATCGCTCCATTACCATCCGGGCCAGCCGGATCGGATGACGGATGCGGCGTACCCCGGCGACGGCCCCGGCCTGCCAGGTCCGGCCCTCCATGAGCGAGGCGTCCAGCTCGGCTACGCCGGTGCTCGTCAGCACCGCCCCGACCCCCGCGTTGAACAGGGGCGACGCTTCCAGAACCGTAACAGCCTCCACGACGGCATCGAGACTGGAACCACCGTTCATCAGAACGCGATGGCCCGCCTGGAGGGCTTCCTCCAGCCTGGCCCTGTACGCCGCCTCGGCGCCGGGATCCATATCCTGCCGTCGTATGGTCCCCGCACCTCCATGAATGACTATGGCTACCGGCGAGGGGGCCGAAGGCTGGGCCGCAAGGGGTAAAGCCGGCGGCAGAAGCAAGGTCAGAAATACGATACGGCAGGCATTTACGGACATACACGGCGGAAATGAGAACTTAATGTTGGAAACGAAACCGGCGCACCTTTGCTCGCCGATTGCCGTATATTAGTTGTTCTGTGCAGGAGGTACCCGGGTGACGCCGGGGGCTTCGGTATCATTGTTGCAACGAAGTTGGACGGCAGGCCGAAAGACAGGACTGCTTTCGAGAAAATTACGGAACGGTGGTCTCGGCAGCCCATATTATCACGCCACAGCGGGTATTTTATAGCGTGTTTCGCCGTTAAAGACAACATATATCCTATTGCCAACCTTGACAGCCATAGCAGAACATAGAACGATCATGCGCAACAACCGTGACGACAAGTTCGCGGCGCTTCAGGCGATGAGTGATGAAGACCTGATGGAACTGTTCCAGGCCGGAACGGTGGAGGCCTTCAATATTCTCGTGGAGCGGTATTCGGAGCGCCTTTCCCATTATCTGTACGGTTTCCTCGGAGACGAGCGCCGGGCGGAGGATCTGTTGCAGGATACCTTCCTCCGGGTTTACCGGAACCGGCACTCGTACCAGCGTATCGCCAAGTTTTCGACCTGGCTGTATACGATTGCGGGCAACCTGGCCCGCTCGGAGTACCGCAAACGCAAGCGCCGCCGGATGTACTCCATCCAGTCCGTCAACCGGGACAACGAGGAGTACGAGATGGACGTACCGGATGAGACGTTCTCCCCGGATACGTTCACCGAAAGCCAGATTCAGAACCGCTACATCCACGACGCCCTGAGGCAGCTGCCGAACTCCTTCCGGGAGGTTGTCGTCCTACGGGACATTCAGCACCTCTCCTACGAGGAGATCGCGGAAATAACCGGCCTGCCGATGGGCACGGTCAAGAGCCGCATTAACCGGGGGCGTTCGAAATTGCAATCGTTGCTCCGGGACGTGTACCACGTCTGAGCGGCGAATCGAACGGCAATAAATCGGGTGGGGTCGGGAACGGCCCCACCTTTTTTATGTCCAAGCTCCCTCAGAACAAGAGCCCGAGGATGACGAGCACGACGACGATAATCAGGAGAATGCCCAGGGCTTTATAAATGTCCCGTTTTACCTTGGTTTGCATAAGGCCTCTCTGGAGTAGCATGATGAAAAACAGCGGGGCTTACTGGGACCACTCGGCCGGCTCCCGGTCCCATCGGTGGCCGGCCAGCTTTTCCAGAAGCGGTTCCGGCAGCGGGCCGAGGTCGGATGCGCGGATGTTGGCCTCTACGTGCCGCAGCTTCCGCATACCCGGTATGGTCGTACTGACGACCGGGTTAGACAGGATGAAGCGCAGCGCCATTTCCGGCATATCCGACCCTTCCGGAACGAGTGGCCGGAGCCGTTCGGCCCGCTCGACGCTCGGAATGAGGTTTTCCGGGACGAAGTACGTATTGCGCCAGTCGCCTTCGGGCCACCGGCTTTCCTTCGTCAGCATTCCCGTAAGGGAACCCTCATCGAACGGCACCCGCGCTATGACGGCCACATCCATTTCTTCACAGGCCGGGAAAAGCTCATCCTCCGGGTTCTGGTCGAAGATGTTGTAAATCACCTGCACGGCATCGATGCGGCCGCTGCGCACCGTCCGGATGCCGTTCCACGGCTCCCATCGGTTGATACTGATGCCGACCGCATCGAGCAGCCCTTCTCGTTTCAGGCGGTCCATCGTGGCGGCCCAGCGGTCATCGTCTACCCAGGCGTCCTCCCAGACGTGGAACTGAAACAGGTCGAACTTCTCCAGCCCGGCATTTTTCAGGCTGCGGTGGACGTATTCCTCGATGTACTCCGGAGGGAACACCTCATCGAGCGGGGAGCCGCGGCGGCTGGGCCAGCGGCGATTTTTCGGCGGGATTTTGGTGGCCGTGTACAGCGTTTTGTCCGGGTTGGCTCTCACCAGCTCGCCCAGCAGGTGTTCGCTGTGCCCGTCGCCGTAGGCAAAGGCCGTATCGAAAAACGTGCAGCCCAGGTCTACGGCGCGTTGCAGCGATTCGCGGGATTCCTCGTCGTCCGAGCCTTTCCACCCGGCCATACCCCACATGCCGTAGCCGATCTCTGAAACTTTCCGGCCCGTCCGGCCGAAGCGTCGATAGCGCATCAGTTACCCCTCCATGTGTTATCGGGACGTTTCCGTCGAAACGACATCCTTTTCGTCTCGTGTGTAACATCAGGTCCGCCGGGCCGTAATGCCCATGAAAACCCGCCCCTCGCCCCGGGCCGGGTTTCCGGCGTCCCTTCCCTGCATTATCTAACATATCATGAAACGAAGCAAGAAATGGGTTGCTTTTGTTATGATCCTGGCCGGCATTGGTGCGGTGGCCGCCGTCGTGATGGCTTCGAGCAGCGCCGAAACGACGGATGAAACGCCCACCGTACTCGTCACGCGAGGCTCGCTGGCGGATAAGGCGCTGGCGGTCGGGCAGATCGAGCCCCGGGTGGAGATCAGCGTCAAGTCGCATTTTTCGGGCGTCGTGAAGCGGGAGTTTGCCGAAGTCGGTGATTTCGTCAAGGCCGGCACGCCGCTCCTGGAGATCCAGCCGAATCCGACGCCGAGGGAACTGGTGGATGCGGAACGCCAGATCGAGATGAAAGAGATCGAGCTGACCAACCTGCAGGCCGAGTTCGACCGGCAGCAACAGCTTTTCGACAAACAGCTCATTTCCCGGCAGGAGTACGAGCGCAGCCGGAAGGCCTATGATCAGGCCCGACTGAGCGTCCAGATGGCCAGGGAGTCGCTCGCGCTGCTGAAGGACGGGCGGGTAACAACGGAAAAAGGCTCCTTCGAGACGGTCGTACGAGCGCCCGTCAGCGGCTTCATCCTCGATAAGCACGTCGAAATAGGCGACCCGGTGGTGCCGCTAACCTCATACCAGGAAGGCACCGTGCTCATGTCCATGGCCGACATGAACGACCTGATCTTCCGGGGCACCGTGGACGAGATCGATGTCGGCCGCCTCAGCGAGGGAATGCCGGTCAGCCTGAAAGTAGGCGCTCTGGCGAACGCCGAAGTCGAAGGACAACTATCCCGGATCTGGCTGAAAGCCAACAAGGAGGATAATGCCACCGTATTCCCCATCGAGATCGAGATAACGCGCGCCGTGCAACACGACGCCAAACACCCCGAAGCTTTACCGTCCCCGGCCGTGTTGCGGGCGGGCTACTCCGCCAACGCCGAAATCATCATCGAGAGACGGGAGAACATCCTGTTCATCCCGGAACGCGTCATCGAGTTTTCCGGGGATACGGCCCGCGTCACCGTCCAGCTCGACGAAAACAGATCCGAGCCCCGAGTCATCCAGACCGGCCTCTCCGATGCGATCAACATCGAGGTAGTGAACGGCCTCCAGGAAGGCATGAAGGTGAAGGAGAAGCCGCCGAAGAAAATAGAGTAACCCCCTGTTCCGCACCCGGCCACCTCTTTCCCCTCCGACCCCATGCGCTTCCAGGCCACGCTCGAACAGTTCCTGCACGACCTGCGCGCCCAGAAGCTTCGCACGGCGCTTACCCTGCTCGGCATCTCGTGGGGCACCATTTCCGTCATCGTCCTGCTCGCTTTCGGGGTCGGCCTCGAGCGGCAGAGCAAGGTCAACATGCACGGCATGGGCGACGGCATCGTCGTTGTCTTCGGGGGACGCACCACGAAACCCCACATGGGCTTCCCCGACGGACGGGCAGTGAACCTGCGTGAGGATTACATATCCTTGATCCGTAGCGAAATCCCCGAGATTGCCGACATCAGTCCGGAGTACCGGAACAACCAAACCCCTGTGCGCCGAGACCGCGCCCCGACCATGCCCGGCATCACCGGGATCTACCCCATTTACGGCGAGATGCGCAACATCATTCCGGAGCCGGGAGGGCGGTTCATCAACACGCTCGACCAACAATACCGCCGGCGTACGGCCGTGCTGGGGGATGAAGTCAAGAAGCTCCTGTTCGGCGACGAACCGGCCGTGGGCCGGCAGATCTTCATCGGGCGGACGCCGTTTACAGTGGTCGGGGTCATGCAAGCAAAGGTGCAGAACTCGTCGTATTTCTACCGCGACAAGGAGCGCGTATTCATCCCGGCCAGCACCTACCGCACGCTGTTCGGGGACCGCTACCTCGGCAACGTCATCTACCGCCCCCGAGACGCCGAGCGAAGTGAAGCCATCGAAAGCCGCCTGTACGAGGTGCTCGGAAGGCGGCTCACGTTCTCCCCGGACGATAAGGATGCCCTGGGCGTGTGGGATACCAACGAAGCCAACGTATTCATGAGCCGTTTCTTCCTCGGCTTCAACATTTTCCTGGCCGTCATCGGCAGCTTTACGCTCACGGTGGGCGGCATCGGCGTCGCGAACATCATGTACGTCGTCGTGCGGGAGCGAACCCGGGAAATCGGCATCAAGCGCTCTGTAGGGGCCACCCGCTCCGACATCCTCCGGCAGTTCTTTTTCGAAACGTTCCTGATCGTCGGGACGGGCGCGGGCATCGGCTTCCTGGCTGCCGTCGGGCTGGTTCGTTTGCTCGGCATGATACCGGTGCAGGAGTACGTGGGCGTCCCGGAAATCTCGCCCACCGTGGCGGCGGTCACCATGGGCCTGCTTGCCGTAATCGCCTTGCTGGCCGGTTTCTTCCCGGCGCGAAAAGCATCCCGTCTCGACCCCGTCGAATGCCTCCGGGGTTAACCCGGCCCTCTCCATGTGGAAAATCCTTCTCGGTGAATTCTGGAACGACCTGCGAACGCAGAAAACGCGGGCCTTCCTCACCATGTTTGCCATCACGTGGGGCGCCATCGCGGTGGTGCTGATGCTGGCTTTCGGCAAAGGCGTGGGCGACACCATGATCAGCGGCTTCGTCAATGCCGGCGACCGCATCCTGCGCGTGTACGGCGGCGAGACGAGCAAACCGTTCGAGGGTCTTTCTGAAGGACGCCGCATCCGACTGCGTAAGGAGGACAAGGAACTCCTGCTTCGCTCGATTCCGGAAATCGATATGGCAAGCGCCAATTACGGCCGCTGGGGCGCAGCCCTCCGGGTAGGCCGGAATAAAACGAACACGTTCATGGAGGGCGTCGATCCGTCATTCGAGCTGATGCGCCGGATGTTTCCGGTGGAAGGCGGACGGTTCCTCAACCCGCTGGATGCCCACCAGAAACGACGGGTAGTGTTTCTGGGCGACGAGATCGCGGCCGCTCTTTTCGGCGCCGCCGACCCGGTCGGCCGGCAAGTGGATATCGACGGACTGCCCTTCACGGTCGTCGGGACGATGCAAAAAAAGCTGCAAACCAGCATGAACAACGGGCCGGATGCCCGGCGGGCCATCATCCCGGCCAGTACGTTCGAGGCGATTTACGGCTACCGGTACGTGGACGAATTAATCCTCCGGCCCCGCGACCCCTCCCGCAGTGAAGCGCTGAAAGCCGAAGTGTACGAAGTGCTCGGGCGGAGGTACCAGTTCGACCCGACCGACGAGCGGGCACTCGGCGTGTGGGACATGATCGAAATGGAAAAGCAGTCCCGGCGCGTATTCCTCGGTATCCAGCTTTTTCTCGGCCTGGTAGGCCTCCTGACGCTGTTCCTCGCCGGTGTCGGCGTGGCGAACATCATGTACGTGACCGTACGGGAGCGGACGCGCGAGTTCGGCGTGAAGCGGGCGCTGGGCGCCCGAAAGAGGCACATCAAAATGCAGGTGATATTCGAGGCGCTGCTGATCTCGCTGGCCGGAGGAGCCGTCGGGATGCTGGTATCGGTCGGCGTCGTTACCCTGGTAGCCGGGTTGCCCAAATCCGAGGGCGCCATGGAGTTCCTGACGAACCCGGTTCTCTCGATGCCGATCATGCTCGGCACGGTCGCCGTGCTGGCCGTCATCGGGCTTGCCGCCGGGTACTTTCCGGCCCGCCGGGCCGCTTCCGTGGACCCGGTCGAATCCCTGCGGTTCGAGTAGGCGCTAGTTGAGCGTCGTAACGGGCGGCTCCGCCGGTTCCACCACCCGGACCAGCCGAACCGGCTTGCGGGGTTCGATCAGCACACTGAACAGAGTCCGGGCAGGTTTCCCCTCGGGCTGCGCCAGCATAAACCCCACGCCCCCAAACCAGAGGGGTAAAAAAACCATTCCGGCGGCAAACCCAACGGTGCGCAGACTTTCCAGATCGAAGGCGCAGCCCGCTGCTGCGAGAAAGGAGCTCACGCCGATAATCGTCCCTACGTCGCTCAGCCCCTGCGGCCACGCATGACGGCGCCGGGCTAACCGGCTTACGGAAAAAATCCACAGACCGACACCGGCCAGTTCGAGCCAGCCCTGCGGAAGCCGCGCCGTGACGTCGGCCCACACGCGCCCGAACGGGGTTTCCCCTTCCTGAAGCATCCCGGCCGGCGCTTCCGCGGCCATCCCCGGAACGCCTTCCAGAGACAACTCGTATTCGGCCTGCCAGAAGCTCATTACGGCGATCAGGGCAAAACCGAGTACGGCAATGCGGCCGGTCCACCGCACCCACGCATCGCCGGAAAAACACTCCAGCACCCCGGGCACAACCGCCAGTCCGACCAGTCCGAGCAACGCCAGCGCATAATCCGACGCCACCAGCAGCGCGTAAACCCCGTGCGACTCCGCCCCCAACAACGAAGCCGCGACGACCGACACCAGGAACAGCAAAGCGAGAAGGACGAACCCGAACGAACCTGCCGCGGCCAGACCCCGCGCACCCATGTCACGCATTCCGATTACACAGCCCCACTGAGATGAGAATTCCGCACGATTCAATATCGCCAAAACGGGGGCTATATGCTTATAAATCGGGGATGAATCGTATTAAATCGGGGTTAAACCGCCGGAGCCGGCCCACACACCCGGAAGTGATGAGCCGGCATCGCCCGGAAAGGTTTTACAACGGCCTTACAGGTATGCAGATATCGACGATGTGCATATGCTCGGGGTGCAGGTTCGGGTCATTGAGGTTGTACTCGAACGAGGGGCGGTCGTCCGGCTGGTAGCCGCTATCCGGCAGCCAGCCGCCGCAGAGCGCATTCCATGCCTCATGGTACTGGTTGGCGGTAATCTCGAAATGCCCGACGGCATAGCGCCCTCCCGGCAATACCATCTTGCCGATCTCTCCATCCACCTCGGTACCCTCCGGCACGGTGATGCAGACGCTGATGCGCAGCCGGTCCTCGTCGGTAAGGTCCGGGTTGTCGTGATAGATCGTGATGAACCTCGTCTCGGGGCGCATCAGGTCTCGCGGGCCGGCCCATTTCATGAGCGTGCCGAACAGCCTCTGGAAAAGCTGCTCGTTTCCGGCATAAGGGCCGATGTGACGAACATACGCGACCGTTTGGCGAGGAAGGTCCTCGACGCGTACTTGCAAGGTTTCGGCTTCAAACATGGCGTTATCCTCCGGTCTAGAGGGGTGTACGGGGACGGAAACATCCGAAAGATCCGTCACCGCCGGTCGGTGCGCTTGACCGTCCTTGCCGAGCGTTATACTTTCCTTGCTATCCGATTGACCTCCCTTGCGGCGGTGCACGCCGCCGCGTCTCCACTGGCTCGCCGAGACGCCATACTCCTCGCGGAACGCGCGGGCAAACGCGGACGACCCGGAAAACCCGCAATCGAGGGCTATGTCCGTAACCGGTTTCTCGGGGTTCGCAAGGAGCTGTGTGGCGGCCCGCTCCAGCCGTACCCGCCCTATGAACCGGTTGAGCGGCTCGCCGACCAGGGCGCTGAACAGCCGGTGGAAATGGTACGGAGAGAAGTTCGCCACCTCGGCGATGTCCCGGAGCGTCAGGGGTCGATCCAGGTTTTGCTCGATGTAATCCAGGGCCCGGTTGATCCGGGCGAGGTATTCCCGACGAAGGGGCGAAAGCTCGGTGCGGCTCATGATGAAATGAACGGAAATCAGGGTTCGGTAAGGCCAAGGCGATAGCCGTACCCTCGAACCGTCTGGATCATGCCTTTCAAACCGTGCGCCTCGAGCTTTTTGCGCAGGAAATACATGTAAACGTCCACCATGTTGGTGCCGGTATCGAACCGGATGCCCCATACCGAGTCCAGGATCTCGTTGCGGGAGCGAGCGGCTCCTGCGTGTTCGATCAGGTAATCCAGCAACGCAAATTCCCTCGGCGTAACCTCTATCTCGGTTTCGTGGATGTAAAACCGATGCGACTCCCGGTCCAGGCGCAACGCACCGAACACCCGGGAGGTCGCGCTTATCCGGTCAGGAGCGGCAGCGGGCCTGTCGGCCTCACGCACGGCCACCACAAGGCGGCGGTATGAGAAGATGTGCGCCCGGACCAGCATGGGGTACAGAGGGAACGTAAGCGAGGCATCGGCGCCTGCCGCAACGGCGGCGACCCCGGC
>CBDUBS010000145.1:0-9267 GCA_965365445.1 uncultured bacterium | reverse complement strand
CCGCCTCGACAAAGTCGAGACCGGCGAGGTAATGCTTTCCGAACAGGTCCGGGGCCGGGCGAGCAAGATACCGCAATTGCTCGAACAACTGAGCGTCAAAGTGGCCCGGGCGGTCAATGCCCGGCTGAGTGCGAAGGATGCCCGCGTCCGCACCCAGACCAACTCCATCGACGCCATGCTGTCGTATGCGGAAGGGCTGGAATTCGAACGGCGGGGCGAGTACGACCGGGCTTTCGAGAAATACCGCGAAGCGCTCCAGTACGATCCGGACTATACCCGCGCCAAACTCAAGGCAGAGGCTTCCGAACTCATGCTGAAGGGGGCCGGATGAACGCGCCGGGCCGTGTTTCGCTGCTCCACATCCATAACAAGGGCCGCTCATGATCCGATACACAGGCGTACTTGCTTCTGTCCTGCTCCTCATCGGCTGCGCTTCGGGCAGGCCCGCCGAGCGGGAGCAGGACTTTCGAAAACAGATTACCCGGCTCGAGGATCGCCTCGCCCGCAACCCCGGCGATACGGAGGCGCTTCAGGAACTGGGTGAAATCGCCATTCGTACCCGGCAGTTCAACCGGGCCAACACGTACCTGCAACAGGCTCTCAACGCCGATGCGTTCGACGGGCGGACCCTGTTCCTGCTCGGCCTGGCGCAGGAAAGCCTGGGCGACCGGGATACGGCGCTCCGGCTGTATGAAAAATGGTCCTCGGCCCCTCCGGGATCGCGTTACCGGCAGTTGTTGCATGGCCGGTACTGGCATCTGACCCGCGAGCTCGTCCGGGAGGACCTTCGCCGCCGCCTGGCCGGTGAGGACACCCTCGGTGCGGACCCCCGCCGCATCGCGGTGTACCCGCTGCGCTACCTGGGCCGGGAGGAAACCTACGCCCCTCTCGGGCGGGGCATGGCCGACCTCATCACGAACGACCTGGCTACGGTTCCCGGTCTGGTGGTCGTGGAGCGGGTGCGCCTGCAGGAACTCCTCAACGAGCTCGCCCTCGGCGAGAGCGGCGCCGTCGATGCGGCCACCGCTCCCCGGACCGGCCTGCTGCTGGGCGCCGGGCGCGTCACCGGCGGGAACTACGACGTTCGGGATAACACCCTGGAAGCCGATCTCTCGCTGGCCGAAACAGGTACGCCCAATCCGACCGAGGCCGCCAACCGTTCCGCTTCGTTGAGCGCTTTCGTGGAACTGCAAAAGGAGCTCGTGTTCGACCTCATCGAACACATGGGCATCGAGCTGACGCCCGAACAGAAAGCCCGGATCGACTTTCGCCCGACCGACAACCTGCAAGCGTTTCTGGCCTACTCACGCGGCCTTCAGGAGGAGGATGCGGGCCGGTACCGGCAGGCCGCCCGGTACTATGCCGAGGCCGCCCGGCTCGATCCCGCTTTCGAGGCCGCCTCGAGCCGATTGGAAGCCGTCAGCGGCCTCGTCGAGGTGATGGGTCCGGCCGAAACCGTCCTTAGCCGTCTGGCGGTCGGTCCCGGCAGTTTCAGCCTGCTTCAGAACCGCATCCGGGCGCTGAACGCGGGCATTTCCGCCGGGTTCGTGCCCGGGCAGGAGTCGCGCCGCCCCGCCGAAGGCCCCAGAACGCTGCCGGATCCCCCGGAGCCTCCAACGCGCCGGTAGCCGTGCCGCCCCTGGGCACGCTCCGGCCGCACCAACCCAGCACACGGTGACCGAATGACCCGGTACCTGTATCCTTTCCTGCTTTTGCTCCTGCTCGTTCCGCCGGCGGCCGCTCAGAGCACCAACGTCGGGCACCTCGCCGTAGACGTGTACGACAGCCGTGAGCGGCGGCTTCCCGGGGCGACGGTGCGCATCGCAGGCACAAATATCTCCGGCACGACCAACGCGGACGGACGGGCCGAACTCCGCAACATCCCGCCGGGAACCTATTCGGTAAGTGCGTCCGCTCCCGGCTTTGCCGGGCAGACCGAGGAGGGCGTCCGTATCGTTGCCGGTCAGACTGCGGACCTGTCCTTCTTCCTTTATCCTCTGCCCACCGGGATAACGGTGCTGAGCCCGAACGGGGGCGAATCCTGGGACGTATCCCGCCCGCAGGAAATCCGATGGTCCAGCGCGAACATCGGCTCGACGGTATCGATCTCTCTTTACCGGGGCCGCTCGCAGGTGCATGATTTCGGCTCCACGGCCAACGACGGCCTGCTTGCCGTCGAGTTGCCCCGGACCCTGGCTCCGGCCTCCGATTACGTGGTGCGTGTATCCGGGCGGGAGAACCTCTCCGGCGAGCTGTTTTCCGATGAAAGCGACAGACCCTTTACCATCCTGCCGACGCTTCGCCTGCTGACGCCGGAGGGGGGACAACGCATCGCGCTGGGCGCCACGCAGCTCATCCAGTGGGTTACCAACCTGGCAGGACCCATCCGCATCGAATTGTTGCGCAACAACCAGCCCGTCCAGACCCTTGCCGCGTCGGCTCCCAATACGGGGGTGTTTTCCTGGAACGTCGCTACGAACCTGCCGGAAGCCCGAAACTACACCATCCGCCTGACGAGCACCACCTCCCCGAACATTACCGACCTGAGCGGCGCGTTCGAGTTGTACATCGAGCGAATTCCGTTCATTGCCGTCACCTACCCCGCGGGCGGCGAAACGCTTACGCTCGGATCCAAACTCGGCATTGCCTGGAACTCGTATCTCGAAACCGGCGGCGTCCGCATCGACCTCGGGCGCAACGGCTCCATCATTCAGAACATTGTCACGGGCGCGCCCAACACCGGCCGCTACGACTGGACCATTCCGATGAGTTTAACGCCCGGCTCCGGGTATTTCATCCGGATCATGAGCATGGCGAATACGTCCATCCTGGGCGAGAGCCGCCTGTTCAGTCTGGCGGCTACGGCCACGCTCACCTACGAGCCATCGCGGCTGGATTTCGGGAGCGTCAATGTTGGCGATTCGGTCCGGGCCACCCTGCGCCTCTCAAACGGCGGGCCAGGGCGGCTCGACGGAGCGCTGTCGCTCAGCGGCTCCACCGCTTTTTATGTTGCCGCGGATTCGCGGTCCTTTCAGATACCGGCGGGGGCCTCGCGCGACCTCAGTATCTGGTTCCGTCCGGTCGCGGCCGGCTCGGCCTCGGCCTCGCTTTCGGTAACGCACAATGCCTCCAACGTCGATACCCCGCTCGCCATTCCGCTGACGGGCTCCGGCCTGGCGTTGCTTCGCCTGAACAGCCCCAACGGCGGCGAAACCTGGACGCTGGGCCGCAACGAAACCATCACCTGGCAACCCGGATCGTCCGGCGGCAACGTCAGCATCGTATTGTTGCAGGGCGCTCAGGTCGCCCGAACGATTGCCGCATCCACGCCGAACGACGGCTCCGAGACCTGGACCGTGGATGCCGGGCTTCCGGAGGGGTCCGACTACCGCATCCGGATCACGACTTTGGGCTCCAACCCCACTTCCGACGTGTCGGACGGCCCGTTCTCCATCCTGCCGCCGCCGTCTTTACGGGTCGTGTATCCGAACGGGGGCGAAACCCTGACCCGGAGCACCCGGGTGGACATCCGGTGGGAGTCGCGGCGGTACACCGGCCCTATCCGTATAGAGCTTCTGCGCGACGGGGCGGCCTTCCAGACGCCGGCCGCGTCGGCTCCCAATACGGGCGTGTTTGCCTGGACCGTTCCAGCCGACCTGCCGCCTTCGAGCGCCTACCGCATCTGGGTCGTTGCGGCCGACGGCAGCCTGGCCGATGCCAGCGACAGCCCGTTTACCATCGACGTGCTGCGCGTTACGGTCATCGCTCCGGGCGACCCCGGCGACGGGCAGACCCTCCCGATTACCGTAACCACCCCACCGGCCTTTACTCCGACCAGCCGGACCCTTTACTACCGCCGGGGCGGCGAGCGAGCGTTCCAGCAAATCGGCCTCGGGCCGGCCCCCGGCGGGTTCAGCGCCTCCGTACCGCCGGCCTTCGTCACCGAACGCGGGGTGGATTATTACGTCAGCCTCTCCGACGGCCTCACGACGGTAACATTCCCCGAGGTCCAGCCTGCCCAGCAACCGGAGCATCTGCGCGTGCGCGTCGCGAACCGCACGACGACGGTAATTCCGGCGGCCCGAGCGTACCGGATGATTTCGGTGCCTTTGAACCTGGATGATAAAGGGCTTGCCGCTCTGCTGGAGGACGACTTCGGGCCTTACGATCCGGCCCGGTGGCGCCTGCTTCGCTGGAACACCGGCCGGGATCGTTACGATGAATACCCGGCCCTGCCTGAAATCCGTCCCGGCATGGCGTTCTGGCTGATTACCGAGGACGGGGCCGCCTTCGACGCCGAAGCAGGCGCATCCGTGGATGCTTCGGCTCCCTACGGCCTCACGCTTGCGCCCGGCTGGAACCAGATCGGAAATCCGTTTGCGTTCCCGGTATCCTGGGGCGACATCGCCCTTCAGAACCGCAGCCGTATCGCCAACTTCGACGGGACCATCGGGCCGCTCGTCTTTTTCGACGGGAGCGAAATGCGCTACGACACCCTGGTTTCCGTTTTGCAGCCGTGGGAGGGATACTTCGTTTTCAGCGCCGCCCCCTCGGAGATTCGGCTGGATGTTCCGCCGCTTGAAGCCGCTGCTCCACAGGGTAAAACAGGAAGCCCCGATACGCCGTTCGAGGCCGGTTCCTACACCCTGCGGATCAGCGCCCGCTCGGGCCCCGACCGGGATTCCCAGAACTGGATCGGCTTCGGGGAGCCCGTTCGCTGGCCCGAGGCCCCGGCCCTGCGGGCCTCGCTGCAGCTATCGCTGGTCGAAGGCGGGGAGCGGCTCGCGGCCCTCGTCGCCACACCGGAGGGCGGAGGGCGTTACTGGGACGTGGAAATCAGCACTCCGGCGCCCGGCCGGGTGCGCATTCACCTGGACGAACAGGGCGTTCGGCCGGAGGGCTACGACCTCTTCGTGCTCGACCGGACGATGGGCCGCCCCATTACGGTAGAAAGCGACGGCTTTGAAATCACCACGGGCGCCGCGCCGCACCGGCTGCGGTTCGTCCTCGGCGCCGAAGCGTTCGCCGAAGCCCACCGCGACGACGTACCCCTGCATCCCGTTGCGTTCGGCCTTGCCCAGAACTACCCGAACCCGTTCAACGCCGGCACCCGCATCACGTACACCCTCGACCAGGCCGGGCCGGTGCGCATCGACGTGTTCGACGTGCTCGGGCGGCGGGTCGCCACGCTCGTTAACGCCGAACTCGCGGCCGGGCCGCACGACGTAGCCTGGGACGGCCACGCCGACACCGGCGGCCCGTTGCCCAGCGGGCTTTACCTGTACCGCCTTTCTACGGCCGGTTCCGTCGCCTCCCGATCCATGCTCCTGCTCCGGTGAACCCTGTGAAACACCTGCTGATTTTCCTCCTGCTGGTCCCCGCTCTCCGGCTTTACGCTCAGGACGGCGCTCCTTACCAGTACACGCTCAGGCAGCCCGCCCGCATCGAGGTGATGCCCGTCTATCAATCCTTCGATATCGACGGCCGCACGCTGACCGAGTTCACCGTTCCGGTGCGGGCCTTCGTGCCCCTCGGCCGAAACCACGGCCTGACCTTCCTCGGGGGTTCGGCGGGCGCTTCCGGCGACGGCCTGGCGGATCTCTCGTCCGTGACGGACGTGCAGATCGCCCTGAGCGGGTATTATCCGATGGGCGGCGGCAGCCTGGTAGCCAACCTCGGAGTGAACCTGCCTTCCGGCAAAATCGAACTCACCCCGGAGGAGTTCCAGACCGCCGTTCTGTTCGGCCAGTACGTGTTTGATTTCGACGCGCCCGTTTTCGGGCAGGGGCTGAACGTCGCTCCCGGACTGACCTATGCTCATCAGATTGCCCCCGGCCTGGCGGCCGGCCTGAGCGCCGCGTACCAGTACCGGGGGCCGTTCAAGCCATTGGTAGATATGCAGGATGACTATGACCCCGGCGATGAAGTGACGCTGGCCGCCGGGCTCGACGTTCGACTGGCTTCCGTCTGGTCCGTCTCGGGCGACGTGGGTTTTACCCGTTACGCCGCCGACCGGGTAGGCGAGGCCGATACCTATACCTCCGGCAACCGCATCAGCGTTACCCTCGGACTGCTCGGCCGCCCCGGGTTCAACACCCTTCGCCTGATCGCCCGGCACCGCATCAAGGAAAAAAGCGAAGCGCCCGGACTCGGCCAGACCTTTCAGGTCATTCCGAACCTGTCGGAGGCGTTTGCCGAATACCGGGCCCGTTTAACGGCGACATTCTTCGTTACGGGGCTGGCCCGCGCCCGCCGCTTTGCCGAACTCGACGCGTGCGCCGATCCGACCTGCCGGGCGCGGACGTACTTCGACCTCGGCCTGATGCCTGAAGTCCGCCTGGCCCCTGCCCTCACGCTGGCTCTCCGTGGGACGTACCGCGCCGGCGACCTGACAGGCTTCGAACTGGGCGGGGGGCTGATTTACGGGCCCTGACGGGAGCCTTTACCTATCCATGTTGAGCCGATCCCGATCGTAGATTCCCTGCCGCACGTCGATGGCACATCCTATAAAGCGGCCTTTCTTCGATCCGTAGGCGCCATGACCGGCGAATGGGGAACGATTTGTAAGTAGAGACCTCTTTACAATGAAATACGGTCGGAGTGTCTATACTTCAACAGAGTCTGTCCGTCAATTTAATGGTGACAAACGCGCACCAATTGATTTCATTCGGTATGGCTATGCGCCAAACCTACCCTAACGATTAAGCCTGCCCCCTCCGCTTCAAGGATCGGATGGATGAACGAGGCTACCCGGCGCATACCCATTTTGCTACCATGATCGGTAGGGAAAATGCTTAGTGTTTGCAGCAGAAGCTCCACAAGCACAGTTTGTTAGCGAATCAGATCGATTCTCGGGCATTTACCGGATAATTTGACATCGACATGAATATTGATATAGCCTGGATGGAGTTGCCGACGTTCATAGGGCTTTTTGCCTTTGCCTTTGCCGTCGGCTTTACGGCCCTCGTCATTCGGCTGGCGCACCGCTTCGGATGGATCGCCCGCCCTCGTCAGGATCGGTGGCACCGAAAGCCTACCGCGTTGATGGGCGGGATCGCGCTGTTCGCGTCCATGGCGCTGGCCACCTTGCTTTTCAATGGGGACCTGCCCGCATGGCTGCTGATCGGAAGCACGTTGATGTTCCTGACCGGCGTGATCGATGACCGTCTCGACCTGCTTCCGTCTGTAAAGATGCTGGCGCAGATCTTTGCGGCGTGTCTGCCGCTGTTCGCCGGGATGTCGTTCACGGGATTGCCCATTTACGTGGCCGTTCCGCTCACGCTCCTGTGGATGATCGGCATAACGAATGCCGTGAATCTGATCGACGGGATGGACGGCCTGGCCGCCGGCATTACGATGATTGCAGGCGGGGTGCTGGCCCTGCTGGCGTGGCAGTTCGGCCACATACCGCTGGCGCTGCTCGGCGCAACGATGGTCGGCGCGACGGCGGGTTTTCTGGTGTTCAACTTCAACCCGGCGCGTATCTTCATGGGCGACGGCGGAAGCCTGCTGCTGGGGTACCTGCTGGCCGGCATCTCGCTCGGGGTTCAGGGTGAAGTATCCGGGCGGGAGCAGGTGATGGTCATCCTGGTGCCCTGCATCGTGCTGGCCGTACCTATCTTCGATACGAGCCTCGTTACCATAAGCCGGATCCTCAACGGCAGGAAAATCACCCAGGGCGGCATCGACCACAGCATGCACCGGCTGGTGATGCTCGGGCTCTCGGAGCGGAGGGCGGTGGCCGTACTCTGGGGCATCGGGTCCATTCTGGGCGTGCTCAGCCTGGTGGTAAGCACCGTGGACCACATGATTGCCTTCAGCATCAGCACGTTCGTCATCGTCGGCCTGGTGATGATCGGTATTTATCTGGGCACGGTAGACGTGTATAACCGGCACCGGAAAGGCGATTTCGCCGTCCAGCCGGCGCCGATAGTGAACCGGGCGTTTGCGGCGCTGCACGGTGTTCTGGGACGAGACTGGAAATCGGCTTTCGGCATCCTGATCGACCTGGTACTGATCGTAGCGGCCTACATCCTGGCGCACGACCTGCGTTTCGAGGGCATCCTGAGCCAGTGGATGATGGAGTCCATTTTGCATAGCGTGCCGCTGGTCATCATTGCGAAGATCTCCGTATTCTACGCGTTCGGGCTGTACCGCGGGATATGGCGGTATGCGGGCACCATGGAGCTCGTCCGGATTGCGGTAGCATCGGTCGTGGCAACGGTGACGGCGTTTACCCTGGTGTATCTGTTCAATGAGGCGGCTGTTTTTTCCCGCTCTGTATTCGTCATTGACTGGCTGCTTTCGACAATGGCCGTTGCAGGGGTACGTTTCGGGTTTCGCGGCCTGCGGCAGTTCGTTGCGGCGCAGCGGCTCAACGGCACGCGGGTGCTGCTCTACGGGGCCGGCGACCCCGGGATACTGACGCTTCGGGAACTGCGGCAGAACGCCAGCCTGGACATGCTTCCGGTTGGTTTTATCGATGACGATCCGCTGAAAAAAGGGTTGACCGTGCATGGCGTCCGGGTGCAGGGCTCCTTTCAGGACCTCGCCAAGATTTGCAACGAACTCTCTGTGGAAGAGGTGATCATCTGCGTACCCGAAATGTCGATGGCCAGCAAGGCGGCCATTCGCGACGTGTGCCGTGACCTGCGGGTGCGGTGCCGAACGATGGAGTGGAAGCTCTCCCCCATCGTCGTTCCTTCGGATCATGAAATCGCACCGACCACCGCCGCCGCTCAGGGAGCGTTTGCCTGAGCCACAGCCACGCTCGCTCAGCCGGCGAGCGTACGTACGGAGAAATTAAAACGCCCCGACCGGCCATACCGATCGGGGCGTTTTGCATTGCCCGATGCGCAAAGTGCGTCCGGTTATTCCGCCATGCCGAGCTTCACTTCGATTTCCTGCACATCGCCGTCCCGGTTTACGGTGAGCCCTACTCGGTCGCCGGGCTGCTTGCTGCCGACGATCTGAGAGAGCTGGAGCGAGTTGGTGAGCGTCTGCCCATCGATAGCGACGATCACATCGCCCGGGCGAACCCCGCTGCGGTCGGCTGCGGAGCCCGCGACCACACGGGCTACCTGAGCCGCTCCGCGCGGCAGATCGAGCGCTTCGATGAGCGATTCGGTCGCCGGGCCGTATTCTACGCCCAGGCGGGCGTGCTCTACCTTCCCATTCGCGATCAGCTGCTCCACGACGTTTCGGACCGTATTGACGGGGATAGCGAAACCGATGCCCTGATATCCGCCGGTCCGGGAGTAGATGGCC
>CBDUBS010000144.1:0-9296 GCA_965365445.1 uncultured bacterium | reverse complement strand
GGGGCACGCCGACTTCGGGGGCGAAGTGGAACGCGCCCTCCGCATGGTGGACGGCATCATGCTGCTCGTCGATGCCGCCGAGGGGCCGCTGCCGCAAACCCGCTTCGTGCTGCAAAAAGCCTTGCAGCTGCGCCTGCCGGCCATCGTTGTCATTAACAAGATCGACCGGCAGGACGCCCGCCCCGAGGACGTACTGAACGAAATCTACGACCTCTTCATCGACCTCGACGCCGATGAGGACCAGATCGAATTCCCGGTTCTGTACGCCGTCTCACGGGACGGCCAGTGTACCCGAAGCCTCTCCGAGCCGCTGACGGACCTGCGCCCCCTCTTCGACGCCATCCTCGAACGCCTGCCCCCGCCGACCGGCGACCCGGAAGGCTCCCTGCAAGTGCTCGTCACCAACGTCCAGCCGGACCCCTACCTCGGCCCGCTCGCCATCGGCCGGGTGATGCAGGGCACCCTGCGCAACAAAGGGCGCGTAACCCTCTGCCACCGCGACGGCAGCCGGGACCTGGCCTCCGTCACGGCCCTGTTCCAGTACGAAGGCCTCAAACGGGTGGAAGCCCCGGAGGCAGGCCCCGGCGACATCATCGCCGTAGCCGGCATGGGCGGCATCGGCCTCGGCGAGAGCATCGCCGACGCCGAGGACCCGCACCCGCTTACGCCCGTGCGGGTGGACGAGCCGACCATCTCGATGGAGTTCCGCGTCAACGACTCGCCGTTCAGCGGGCGTGAAGGGCAGTACGTCACCTCGCGCAACCTCCGGGACCGGCTGTTCCGCGAAGCCGAAAACAACCTCTCCATGCGCATCGAGGAAACCGACTCGCCGGACCGGTTCCTGGTGTACGGCCGGGGCGAGTTGCAAATGGCGATCCTGATCGAGCAGATGCGCCGCGAAGGGTACGAATTCGCCGTAGGGATGCCGCAGGTCATCACGCAGCAGGTGGACGGCCGGCTGTGCGAGCCGTACGAGCGGGCGCTGATCGACGTGCCGGAGAACTTCATGGGCGTCGTCGTGCAGAAGCTCGGTATGCGCAAGGGCGTCATGGTGCGCATGGTCAACCACGGCTCCGGCCGGGTGCGCCTGGAGTTCGAGATCCCGAGCCGGGGCCTGATCGGCTACCGGACCGAGTTTCTGACCGACACCAAGGGCACCGGCCTGCTCACCCACCTGTTCGACCGCTACCGCCCGTGGGCCGGAGACATCGTGCACCGCACCTCCGGGGCGCTCGTAGCCGACCGCACAGGCAAGGTCACTTCCTACGCCATCCTGAACCTTCAGGAGCGGGGCGAATTGTTCGTCGGGCCGACCGAGGACGTGTACTCCGGCATGATCGTCGGCGAGAACAGCCGCGACGTGGACCTGGAGGTGAACATCACCAAAGAGAAGAAGCTCACCAACATGCGGGCGTCCTCGGCGGATTCCTACGAACGGCTGGTGCCCCCCCGGCGCATGTCGCTGGAGGAGGCCATCGAGTTCATCCGCAGCGACGAGCTGATCGAGGTGACGCCGAAAAGCTTCCGCCTGCGCAAACGCTACCTCGATACCAACGAGCGCAAGAAATACGCCCTGGCGCAGGCGGCCGAGTGAGGTTAAAGCAGCCCGGCCCGGGCGGCGGCCGACCGGATGGCGTCGCGCTGCTCCGGGGTCAGGTCGCGCGGAATGCTCACCTGCACCTCCACCAGCAGGTCGCCGGCCCCTTTTGCCGTTTCGACGCCCTGGCCCTTCAGGCGGAGCTTATCGCCGGGCTGCGTGCCCGGCGGCACGGCCAGCTTGATGCGCTTGCCGTAGGCGTTGGTTACGTTGCGCGTGGCCCCCAGCAGCGCCTCGAAGGCCGTCACGGCGACCGTCGTTATGAGGTCGTCGCCCTCGCGGCGGAAACGGGCGTCCGGCGCCACCTCGAACGTAACCAGCAAATCGCCCCGGCCGTTCGGGGCCGGAGGGCCGTACCCCCGCAGGCGGATCCTGAAGCCGGAGCGCACCCCCTTCGGCACGTCGATGCGTACTTTCTCGCCGTCGGGCAGCGAAATCTCCCGCTTGCCCCCGGCCAGTGCTTCCTCAAACGTCAGCCGGAGTTCCGCCTCCGACACCGCCCTCCGTCCGGGCCGGTTTCCGGCGGCTCCGGAAGGCTCGGCTCCCCCGAAGATTTTGCTGAACAGGTCCGTGAATCCGCCGCTGAACGAATCGAAAAAATCGCCGGAAGCGCCGCCCTGCGAATCGGCCCGGTGGTACGTGCCGTCGGGGGTCCGGTAGTATTGCGATCCGCCGCTGGTCGTAAAGGGCTCTCCCATCCCCCCGAAGGGGTTCTTCCGCGACAGGTCGTACTGCTTCCGCTTTTGCGGATCGGAGAGCACGTCGTAGGCGTGCTGGATTTCCTTGAACCGCTCCTCTGCGCCGGGCTTGTCGGGGTTGCGGTCGGGGTGGTACTCCCGGGCCAGTTTGCGGTACGCCTTTTTGATGGCGTCCGCCCCGGCGTGTTCGTTCACCCCGAGGATGGAATAGAAATCTTTTGTCCTGGGCATCGGTTACATTACATCCTTCGAGAGCGGGCGGCGAAAGATGAGACGAGGAAACGAGTTGGTTGTTGCAGGCCGCTTCCGCACATGAGCCTACGATAGTGCAAACCGGATGATTCCTCAACAATGATTCCTCAACAGGGCGCCGAACAACGGAAAAGGATCACGAAAATCCTGATCGCCAACCGGGGCGAGATCGCCGTACGCATCATCCGGACGTGCCGGGAGCGCGGCATCCGGTCGGTAGCGGTGTACAGCGAGGTGGATCGCCGCGCTCCGCACGTCGCCCTGGCCGACGAAGCGTACCCGCTCGGGCCGGCCACCCTCCGCGAAACGTACCTGCACGCGGAGAAAATCATCCGGACGGCCGTGCGGGCCGGCGCGGACGCCGTTCACCCCGGCTACGGTTTCCTCTCCGAGAACCCCCGGTTTGCCGAAGCGTGTCGGCAGGCCGGGCTTATCTTCATCGGGCCGCCCCCCGAGGCCATCCGCAGCATGGGCGACAAGACGGCCGCGCGGGCGCTGGCCGCCGAAGCGGGCATCCCTATGGCCGCCGGAACGACCGGAGCCGTCGCGGATGCCGATGAAGCGCGGGAGGTAGCCGATCGGATCGGCTACCCGGTGCTCATCAAGGCGGCGGCCGGGGGCGGCGGCAAAGGGATGCGGGTCGTGGAAAAGCCGGGCGACCTGGACCGATCGCTTGACATGGCCCGCAGCGAGGCCCGCGCGTCGTTCGGGGACGACCGGGTGTTCGTCGAGAAGTACATCGCGGAACCCCGTCACGTCGAAGTGCAGATCCTGGCGGACCACCACGGCAACGCCGTCCACCTCTACGAGCGGGAGTGCTCCGTACAACGGCGCCATCAGAAAGTGATCGAGGAAGCCCCCTCGCCGGTCGTCACGCCGGAGGTGCGCCGCCGCATGGGCGAAGCGGCGATCCGGGCGGCCCGGGCCTGCGGCTATCGCAATGCGGGCACGGTGGAGTTTCTGGTCGATCGGGACCTGAATTTCTATTTCATGGAGATGAACACCCGGCTGCAAGTGGAACACCCCATCACGGAGTGGATCACAGGGCGCGACCTGGTGGCCGAGCAGATCCGCATTGCCGAAGGGGAGCCGCTCGGGTACGCGCAGGAGGACGTGACGGCCCTCGGCCATGCCGTGGAGTGCCGGATCTACGCCGAGGACGTGTATAACCACTTCCTGCCGGACCCCGGCAACATCCTCCACTACCGGGCCCCCTCCGGGTTCGGGGTGCGGGTGGATTCGGGCGTGGAAACGGGCAGCGAGATCTTCATGCACTACGACGCCATGATCGCCAAGCTGAGCGCCTGGGGCCGCACCCGCGAGGAGGCCATACGCCGGATGAGCCGGGCGCTCTCGGAGTTCGAAATAGCCGGGCTGCACACCACCATCCCGTTCTGTCGGTTCGCGATGGAGCATGAGGCGTTCCGAAGCGGACGGTATACCACCCATTTCATTGCGGAGCATTTCCGGCCCGAGCGGGATCTGCCGCTCGACGGCTGGATGGAGCCGGCCGCCCTCGCCGCCGCCCTCTGCGAAGCGACGGCCCCGGAGGCGCCCACCCGGGAAATCCCTGCCGGGATAGAGCCGGCCGGTACGGCCTGGAGACGGCGCAAACGCTTCGACGGGTAACCAAACCCCCGGGAACGGCCCGCCGGCTCGCTTCCTTCTCTCGATCTTTCCTGTTCTCCGGAGGCGGAGGCGGCATTTCCACCCGTTCCTGGCCGGGCGCACGGCGCGTCGGGCGCTCCACCTGAAGAGTTCTTTGAAGAGTTATATGAAGAGTTAGGGTTAACCGGTTTAACCGCGTTGTGCTGTGGAATAGACCGCCATGTATACGGGATAGACCACCATGGGCCCGGCGCGGTCTACCGGATAGACCGCCTTTGCCTTCTGGTGGTCAATCGGACGGCCGATTGTGGATAACCTCGGCGGATATGTGGATAACTTCGCGGCCGCTGTGGATAACTTCGGAAGCCTCGGGGGCGGGGGCTGTATCGGGCAGGAGGGTCTGGTAGTGGTGGTGCGCCCAGCCCTGACCCCGGCGGCGCCGGGTCACCCGAATCCACCCTTCCGCGCGCGCCCGCTTTAAATACTTGACGACGGTAGGCTTCGAGAGCCGGGCGGCTTCCACCAGGCGGGCCACCGATGGGAAGCAGCGGCCATGGCGATCCATGAACACAGACAGCGTGAGCAGTACGTGCCGGGTGAGCGCGTCGTCCGGGCCGTCCGGACCAATGATGCGCTTGCGCCAGAGGAGCAGCGGGAGGATTTCGGAGCGGGGGGGTTTCATGGGTGCGAGCAGCGATGACAGGGGCTCGCACGATAGGCTCCGACTGCGCCCGGGGCAAGGTGATCCCGATCACCCGCCGCGCACGGGACGCCCGGAATCTCCGGGCGTTTTAGCGTTTGAGCGCCAGTGAAAGGCCATCCGCTATGGGCGCCATGCTCAGGTACACCCGGTCGTCGCGGAGCAGGCGGGCATTGAGCACCCGCATCGCCTGCGTATCGTCGTCCCGCACCGAGAGGTCGGCCACACGGCCCCGGCGGAACACGTTGTCGATCATGATGAGCCCCCCGGAGCGCACCAGCGTAAGCGCCCGCTCGTAGTAGGCGTCATAGCGCTGTTTATCCGCGTCGATGAAGGCGAAATCGTAGGTTCCGGCTTCCCCGGCCCCGATGAGGGCGTCCAGGGTTTCGGCCGCCGGAGCCAGGCGCAAGTCGATTTTATGCTCTACCCCGGCCTCTTTCCAGTACCGCCGGGCGATGGCGGCGTACTGCTCGTTGATCTCGCAGGCCACCACCCGGCCTTCGGGCGGCAGGGCCTGAGCGACCACCAGCGCACTGTAGCCGGTAAACACCCCTACTTCAATCGTCCGGCGGGCATTCAGCATCCGGACGAGCAGGGCCATGAACTGCCCCTGCTCCGGCGCAATCTGCATTTCCGCCTCCGGAAGGCGGGCCGTTTCTTCACGCAGCCGTTTCAGGGTATTGGTTTCGCGAAGCGAAACGGCCAGCATGTACTGGTAAAGCGAATCGGTCAGGGCAATGGTGCGGGTGGACATGGGGCCGTTCGGATCGCTGAAGGGGACAGAAGGTGTGTACGCCCGGTGGGCGGCTTGGCTCCCGGTCAGCGGGTTCGTTTGCGCAGCCGCCACACGCTCAGGCCGACCGCGGCGACGGCGCACACCGTCAGGGCCAGGCTTTCGTCCCACAGCACCGCCATGCCCGCTCCCTTGAGCAAGATCCCCCGGAGAATAACGAAATAATACCGGAGCGGGATGATGTATGTAATTCCCTGGATCACCTCGGGCATGTTCTCGATGGGAAACACGAAGCCGGAAAGCAGGAGCATGGGCAGCATGACGAAAAATATGGCCGACATCATGGCCTGTTGCTGCGTCCGGGAGGCCGTCGAAACGAACAGGCCGATGCCCTGCATAGAAACGAGGAACACGAAGCTCAGGCCCAGCAGCAGCGTCAGGCTGCCCTCTATCGGGATGCGGAAGAGCAGATGCACCAGGATCAGCACCACGGAGATGACGAACATACCGATACCGGCATTGGGGATCAGCTTGCCCAGGATGAGATGCACCGGACGTATGGGGGTGACGATGAGCTGTTCCATGGTGCCGATTTCTTTCTCCCGAACCAGCGTCATGGCCGTCCCGATGAGCGATACCACCATGAGCACCAGCGCCAGAATACCCGGCACCAGAAACCAGCGGCTGTCCAGCTCCGGGTTGTACCACACCCGGATGCGGGCATCGACGCCGGCCGGTTCCAGGGTGGTTCTGCGCAGCACCACATCGGTGGAGAACTCCCGGACGATCATGCCGGCGTAATTCAGCCCCCGGCCCGCAAAGGTGGCGTCGGAGCCGTCGGCAATGACCTGCAAAGAAGCCGGGCGCCGGGCCAGCAAATCCGATCCGAACCCCCTGGGGATGACGAGCGCCAGCGACGCCGACCCACGGCTGACGGCCCGATCCACTTCATCGGGGCCCTCGGCAAACCCGCGAAGCTCGAAATACCCCGAGGCCAGGAACCGGCCGGTCAGGTCGCGGCCGGCGGCGCTGCGGTCGGCGTCGTGCACGATGAGCGGAATCTTCTTTACGTCCAGGTTGGCCGCGTACCCGAGCAGAATGAGTTGAATGACGGGCAGAACCAGCATCAGGCGCAGCCGCACGGGGTCCCGGCGGAGCTGGAGCAATTCCTTGACGACGATGTTGAGGACGCTCCGCATGATCAGCCCAGGATTTTTTTCAGGCGCAGGGCGCCGATACCGAGCATGGCCCCGGCGAATACCGTCAGAAGGAACAGTTCCCGTCCGAACGCCTCCAGACCGACGCCTTTGAGCATGATGCCCCGGAGCATGGTAAGGAAATACCGGGCGGGCACGACGTACGTTACGGCCTGAATGACGACGGGCATATTGGAAATCGGGAAAACGAAGCCGGAGAGGATGAAGGTAGGCAGCAGGGTGATCAGGCTGGCAAGCAAAAAAGCTACCTCCTGGGATTTGACCATCGTGGAGACCACCAGCCCCAGCCCCAGTGCGCCGAGCAGGTAGATGAAGGTGGCCAGAGCAAGCAGGGCGTAGCTTCCGCGCATCGGCATGTCGAAAAGCAACCCGCCGGCGGCAAGCACCAGCACAGTGGCCGCCATCGAAATGAGCGCATACGGTGTGAGCTTGCCCAGAATCATCTCGCCGGGCGTCAGCGGCGAAACCATGAGTTGCTCCATCGAGCCCAGCTCGCGCTCCCGAACGATGGATAAGGAGGTCGCCACGACGGTGATGATCATGAGGATGAACGCGATCAGGCCGGGAATGAGGAACAGGGCGCTGCGCATCTCCGGATTGTACCATACCCTGGGCTCGAACACGACCGGCAACGAGGCGTTGCGCCCGTACTGCCGTTGGAGAATCTCGATGGTTTCCTGTCGGAATACCCCCTCGACGTATCCGATTGCGGTCGAGGCCGTACTGGACATGACGCCGTCCACCAGCACCTGCACCTGGGGTCGCTCGCCCCGACGGCGAGTTTCGGAAAACCCGGCGGGTACGACCAGTACGAGGGCGGCCTCGCCGCTCATGAGCAGCGTCTCGATCTCGGAAGGGTGGGTGACGGTATGGGAGCGGTAGAAGAACTCGGACGTTTCCGAGGTGAAAAACCGCTCGATGAATGCGCGGCTCGCCGGGGTCCGGTCGGCGTCGTACACGCCGGTGGGCATGTGCTGAACGTCCAGGTTGAGCGCGTACCCGTACATGATGAGCAGAAACGCCGGCACCAGCACGAGCACCCCGAGCGTACGCCTGTCGCGGCGGATCTGGCGGAACTCCTTGATGATGACCGGTCGGATACGCGAACCGTTCATGTCGCCTCCCCGGCTCGGTCTTCGACCAGGTGGATGAATACGTCCTCGAGCGAGGGAACGATGGGCGCCACATACGAGGCGACCGATCCGTACGCCCGGAGCCGGTCCTCCAGCCAGGCCCGGGCCGCATCGGGGTCGGTATGCCGGACTCCCACGTGCAAGCGCACCCCGAACAGCGATACGCCGAGCGTTTCGGGTTCTCTCTGGAAGTGTTCCATCGTGGATACCGGGTCGTCGGTGATGATCTCGAACAGGCTGCCCCCGAGGCAGCGAGTTTTGAGCTCGTGCGGGCTGCCGTCGGCGATGACCCGCCCGGATTGCATCAGCACGATGTGCTCACAGTATTCGGCTTCGTCCAGGTAGTGCGTCGTCACGAGTACGGTGATGCCGCGGGCGGCGAGGTCGCGGATGAGGGCCCAGAACCGGCGGCGCGCCACCGGATCGACGCCGCCCGTGGGTTCGTCGAGGAATACGATGCGGGGCTCGTGGAGGACGGCGCACCCGAGCGCCAGGCGCTGTTTCCACCCGGCGGAGAGGCCCGCGGTCAGCCGGTTTTCTACACCGGCCAGGCCTACCGTCTCGACGACCCACTGCATCCGCTCGCGCAGGGGCCGTCCGGCGAGGCCGTACGCCTGGCCGAAAAACCGCAGGTTCTCGGCTACCGTAAGGTCCTGGTACAGCGAAAAGCGCTGAGACATATAGCCTATGGATTTCTTTACCTCCTCCGGCCGCCGGCCCACGTCGATGCCGTTGACCAGGGCACGGCCCGACGTGGGAGCCAGCAGCCCGCACAGCATCCGGATGGTGGTGGACTTCCCGGCCCCGTTGGCTCCGAGGAAGCCGAATATTTCTCCCGGCCCGACCCGAAAGCTGACGTCGTCGACGGCCTGGAAGCGGCCGAAAGAGCGGGTGAGATGTTGAACGTCCAGGGCGAGCATGAAAAGGGGGGGTCAGGGGGCCAGAGGCGTTCCGACGGCATGTTCCAGCCCGGCCCGGGCCAGTGCATAGTCGGCAAGGGCGCCGATCCGGCGGGTTTCGGCTTCGCGGTAAGCCAGCTCGGCGGCGAGAACTTCGGCAGTGAGGGCCATCCCCTGCCGGTAACGGTCGTTCACCATGCGGTAGGCTTCGGCGGCCTGCTCGATCGTACGCTCCACCACGGCGATAGCCTCGATGGCCCGCCCCAGTTCGAGGTAGTGCCGGTATACCTCCAGGCGGATACCCTCCCGAAGGGCCTCGCTGCGGGTTTCGGCCTGATCGAGACGGGCCCGGGCCTGCCGGGTGCGGGCGTCGGTGCGGCCCCAGTTCCACACGTCGAACGAGACCGAAACCCCGGCGTCCCACAGCGGATAGAGGAGCCGGTGCGCGACCTGGCCGAG
>CBDUBS010000143.1:0-9296 GCA_965365445.1 uncultured bacterium | reverse complement strand
GTCCGGCAGCAGCGAATAGCTGAGGTAGTACCGGGAGGCCTTGCCCGCCTCGAAGTCGGCCACCGAATCGAACTCGTAGGCGCCGTAGTAGTCCTGGATGAATACGTTGTTGAAGCTCCAGAGCTGGTTGCTCGTACCGAAGGTGAGGCTGTGTTTCCCGGAAATCAGGTTGAAGTCGTTGGTGAACTCCCACAGTTTCTGATCGAGGGCGTTAGCCTGGGAGAACCGGTCGATGCCCATGTACGTGGCGTAGTCGCGCGTAACGTCCACGTTTACGTAGGGGAACGGATCGGCTTCCACCGTCCGCTCGAAGTTGATCTGGGTGTAGACCAGACGGGCTTCGTTGTACATGTTCGGCCCCAGCGTGCTCCGAAGCTCCGCAACGGCCGAGTTGGTTACCTCATCCCGGATGAAACGGCGGTTGCCGAAGTCGTAATTCCGGTTGCTGCGGCTGATGCCGTCGTCGTCCTGCGCATCGACCAGGTTGTACCGAAGCGTGGCCCGGTGGTTGTTGTTGATGATCCAGTCCAGCTTGCCGAGCAGCTTCAGGTTGCCCTGCCCGTCGGAGATGGGGTCGAAGCTGCCGGGATCGTAGCCGTACTTGTTCCGGGCGATGCCGATGATCTGGTTGAGCGTATCGGCCCCGACGGGGAAGATGTTGGCCTGGCCGCTGCCGCGGATGCCGGCATTGAGCGGCGTGGTCTCGTCCTCGAACTCGGCGTTGGCGAAGAAAAACAGCTTGTTCTTGATGATTGGCCCGCCGAGCGTCCCGACGATATAGGATTCGGAGAAGTCGCCGAACGTATCGTTGGCCCCATCGCTCGTTTTGAGGGAGCCGACGAAGCTCTCGTTGCGGGTAAGGTAGCGGAACGAACCGGATAACCGGTTGGTGCCGCTGCGGGTGACGGCGTTGATGGAACCGCCCGTGAACCCGTTGTACCGGATGTCGTACGGAGCAATATCGACGTTGAACTCCTGGATGGCGTCGAGCGAGATCGGCTGGGCGCCGGCCTGGCCGCCGGGAGCGCCGGTATCGGAAAGGCCGAATACGTCGTTCAGCGTGGCGCCGTCGATCTGGATGTTGTTGTACCGGTTGTTCCGGCCGCCGAGGCTGGTGGCGTCGCCCCGGGTAGAACCCTGCGGGGTCAGGCGGGCGAAATCGCCGAGCGTCCGGTTGATGGTGGGCAGGCGCTCGATGGTTTCGCGGCCAATATTGGTGGAAGCACCCGTGCGCTCGGAGTTGAGGATGGTGTTGGCCTCGCCGATCACCTGCACTTCCGCCAGTTCGGCCGTGGCCTCACGAAGCTGAAACTGCATCGAACGAGTCTGCCCGAGCGCCAGCTGAATGCCTTCTTCCCGGGCCGACTGGAAGCCCACGAACGAAGCGGTGACGGTGTAGGGGCCGCCCGACTGGAGGTTGAGCAGGCTGAACGCCCCGTCGGTGCGGGTTACGGTGCCGTATTCCACACCGGTGGGCTGGTGCACGGCAATCACGTTGGCGCCCGGCAGCGGATCGTCGTTTTCATCCACCACCCGCCCGGTAAGGGCGGAAGTCGTAATGCCCTGGGCCCCGGCGCCGCCGGCGGTAAAGGCCATCAGGACGAACAGGAACAGCCACCTTGCGCTAGACGGCTTCATAGGAATCTCCATAAGTTGGTAGTGTGGCATACGGTCGATATTCGGGAGCATCCGTCGGGGCGGGGGATGCGCGGCCTTCGTGGGCGGCAAGGACCACCAGCCGATGAGGCCGGGATGAGCAAGTCCGTTGCGTAAGCGTGCAGCGCATCAATAAGGTAATCAGACGAGGCGCATTCCCCGGTTGACGACCAGATGAGCAACCCGGCGGCAAATATATGTTGCCCGAAGGAGACGGTTCGAGAAGATATTATTTATAAAGATTTGTTAACCCGTCATGAATCTTCTATGAAACCGCTTCCATGTATCTCATCCCCTCGGCCTGCTAGATAGGCCCGGCCAGGCGCCGGACAGGGCCGGAATTCCGGGTCAGGATGTGGGGCGAGCGACCTGTTCGGCCTCTTGCATCACCCGCAACAGGTTGCCTCCCAGAATTTTGTACAGGTCCTCCTCCGTATATCCCCGCTTGAGCAGTTCGTAGGTAACCCAGGGCAGGCGGGTGACGTCCTGCAGGCCGGACGGGAGGTCGAATACGCCGTCGAAATCGGAGCCGAGGCCGACGTGGTCCACTCCCGCCACCTTCACGGCGTGGTCGATGTGGTCGATCACGTCGGAGAACGACGCGCCGGGGATGCCCATATCGCGCTTTACGTCGTATACGACGTTCCAGAGCTGGTGGAGGTCGGGGCCGGGCAGCCTTCGATGGACCTCCGCCCATACCTCATCCGTAAGGTGGGCATTGACCATCGGATCGAAATAGTTGATCATGATCAGGCCGCCGTTCCGGGCGAGGGCTTCCAGCATGGGGTCATCTACGTTTCGGACGGTATTCGTCAGGGCCCGCACCGACGAATGAGAAAGGATCACAGGGGCGCGGCTCACCCGAAGGGCGTCGTAAAACGTGGAATCCGACGTATGGGAGAGATCGACGAGCATCCCGAGGCGATTCATCTCCCGCACCATGCCCACGCCGAGGTCGTTCAGGCCGTTCCAGCGTGCGGCGGCCTGCGACGCGTCGGCCCAGGAGTTGGAGTTGATGTGGGTAAGGGTAACGTACCGGATGCCGGCATCGTACAGCTCCCGGAGGACGCGAACGGAGCCGGCCAGACCGTGCCCGCCTTCCAGACCCATGAGGACCGCTTTTTTACCGGATCGGGCGAGGCGAAGGATGTCGGCGGCGGTGAGCGCGATTCCCACGCTATCCGGCAACCCCTCGACCTGACGGCGTACTTCTTCCACCATCGCCCGGGCCCGGTTGGTCGCGGCCGTTCCTTCGCCGTAGCCCGGAGCTACGTAAATGGAGAAAAACACCGCATCCAGCCCCCCCTCGAACATTCGCGGCAGGTCTACATTGGATTCGGCGCTCCGGTGCCGCTCCCCGAAACGGTACCCTTCGTCGAGCATCAGCGAAGGCGTGTCCACATGGCCGTCGATGACGATGGCGTTGTAGTGGATGCGCAGGGCTTCACGCCACAGCGAATCCTCCCGAATGAGGATGCGCTGCCGTACCTCCGGCAGTCCGATGGTTCCGCCGTCGGTGGAGGAATCGGGAGGCGAGAGCGCCGTTTCTACGACCGGAGGAGGAGTCGGGGTTGAAGAGACGGGGGAGGCAGCCGGCCGATCCACTTCGCGAGCGAACACGACCGCCGCAATGAACCCGAGTGCGGCCAGCAGAACACCGAAGAATCGGCCCATCATAAAATAACGTCATCGCATGATCGAGGAGGCCAACCGTACCGGGAGGTCCGAACGTACGGAGCAGGGGCAGCGTTCCCCGTAAGCCATGCGAAGATAAACGGCCGTTCGCCCGGTCGGTTCGGATCCGGCTGTAGCGATACCGTTATTCCGGAGAACCCCGGTACGCCGGGGTAACCACGCGGAAAGCCGACGATGGGTGTCGCCGGCTTTCCGCGGTATCCTGCCGATATGTAATGCAGCCTACTCGATCATACGAGCGACTACGCCCGAGGCCTGCCGTTCGAGCTGCACATCCCGGCGGGCGGAGAAGGCGGCTCCTTCCTTCGGGAGAACGATCTCGATGGACCCGTTCAGGCCCCGTACGGTAACCGTAATGGTTTCCACGGCCGGCTCGCCCTCCTCATCCAGCCGAAGGTCGGGTACGGCCCGGAACATGAACTCCGTAATACCGGTCCCGCGGCGTACGTGTTCGTACCGCATCCCTCCGGCAAATCCGGTATCGTCCAGGACGACCTGCGTGTTGCCGGTAGCCTTTACTTTCGTGCCTTCGACCCGGACCGAAACCACCGTACCCTCAACGAGCGGATTGCCCTTGCCGTCGGTTATCGTCAGCTTGTACGTCTGGTTGAGCCGGGCCACGGCCGGCTCGATGCGCACGACGGGCAGCCCCGAGAAGATGACCGGGATCTGATCGGAAACCTTATTCTGGTTCTCATCCGCCGTAGAAGCCGTAATAATGCCGATGCCGTCCGATGGGAGCGGGTTGGCCGAGATGAGCTTCACCGTGCCCCGGCCTTCCTTGTTGGTGAGCACCGACCCCTCGATCACCCCGTGCGTAGTGGTGAAGTAAACCGCCGTCCCCTCCTTTACCGGGTTGCCGTACTTATCCCCCACCACCACGCTCACCGGATTGATGATACCGAAGGTCCGCAGGCCGGGGAAGTTGTACCGGGCCGGGCCGAGGCTGAAGTGAAGCTGCTCCGGAAGCCCGCCGTGAATGGCAACGGATACCGGGAGCGACCGAATCCTGCGTCCTTCTACCAGGGCTTCGGCCACTACCTGCACGACGCCTGCGCGGGTGCCGCTCGACAGGTTCACCGTTACCTGCCCGTTGTTATCGGTGCGGGCGGCTGCCGGAAAGATGAATTCTCCGCCGCCGGGCTGCTCGCCAAGCGTAAACTTGACATCCGCCGATTGGTTGAGGATAACGGGTCGGCCCAGCGAGTCGGCCACCTGAAACGTGATCTGGGCAACCTCTTCGGAGCCGCTCTCCTTGACGCCTATGCTCTGCGACGACTGTTTCAGGAGCAGTATATTGGATGCCTTGCCGGAGACCGGTTTATCGGAAGCCGTCTGGTTGAGGCGGAAGGTAGGCACCTCCACGGTGCGCCCGGCCAGCGCCAGCACCGTATTCGACTGCGATCCAAACCCGTCTTTCGTGGCGCGCAGGTTGAGGTTCATGGTGCTGTCGATCTCGACGGCCGCGCTGAAGCGTCCTTCCGCATCGGTTTCGAACAACAAATTGTAAGGAAGGATCGTAATGAAGGCGTTAGGAACCGGATTATTGGTTGAAGCATTGAGTACCTGGCCTTCCAGGGTTACCAGCCCGCCCTCGTCGTCGCCGCTGAGTGCGTCGCAGCCCGCGAACACGATGCCCAGGGTCAACAGGGTAATGAAAAGGGTCAAGAAGCGTTTCATGTTCGTCCACTCCCGAAGATTACTTTTATTTCAGGGCAAAACACGTGATTCCCTGCTGGTATCGGCGGCCCGAAACGGAACTTAACCGCCCGGCAAAAACCAACGGACCGGCGCGTTACGGGCAGCCCGGTCGCTCCTGAATGAGTACGTCCGAAGCCGGCCGGTTGGGGCGCCGCATTCGTGAAAACGGTTCGTGTTACCGGCGGCCGTGTCGGTGCGGCCCCAGTATTGGTCCGGGTTGCGTATTTTCGGATGGAAGCTTGCCGTTATCCGGATCGCCGGGCGTTACGACCCGTTTCGATCCATAAAGAAAGATTGAGGCCAGAGTGATATGCGACGTTCCATTGCCGGTTTACTGGTTGCCCTGCTCGTTTTTCTGATCGGATGCGACAGCACCGATCCCATCGATGGAGGCTCCGTGCCGGCATCCGTGGTCGCCGGCTCCTACAAGTTCCAGTTTTACTCTTTCGAGCCGTCGGCCCCCGTTTTGCCGGCCTACAACCTGCTCGATACCCTGGTTAAAGAGGAAACCGAGCTGCTGCTGGCCGACAGCCGCGATTTCGTCCTCAAATACCGCTACGAGGGTGGACGGACGCGCCTGATTTCGGGTACGTTTTCCGTGACGCCGACCGAGGTGACCCTCCGGGGAGCCGGAAGCGATACGGACAAATTCCGCGAGCTGCTGTTCAACACGAATGCCGTTACCCTCAAACGGGACCCGACCGATCCGAAACTCCTCAGCGGCGCCATCAAGGAAGTAATAGATCTCGGGGCGCTCTCCCCCCGTTACAAGGGCATTCCCCCCGTGGAAGGGACGCTCCGGGTCCGGTTACGCCAATGAGCAAACCGCCCGGGCCGGCAACAAAGCCCCTTCGGGCCGCGCCGATCCCCCAGAACCCTGTGCCCAAACCTGACATGGTTCGGGATGAGACGGTTTCCTCCCGCCTGTACCGCCGGGTTCGTCCGATCCTGTTCCGGCTCGATCCGGAACGGGCGCACCACCTGGCGACCGGTTCGGCCCGGCTGGCGATGCGGCTGGCCCCCGCCCTGACGGAGGGGCTGTTCGGGTATGAACACGAAGCGCTGCGCCAGACGCTCTGGGGGCGCACGTTCCTCAATCCGGTAGGGCTCGCCGCCGGGTTCGACAAAAACGGCCGGCTCGTCCCTTTCTGGAAGCAACTCGGGTTCGGGTTCGCCGAAATCGGCTCCGTCACAGCCCAGGCTTCCCCGGGAAACCCGCGACCCCGCCTGTTCCGGCTTCCCGCCGACCAGGCGCTCATCAACCGGATGGGGCTCAACAACGACGGCGCCGAAACCGTCGCACAGCGTCTCCGGCCCGTCCCCGGATTGCCGCTGGGCATCAACCTGGCCAAAACCCACGATCCGGATATTCTCGGAGAGGACGGCATCGGAGACTTCCGGATCAGCTTTCGGCTGCTGGCCCCCCTGGCCGATTATATCGCCCTGAACGTATCGTGCCCCAACACCCGGGAGGGCAAAACGTTCGAAACACCTGATCTGCTGGCTCGCCTTCTGGAAACCATTACGGCAGAAAAGACGGCCCTGAACCTGAGCGTGCCCGTTCTGGTGAAACTCTCCCCTCCCCCTTCCATCCCCCTGAACGCCGGCGGCCTGCTGGATGAACTGATCCGGTTGTGCCTGGAGCATGGCATCCAGGGGCTCATCGCGTCCAACACCGCCTCCGACAGGCAAGGGCTGCAAACGCCTGCTCCCGTAATCGAGGCAATCGGGCGTGGCGGTTTGAGCGGCCGCCCGCTCACCGAACGGTCTGCGGCGCTCGTAGCCTACCTGTACCGGGCCACCGAAGCCGCTCTCCCGATTATCGGCGTGGGCGGCATCGATTCGGCGGAGAAGGCCTACGTCCGGATCCGGGCCGGGGCATCGCTGGTACAGGTGTACACCGGTCTGGTATTCCAGGGCCCCGGCCTCGTGCGCTCCATCAAGCAGGGGTTGGTCCGGCTGCTCGAACAGGACGGATTCGCGTCTCTCGGCGAGGCCGTAGGCGCCGACAGCCGGTAGCGTTCGCATCGGCCTGAATCGAAACGCTTTTTTGCTCGTTGTATGCCGGTTCCTAACCCGTTATCTTTCGTGCGCTCCGTACCCTGACATCCTATAGCCGGAAACGCCCGACCGTCACCACTCCCACCTCTTATCCGGTTTCGCCCATGCCAGCCCTTGTCTCCTTCGACACCGTAACCGAACTGTTCCTGAATCTGTTCGGGCACTTCGACGGCCGGAATAAGACGGCCATGCAGTACAAGGACAAGCAAACCAAGGAGTGGATCGGCGTGCCCTGGGAAGCGGTTCGAGAGCAATCCGAGGCGATGGCCGGATTTCTCCACAGCGTCGGGGTGCGTCCGGGCGACCGGGTGGCCATCCTCTCCGAAAACCGGCCCGAGTGGGCGTACACGGATCTGGGAACGCAGCTCCTGGGTGCGGTTAACGTCTCACTCTACACATCGCTTCCGGCCTCACAGGTCGGGTACATCATCAAGGATTCCGGCTCGAAAGTGCTGGTGGTATCAACCTCCATTCAGCTCAAAAAGGCCGAGCAAATTTTTGACGAGTGTCCGGACCTGGAAACCATCGTCACGATGAGCGAGATCCGCAAGGAGCGCCCGGCCTCGATCCTCACATGGGATGACGCGCTCGCCCGGGGACGGAAACATCGGGAGGAACACCGGGGCGAACTGGAGTCTCTGGCAAAGGCCGTCAAGCCGGAGGACATCTCGGCGCTGATTTACACGAGCGGCACCACAGGCAACCCGAAGGGGGTCGTGCTGACGCACCGCAACTTCGTTTCCAACGTGCTGGCGGCTCTTGACCGGGTGCCATTCGGCCCGGACGACCACCACCTATCCTTTCTGCCGCTCTGCCACTCCTTCGAACGCACGGGCGGATACCTGGCCGTATTCTCCTGCGGCGCCATGATCTCCTACGCCGAGAGCATCGATACGGTAAGCCGCAACCTGGAGGAAGTAAGTCCGACGGTAATGATTTCGGTGCCCCGGCTTTTCGAAAAGGTGTACAACCTGATCGCCAAATCGGTGCAGGAAGGCTCGCCGGTGAAGCGGCGCATATTCCACTGGGCAGTGGATACCGGAAAAAAAGCGGCCGAAGCAAAGAAAAGCGGCAAAAAGGTCAACCCGTTCCTGAAAGCACAGCAAAACCTGGCGCACCGCCTCGTATTCTCGAAACTGCACCAGAAGCTGGGCGGCAACCTGAACTTTGCCGTCTCGGGCGGCGCGGCCCTACCAAAGGACATCGGAGAGTTCTTCGAAGCAGCAGGCATCGCCATCATTGAAGGCTACGGCCTTACGGAGACGGCCCCCGTGCTCGCCGTAAACCCGATCGACCGACCCCGCTACGGAGCCGTAGGCTACATCATTCCCGGCGTAACGGTCGCCATCCAGCGGCTCGGCGACGGCCGGATCATCGCTTCCCAATCGGGCGACGAATACCCCTCCCACCTGACCAGCGCCGAGGGAGAGATCCTGGTAAAAGGCCCGAACGTCATGGTAGGGTACTGGAACAACGAGGAGGAAACCCGCAAGGCCATCGACGCCGACGGATGGTACCACACCGGCGACGTCGGGCATTTCGATGACGGCTACCTGATCATCACGGACCGCATCAAACACATGATCGTCTCCGCCGGCGGAAAAAACATCTACCCGGCCCCTATCGAGGAGCAGTTCAAAACGGTTGCCTGGATCGATCAGATCCTGGTTATCGGAGAAGGCCGGGAGTACCTTACGGCCCTCGTGGCGCCCGCCATGGAGGCCCTCAAACAATACGCGGAGCAGCAGCACATCCCCTACGAATCCGAAGCGGAATTACTGGCGCACGCGGAGATCCGGAAGTTATACGAAACCACCTTCGCCACATACTCCCGAGGGGCGGCGGCCCCTGAAAAGATCCGGGACTTCCGGCTGCTGTCGGAAGGGTTCACGGTAGACAACGAGTTGATGACCCCCTCGCTCAAGCCGCGGCGTCGCGAAATCGAGAGCCGCTACGCCGAGCTCATCGAGTCGATGTACGGGCAGTTCGTGTAATAATGGATACACCTTGAATTTCAACCCCGGCTTGAACAGGCCGGGGGTTTGCGCGTATATTGCAGGCTCCACGCGAGAAACCGGGTGTGGAGCAGCAGGACTCGGGGTGTAGCGCAGCCCGGTAGCGCGCTTCGTTCGGGACGAAGAGGTCGTGGGTTCAAATCCCGCCACCCCGACTTAACAAAACCG
>CBDUBS010000142.1:0-9304 GCA_965365445.1 uncultured bacterium | reverse complement strand
GCGGTTGTCCCGGAACAGCTGCTCCATCTCGGCCTCCGGGCGCCCTTCGGCGCGAAGCCGGGCGCGCGTTTGGCCGTACTCCCTGGAGTGCCGTTCATAGGCTTCCTTCTGCCACGGCGTAGGCAGCGGCGTGCCGGGCTCCACGAGGTCGAGCCACTTCAGGCGGGCCGGATCGAGCAGGGCCGTGACGTTCGGCTCCCACGGCTCCACTCGTACCGATGGGGGCAGGTAGGCCACCGGCGAGGTGTAATACTCGTCGGCGAGGCCGGCCAGGTGATGGCCCAGCTCATGGACGAACACATAGCCCGCCTGCTCGGAGGAAGCGGCTACCGTGCTGTACAACCCGAAGATGCCCCCTCCGCCGTACGTGCGGCCGTTGACGAGGATCTCCACGAACTCGTACGGCGCAAAGGCGGCTGCCTCGCGCCAGGCGCGGTTGTCGAAGGTGAGGATGTAGCGTTCCGACCCGAAGGCGTCGTAGGTGCTGCCGAGCGGGTTGGTCCGGTACACGCCGTCGGAGGGGCGGGAGATGCCGGACTCCGCAGAAGGAGGGCACAACCCCCATACATTGAAGTCGGCGCGCCGCTCCTTGAACGGCGACGTAGCAAACAGCACGTCCAGCAATCGCCGGGCGTCGTCCCGGAATTTCTGCGACTCGGCAGCCGTGTACCCGTCCCCCATGACCAACAGGTCCACTTTGGAGGCCGGATCGCCGTGGCGTTCGATCTCGATGAGGTCGGCGGCCGGCCGGCGCTCGGCCCGGTCGATGGACCCATCGGCGGGATCAACGATCAGCGACCATACTTCCCGAAAGGCGTTATCGGCATCGCGCTTCTTGAGCACGACCTGCATCGGGGCTTCCGGCAGAGGAAAGCGCAGCGATTCGTGGAACGTCCGATTCATGCGCCTGGCTTCGTCGGTGGTTTCCCACTCCCCGTAGATCGAAGCGAACCCGCGCGAATACACCACCCGGTTGGTCGCCCGGTCGATCACCTCGAAAAAATACTTCCCCAGGTTGGTGTCGTCTACCGGACGGGATAGGTTGCCCGGCCACGGCAGCGGCTCCACGACGAGGCGGTCCAGACTGAACAATTCCTGCCGGTCGTTGCCGGTATGGTAGAAGTCGAGCCGCAGCGTGCCCGGCGCGGCAAGGACCGACGCCGGGATGAGCAAACCGGCCGCGAGTAGTAAAAGTCGGTATGGCATGGAGCGGATGGAAAAAAGGGCACGCCCCCATCGGAGCGCGCCCTTTGTATCGGAAAATCAGGGATTACTGCTGGAAACGGCTCCGGTGGTCCTCCACGTCGGCCTTCTCGCGCAACGAAGCGAGCCACTGGCCTACCACCACCTGACGGCGCTGCTGGAGCAATTCCTGCCGGAGCTGCTCTTTCACGGCATCCGTGAGAGGCGGCGGCTCGCTGACGGACGTCGTGCGGACGACGAATACGGCGTTCTCCCCTTCTACCACACCGGACGTTTTGCCCGGCTCCAGCCCGAAGGCCGTACCGATGAGCTTCATTTCACGTCCGAGGCCGGGTACGATGGCGCCGCTGTACGTCAGGCCCTGCGCCGACTGCACGGCCGTGCTGAGCGGGCCGGCCAGACCCGGAAATCCATGCTGAGCAAGAGCCTTACGCAGCCGCTCGCGGAGGATTTCCTTTTTCTTTTCGACTCGCACCCGGGGCTCCAGCTCGGAGCGCACGTCGGCGAGCGGACGGTGCCCCTCGGGGGTGATTTCTTCCACCTGCGCCACGATGAACTGGTTGTTCAACTCGATCACGTCCGACAGGTCGCCCTCTTCGGCGTTGGCGAGGAAATTCATGAGGGCGCGGCTGTTGCCGATGCCGGGGATGAACTCCTGTTCGGCCTCGATCTGCACCTGCTGCACCTCCAGGTTGCGGCGTCCGGCTTCTTCGGCGAAGTTGCCGGATTCGCCTGCGTAGTAGTGCAAATCGTCCAACTGCTCCTGAATGCCCGAGAGGGTTTCGACGTCCGGGCGGATCTGCATGGCGTAATCGGCCACGCGCACTTCCTGACTCGCTTTGTTCATCACCTGGATGAGGTGGTAGCCGAACTGCGTCTCGACCGGCCCGACTACGCTGCCCACCGGAGCGCCCAGCGCGGCGTTTTCGAAGGCCGGCACCATGCGGCCTTTGCTGAACCAGCCCAGATCGCCGCCGGAAGCGCGGCTGCCGGGGTCGTCGGATTGCGCGAGCGCGACGGCGGCAAAGTCGGCGCCCGCCTGAAGTTGCCGCTGGATGTCCTCGATGCGCCGGCGGGCCTGTGCTCTGGCTTCGGCGTTGCCCTCCGGGGCGCTGATGAGGATGTGCCGGGCCTTGACGGCCGCGCTCTCGGCGGGGCGAACGTCCTTGATTTTGATGAGATGGCCCTGGCCCCCGGCAATGACCGGCCCCACGACCGTCCCGGCGGTCGGGTTCGGGAATACGGCGTCGGCCACTTGCGGGTCAAGCCCGGCGGCGCTTACGAAGGCGCCGGAGTACGGCCGCTCCGAAGCGTTCTGGATGAGGAAGAGCGAATCGTCCTGCGCTTCGGCAAACCGGGGCTTGACGCGTTGCAGTTCGTCGGCCACCAGCGCCGAATCCTGGGCGGTGGCGTCCTTCGAGCGCGTCACGTAGTTGACGGTGTAGGTCGTTTTCCGCTCGAACTCGTCTTTGTGGTCGTTATAGAATCGCTGGAGATCCCGGTCGGTGACCGTGACGGAATCGTCGGGGATGTTGGCGTAGCGCAGCGCGACGTATTCGGCATTCACGGAGCGGTTGCGCCGTTCGTATTCGTTACGCACATCGGCGTCGGAAACGCGCACCGTGGAAGCGATGAGGCCCTGCAATTTGGCCCGCCGCTTTTCGGAGCGGAGGTACTGCTCGAGCTGGATCCACTGGTCGCGCGATTGCGGATCGTCGATGAAATTCTGGAGCATGGTCCGGTTGACCCCGCCCTGCTGGTCGCCGAAGTACATCGTGATGACCGGGTGCGGGTTCTCCCCGAGCACCATGTCGATCACTTCCTGGTCCGTCACGGTGATGCCGAGGCGGTCCATTTCCCGCTCCATGAGCTTGTTCTCCACGAGCGCGTCGAATACCCGATCCCGCTGGAGGTCTACCATCTGGGGCGGCATGCTTTCGCCGGTCTGCGTCTGGTACTGCTGAAGCTGCTGATCGAGGGCGCGGGCGTATTCGTCGTACGTGATCGGCTCGCCGTCCACGTAGATGATGTTCGTTCCGCTCATGTTGCCCACGACATCGAAGGCACCCGAATCCTGGAGCACCCAGATAACCCCGAACGAGATTACGAGAATCCAGAGGATGACCCCGGTATGCTCCCGGAGCTTGTTCATTGTGCCCATCCGAAAGAACCTCCAACCCTGATGATGATACGATCTGCCGCTGCGACGGTGCGCTGCGCTCGAAAAGGAAGAAAAAGACGGGCCGGCGGCCCCTTTTTCGGCGGGCTAATATACGGCCGGGGGGAGGAATTGTTCAGGTTTTTTACAACCGGCGGATGGCGGCAAAGGGAAGGCAGGCCGCATAAAGGCCCCCGAATGGCCTTTGCAGGCTCTCCGGCGGGGGGATTGCGGTTACGTACGGTACGATTTTACAGTAAGTTCAGGCAAAGGCGTACTCCGCACCGGCCAGCCGCGCCCGCAGCGTAACGAGCACCTTCCCGATGATTTGCGAAATGCGGGCTTCGGTAAGGTTCAGCAGCACCGCGATTTCCCGCAGGGTCAGGTTTTCGAAGTAGTACAGGGCGAGGATGTTTTGTTCGCGCTCGGGGAGTTGCCTGATGAGCGTAGCGACGTATCCGCTCATGGAGTGGGTATCCACTTCGTACTGTTCGTGTTCGGCGTCGTCGGAGGCGATAGTATCCAGGACCGACTGATCGGCATCGAACCCGATGGTTTCGTGCAGCGACAGGGCGAACCGGCACTGGGCATCCGAGAGCAAACCGTGGTATTGCGAAACGGAAATGCCGAGGTGAGCCGCTACGGTTTCGTCCTCCGGCTCGCCGCCCAGGCGCTGCCGGAGCATTTCGAGTGCCTGCTGCGCTTCCCCGAGCTGTTTGCGCCGCTCCCTCGGCAGGGCGTCGATGGAGCGCAGGTAGTCGATGAGCGCTCCCCGGATGCGGCCGTAAGCAAACGACACGAACGGCGTTCCCCGGGAGGGATCGTACGTATCCAGGGCCTGCAACAGCCCCAGCAGCCCCACATTCTCCAGGTCCTCCCGGGAGGCCAGCGGATGATCGGGCACACTCAACCTTCCCACGAGTGACCGCACCAGCGGTACGGCAGCCAGTACGACGGCCTCCCGCCGACCCGGGGTCGGGTCGGCGGCATGAAGCTCTGCTACGTGTTGAAGGTCGTATGCCATAGTGGTTCACCCTGAGGGGCCTGGTGAAACAAGTGTACCCACGCTACGGGCCCGATGCCGGGTGCAAAACCCGCAGCGCCTTCCGGCTCTCCAACGCAGGTTCCGGATAGGAACCTTTCCACTCACGTGCAACCCGAACTCAAGATGTATGCCGGTTCAGGGGTTTCCCGGCGGCCCTCGCGTTAGGGGGACCGCATCGGGGGCGCTGCGACAGGGACGAGCCTCTTTTTCTGCCCGAAATCGGCTTTTGGCCTCCTCTGCGAGCAGGGATCGGGGGGTGGCTCAGGCGAAAGATGTGGATAAAAAAGAGGGGCGCAGCGTAGCCGCACCCCTCCGCACCCCGGGAAAAACCTACCTGAAGCGGGTAACAAATTACCCGGTTCGCTGCGCTAACGATTACGATTCTACCTTTTCGGAACGCTCGGCCCGCTCGGAGAGGTGTTGCACGAGCGTTTCGAGAAGCCGGTTCTGCCGCCGCAAATCGTCCCGAATGTCCGCGAGCAGCCACACTACGAGCCCGGTCAGCAATCCGAGCCCGGAGAGCACCATAGGAAACATGGGCGACGAGCGCCCCGCGAACGGCAGCATCAGGCTCCACAAAAAGGCGAGCACCACGGCCAGGCGGGCGGCCATGAGCGGATTGACGCGGCGCTTCGGAACGGTGCTTTTCATCAGTTGTTCGTGGTGGCCTGCCGGTATCGGAACCACACGGCTACCGACCGATACGTGAGGCCGAACGGCGCTCCATGCTGTTCGTACAGCCGCAGCACCGTACCATAGTAATTGATGGCGCTATCCTCCGGAGAGGCGCTCCGTACCCGGTTCCACAGGTACCCGATGGTATGGAGGCTAGCCGCCCGTACTTGTTTTCGCGAATGCATACGCCCCGGAAACAACGTTGTTACAAAAAGGTCGGAGGTTAACCGACGGGACGCGCTCGGACAAGCTATTTTCGTTCCGGGTGCGGGACTTCGCCTTCAATTCATGCCGACAGGTCGTTTCCATCACGCGGGGACTTTTTCGGAGCGTCACATGGGCCAGACCGATATCGAAGAACAGAAACGCCTCGACCACATTCGCGAACACGTCGAAGCCAGCCACTGGAGCGGCATTCCCTACTCCGAAGCGGTTTTCGCCTCGGACGCCCGGTTCCTGCTCGGCATCATCGAGCGGGTTACGGCCCATCGGGACGCTCTCCAGGAGGAAGTGAGCCTCCTCAGCCACGAAAAAGCGGAAACACTCAAGGCCCTGGCCGCCCAGATCCGGCATAGCAACCGGCTCGTGCAGGACCTGTTCGATCTGAGCCGGAAACACGAGGGTGAACTGAAGGGGCTGGAATCAAAGCTTCGTGTCATCCTGCGCCTGCCCGACCGCACAACGCAACCGGCGGAAGATCACCGGGCGTCGAAATAGTCCGCCAGCGTGTACACACGCGTATTCAGGGCTTTCATCAGGTCCAGCATCCCCGTGTGGGGGTTATACAGGTTGTCCACGATGCCCTTGTTCGCGTCGTTATTCGACGGGTCCACCCGGGTGTTCTCGGGGTCGTTGTCCTGAAACCGGAAATGATGCCACCCGACGCAGTTTCCCGATTCGAGCAGGGCAAGGGTATAATTCTGGTAGAATAGCCCCCGATCCCGCTGCGTCCGGACGATCCACCCGGCCCCCGACTGGTTCGGCAACCCGGAATCTTCACCCTTTACGTAAAACTCCGTGATGATGAAGGGTTTGCCGGTCCACCGGGTCCAGTTATCCATATGCTCCGGGCGGGGAGTCCACTGCCCGTAGTAGTTGGCCGCCATTACGTCCACGTAAGGCCCCACGGCCCGCATGAACGCCTCGGTGTTCATCTGGCCTCCGTACAGCCGGGGACCAAGGTACATATGGTTCGGGTCCACGGCCCTTATCGCCTCCGAAACGATGCGGAAGTAGCGCTCCCCGGCGTAGGCCATGAACTGTTCCCGCACTTCGTCGGTAATCTGCGCTCGCGTCAGGCCCCGGTCGGCCAGCCACTGCCGGGCGGCCAGGTAGCCGGGGTCGGTCGTGTCGGGCAGGGTCAGGTAGCCTTCCAGGTTGCGCAGATTGAAGGGCAGTTCGTTATCGGAAAAGTGGCCGAACAGGTTCGGGTCGTCCCGCAGCCGGACGAGCTCCTTTGCGTGCTCCCGGGCGAACGTCTCGAACGCAGGGTCGAATACGAACATCACCCCGTTCGGGTAGCCGGTGTGGCCGGGCTCCTGGAACGTCCCACCGCGAACCTTTCCATAGGAGCTCATGAAGTTCCAATTGACCGTATAGGCGAGCGGCGCCCGCGCTCCGGCGTTGTATTCCAGGATGCGTTCGGTATCGGACCACGAGCCCGTTCCGTTGAATCCGTGGGCGTTCAACAGCCGGGCGGTTTCGGCGATCCAGGTGCGGGCGTCGCCAAACTTCGCCACGAAAGCGCGTTCGTTCCGCAGCGACCCGCCGGGGGTTACGCTGTTGACGGCCACATGCAGGTACGGATGCCCCTCCGGATCGACGGCCCACCAGCGCTCCCCGATGCGCTCGGCCCGGTAGAACCCGGTGGCGGTTACGCGCCGGTCGGTCCGGCCTCCATACCGCCCCGTGGCCACGGCTCGCGAGCGAAACCCGGCCAGCCCCTCCACGGTGCGCGTCTCGAAGGGAGCCCACGGACTGTACCGCTCGGCTGCCTCGGTCCCGAAGTTGCGCCTCCGCGCTTCCACCACGACGAGTGCGTCCTCCTTCGGGATGTTCCGGGACCCCGAGCAACCGGGCAGCGGACCGAGAACCCCGAGCAGTAACAGCAGGCCGATGCCGCCGAATGGGATGGCTGTTCTTTTTCGCATGGTCATTCTGATCTGATGGGCGCCCCGTACCAGACCAATATACCGCTCACAGGGCCGCCCCGACTTCCGCCGGCCCGGTCAGGGGGCCCCGCCCGGAGCAAGAATGAGCGAATTTTCATCTATGTATTGCAGGTGCACGGGCTCCTCGATGTTCATGAACAGGCGCACCTCGCCGGTTCGCCCTTCCAGCCGCTGGAGCACCCTCCGGGGGTCCAGGTACGCATCGTAATACCGGGCGGCCCCCTCCTGCAACCGCCGGACCTCCTCGGGGCCCATCCCGAGCGCCCGATCCAGCGCCCGGTGCAGACTCACCAGATCCCGGTAGACCAGGCAGTTCACCCCGTCCTGCAGGTGCGGCCGGAACCACTCCGGGTAGCTGATGATCGGCACGACGCCCAGTGCAAGGCTCTCGACGGCGTTGTGACACGGCGGCATGAAATTGCCCGGCGCCGCCACAAAAAACCGGCATCGGGATAGTTCTTCCGGCCACCGTTCCGGGCTCGACTTGACCGTGGCGATGACGAGCTTCTCGGTCGGCTCCGTCCGGCGAAACAGTTTCCTGCGCCCCGCCGGCGTGCCGATGACTTCCAGGCGGTCGGGCGGGGTCCTTTCCAGCAGCGACCCGATAACCTGCAACCGCTCGGGGCGGCCCATGTGGGCCCGGTTGGGGCGGCCGTCGTGGGCCCACTTCCGGCGGTGTTTCTCGTACTGGCTCAGGTTGCCGGAAAAAAACGCCGCCACCGTGCGCTCGCGGTTGCGGTACGGCTCAAGGCTTTCGCCGCGCAGCCGGAAATCCACGAACGGGTATACCGGGTACGGCATTTCGAGATAGGCGTCCGGCGGGGGGAGATGAATCCGGTAATCCAGTCGGATGGTCAGGTCGGCGTCCACGGCCCGGCCGTCGTGGTCCGTCACGTACCACCTGGCCCCAGGGGGAGGTTGCGCGCACCACCCGACGCCCGGCAGCCGAAACAGCAGCCTCCCTTCCGGCAGCAACTCCCGATAGGCAGCCGGCGAGTCCGGCAGCACGACGCCCACCTCCCGCCCCGAGAGCGCCAGCATCGACACCATCTGATAGAGGTACCTGGATTTCAGGCCGGGGGCGTCCACTACTACGTCGGGGGCGCCGGACGCCCTCGGGCGCAGGAGCCACGGCAGCAGCTGCACCGCTCGCGCATTGACGACCGACCCCGGCAGCCGCCGTTCGGTTCGGATGTAGTGCAGGCTCCGGCCAATGATCGTTTGAAGCGAAGGCATAAGGATCGGGGAGGCCGCCACCGGAGGGTATGCGGCATGGTTGAGCGAACCGTAACCAGAAACAATCTGATCCCGCAAAGCAGGCGTTGCCCGGAGGCCCCGTTCGTCCAATATACGCAGGATATCCATTGATAGGCCCCGGAAACCCCTCCCCTTTCCACCCGGCCGGCGCTGCGTAACGCGCACGACACCGGCGTAGCGCCGGAGGTAAAAAACGGGTTCGTTGCGGGGGTGGAACGATCCGGCGCAACGGGGAGGCCGCTTGCGCCGTATCTTGGCGCCGATACCCGGCCACCCATCAGAACGAACCCCAATCTTGCCGCTTTGACCGAAAACCGAATTACCATCGAAGGGGCGGAGCCGCTGCTTCTTTTCGGCTTCAACGACACGTTTCTTCGCAAGGTCGAATCCGCCTTTCCCGAAACCCACATCACCGCCCGGGGCAACGTAGTCATCCTGCGGGGCGAGCCCGACGCCATCCGGCGGGTGGAGGAGGTGCTGAACGAGCTCATCCTCATCCTCAACCGGAACGGCAACCTGACCGAAAACGACGTCGATACGGTTCTCACGCTATTCACCCTCGGCACGCCCGGGCCGCGCGTCGCGGCGGATACCCGGGATGTGGTGCTGTTCACCCCGCAGGGGGGCACCGTTCGGGCGAAAACGCCCAACCAGATGCGGCTCGTGGAATCCGCCCGGTTCAACGACATCGTGTTTGCCGTCGGGCCGGCGGGCACCGGCAAAACGTACACGGCAGTGGCTCTGGCCGTCTCGGCGCTGAAATCGCGGCAGGTGAAACGCATCGTGCTGTCGCGC
>CBDUBS010000141.1:0-9570 GCA_965365445.1 uncultured bacterium | reverse complement strand
GATCTACACCCATGTGTTGAACAAAGGAGGCCACGGAGTCCGCAGCCCGGTTGACAGGCTGTAATGCGGCTTATACAGTCTGTATAAACCAGGAAAAGTAAGGCGGGAATTGACAGCAAGCCCGTTGGCACATAAGGACTTATAGAAAATAGAAGGAATTGATGGCAACTTCTCATACAGAAAAAAGCAGTCTGCGTTTGCCATCTTATACAGACTGTATAATTGTGGTTAGGCGTTTTGTAAACCATCCCTAAATCACGCTTAAAGCCATGGGCAATTTATACTCGCTACAACAAGCACGAAGCGTCATTCAAAGGACATTAAGTTCTGACGCCCTACTATGGCTGCTATCTGTAGTGCTCTTTTCAGCGGTTTGCACAGGGTGCTTATTCTGGAGGGATTTGGCTGCTTATAACTTCTATGCAGTCGGAGGAGCAGCACTCGCTGTCTTTCTTATCAAGCTCGTGATTATCGGTATTCGCCTCATTGTTGAGTATTTGCGCTGGCTCAACTCGGGCGAAGCCAAGTGGTATGAGTTTATTATTGCAATGCTTATATTAAACTTCGCGCCGATCTGGCTTCCGATAGTAGCTTTTGTATTTCTGATCAGCAGACTGGCTTACATTGCTGAGAATTTTGTGGCTGTTCTTTGTGGGATTATTATGTACCTCCTGCCATTCTTGGTCGTGTGGATGCTACATGACGCCTATATGTCCTTGTCGGGCAATATCTTCTCGGATAACGCATACACAACTGCCGCCAGTTTGGCTCTATTGAGTGCGGGTCTGATGTCTGCAATGCTCATCATTTTGAAAAACAAGGGTTATTCGTCTCGACTATCCCTCGCGATCATGGTGTCAGTGCCAGTTCTGTTCCTAATGCTCATTGTTTCTGTCTTGGGCGCTGATGATGGTGGGTTAATGAGTGCAGATGTTGTAGACGCTGATTTGGGAAGTCCTGCTGATGCCTATAGTGGTGATCTCTGGCACGGAAGCGCACCCCATTCTGTTGATCAAATTGATACTCATGACTCTCCAGGCTACCATGAAGTAGACGATTACTACAGGACCGGTCCAGACGGGCAAGAACAACTTGTGCATGGTCATATACGGACAAATCCTGACGGCATAGAACAGAACAACCTGTCCTATCGGAAAAACGCCTAACACTGGGCTCAAGCGTACCCATCGCTGGGCCACGTTGCGGCTGATCCTCAGCCCCAGTGGCCAGCAATGGGCCGCCTAGCTTCGCCGTTATGCGTCTGGTTCAAGCCTAACAATGCCCAATAGTATGATCCCTGTCAGTTCTAGGTTATCAACCGCCACGATAGGGCGCCTTATGGTGTCCCTTCTACCTGTATGCTTAACCCTTAGCAACCCTGCAAAGGCTCAGGTCCCCGTAGATGGATACTACCGGGATGATGGTACATATGTTAAACCACACTATAGGTCGGAGCCAGACGGGGACTTCTATAACAACTGGTCCACAGACGGCAACATTAATCCATACACTGGCGAAGAGGGCGACAAGACAGCCCCCCCAGAGGATTATGACTCCGGTATGTATGAACTCGAATCTCCATACCAAGACGACCCGATTGAGAGCGAGGAGGCATTCGAAAGCGATGAGCCGAGTCATTACTCAGTTCCTGATAGGGCCATTGTAAAGCCTCCCCGCATTGCTCCCTATGAATCCCGGCCATACAGTTCTACGTCAGATGCGTTCATTGGCAGGGGGGCGGAGCGGGAGAGCGGTAAGGAAGGCGATGGATTCAAGGTCTTCGCCGTTTTAGTACTATGTGTCACCGTTGCTATTGCAGCAATACCTGTAAGGGGCTTGGAGCTTAGCGATAAGATCTCAGGCTTAATGCTATTCTTTGGAGGTACGCTTGGTGCTATAGCTGGCGCTTACGGAGGGTGGTTGTACGCTATCACGGGCGCAATCGTAGGAGGATCATCCGCTGCGTCGTCAGAATTCCTCATACGTCTGCTACATGATAAAGTGCTTAGGGTTATGGTAGCCGTGCTTCTCTTCTCACTGTTGTCGGTAATTGGTATTGAATATGCATTCTGGTTAGGCCAGGCATCCGGGCCTGCCACAGAAAATGAATTCGTCATTGCGGTCATGAAGTTCTTGGCTCACTGGTTATGCTTGATATTCAGCGTCTGGGGTGGATTTGTGGAAGCTACCAACATCGATCCCTACAAACTATAATAGCCGCGAAGCATCGACGCGAGGGCATAGCGATGGCGTTGATCCAAGAACTGAAAGAGATCGCAGCATCGCGTGGTGCCCATGTTATCTTTGTGCAGGCAGATCGAGGCGATGAGCCAGCGATAGCGCTCTACACGAAGCTGGGTATTCGCGAAGATGTGCTGCACTTCGACATCGAAGTAGAGAAAAGCGAGAATGCTGCATAACACTGCGCTCAACGCGGACGCAACACGGGGCGACGATTCTGCCTGATCCCAATCGTTTTCTGCCCGTGTTGCGCCGGTTAGCTTCGCCGTTATTCGGCACTAAACTCATAAGGTAATTATGGCAGACATGAATGAACTGCGTGTTCTATTGTCCGAATCGAGCACCGAAGACCGGGCAAACCTTGCGAAACTCACCGACGCGGGCTTTGGTGATTCGGTAGAGTCCTTGACGGGGCACTTCGTGTACCTAAGGGCTGGAACCTTCGGGCAAATGGTTTGGCCGGGCGACTATAAGCAATTGGTAACGGACGTGGCGGATCATGTTCAGATCGACTGGAGCAATCTGCTTGGCGGGCGGACATGGCATGAGTTAACCACTGCCGAAATCGAGGGCGAAGTAGTTGCTACGGTCTTTAGTCGAATCTTTGATCAGCTGCCTATTGAAGAGAGGCGACGGCTCGCAGTTGAGATAGGGAATTTGAGCAGGGATCCAGGCTTGACCGCACATCTGATGGCTGGGGGCACCATGTTGGTGAGTCAGCTAAGTGGTTTTCAGGTTTATGTACTGGCCACGACGGTGATAGGCGCGATGACAAACGCCCTTGGCATCGCCCTGCCGTTTGTATTTTACACTACCCTGTCCAAGGGAATCGCGATTCTCATTGGGCCGATCGGCTGGGCGGCTCTCGGATTAGCAGTACTATTTAAGTTGAATCAACCAAACTGGAAGAAACTCCTGCTCGGTGTGGTATACGTTGCTACTCTTCGGGGACGATCAGAGACGGTGGGGGGCAAAGCCGTATAACACTGCGCTCAAGCGGACCCATCGCTCGGCCACGTTGCGGCCTGACCTCGCCCGCATCGGCTCGCGCTGGGCCGCTTAGCTTCGCCGTACGTACGGCCTACGGGCGTCGAGGTGGGACGTCAGTTTTTTGAACGAGCATCAGTGAACCACCGTCGCCGAAGGATGCTCATCCGCCGCCAAAGTGTTCCATCCGCAAGCATCAACGAACAACGCCCCCGCCCGCTGTCCGACCGGAGATCACGATCAGGCTGGGGCGCCCGCTCGAGAGCCGCCGCACCACCTGGCGGAAGAGGTAGAGCAGCACCGGCACGAGCACCTTGTCGGAGAGGTCCATGAGGTGCTTGAGCTCGAACACCTGGTAGTGCCCCTCCACGAGACCGTCGCGCTCGCTGTCGAGCAGGTGGCCCGGGTTTCCCGCGACGGTGTACGGCCGGAGCGCTTCATTGAGCTCCCGGCTCTGCAACTGCACCGTAAGCAGGACCGCTCGGAGGGATCGTCGATCGCCGGACCGCATCGATGTTAAACATCCAGTTGTCGCCATATGGGCGCACGGCATCCCCGACGTGCCGGCTGAGCACGTCGAGCTCCTGCGGGGCGGCGCTGGAGAGGTCGGGGCCGGGCATCTCGGGAGAGTAGGCGATGAACCAGCCTTCATTCTGCTTAAGGATGGCCGTGAACTCGTGCCGTAGGTCGGTACCTCGTCAGGTAAGGGTGTGTGGGTTTTGACTCCTGAAGGAAGGCGTTGTTATTCCGGGCCCCCTGACTGGCCCGTGATGGAAGGAGAGGCCTGGTTGCCCCATCAATTCACAGCGTCGTCGGCATCAATCCTCCCCTCATCATCGGATCCCATCGTGTGCAGTGGCAAGCTACTTCGGCAGGGGTGGTTTCCCATCGCAATTTTTGTACACGTCTTCCCCGGAAGAGGCCCGAAATCGGCCTTCTCAGGGGTGCCAGGGGTCATTTTCCGGCCGCTCCGGCTTGTGCACTATTTGTGTACACCGCTTCATTTCGGTGCATTCTGGCGGAATGGCTCAAAGTGCAAAACCCTCGAAAAAAGCCATTTTCGAGGGTTTTAGTGGGCCCGGCAGGGTTCGAACCTGCGACCAATCGATTATGAGTCGACTGCTCTAACCGCTGAGCTACGGGCCCGTCGGGTGATAAAATACAAAAACGCGATGCTCCGTGTATCGGTTTCGGGTTTATTCCCTCCCTGTACGTCATAGCGGAAAATCCATATAGCCGGCGGCACGAGAACCGCCCCGTCCGTACAGGAGGTGAAAAACATGAGGCCTATGTCTGTAGTTGCGAGGAAAAGTTTTATGATGGGATTGAGTTGGTTAAAAAAATTAGGACATCCCGTTGACAGAGGGTAGGAAAAAAAGGTAAATTGACCTTGTGCGCTTCGAACCGGGTAGGGGAGCGGGGGCCGGAGCCCTGTAGCCGTCCTTACGGGGCAAGAATCGAGTGGGGGGCGCTCAGGCAGTACGCATAAATTATTTAAGTATGTTTCTGGCGGTTCAGAAGGATGGCTCGTAAATTTCGCAGATCTTGCGTAAAAAATTAGGAGTCAGAGTAAATATGGACCGCCTGGACGATATCGATGCCCGCATCCTGACCCTGCTGCAGGAAAACGGCCGCATGAAACGCAATCGGATTGCCGAGGAAGTGGGCCTTTCCGTCCCTTCCGTCAGCGAACGTATGCGCAAGCTAGAGGAACGGGGCATTATTAAAGGCTACCATGCCATTGTGGATGCCAAGCGCCTTCACATGGATATCACCGCGTTTATTCGGGTGATGGTGGATGGTTCGGATTATTACCCGAGCCTCGTGCAACATGCCGTCGAAATGGATGAAGTACAGGAAGTGCATTCTATAACCGGGGAAGGGTCGCACATTCTGAAGATCAGAACCCGGAATACGACCACGCTCGAACAGTTGCTTTCACGAATACAAGCATGGCCCGGCGTCCATGGTACGTCCACAAGTATCGTGCTGAGTACCTATAAGGAAACACGGGTTATTTCCACACCTCCCATGGATCTGATGCCTTATGCCACCGAAACGGCCCAAAACTGATCCGATAAACACGAAAACACATACCATGAGCACAACGTTGCGAGATTACAGCATCCTTGCCGCCAAGAAGTACAGCGGGAACGGAACGCACAAACCCTCTCCGATGGATATCGAAAAGATCTTCGGGGAGAATACGTTCGGCCTGGAGGTCATGAAGAGCCGTCTGCCGAAAGACGTCTTCCGAAGTCTGGTGGCTACCCTCGACAAGGGTCAGCCGCTGGACCCCCGCGTGGCCGATACGGTAGCCATCGCGATGAAGGAATGGGCCGTCGAGAAGGGAGCTTCGCATTATACGCACTGGTTCCAGCCGCTGACCGGGGCTACCGCCGAAAAGCACGATAGCTTCATCACGCCGAACAAGGGGGGAGGAGCGGTTGCGGAGTTTTCGGGCAAAGAACTCATCCAGGGCGAGCCCGACGCCTCCAGCTTCCCCAGCGGCGGCCTTCGCGCTACGTTTGAGGCCCGCGGCTACACGGCCTGGGATCCTACCTCGCCCGCCTTTGTCGTTGAGAACGGAACCGGATCGTACCTGGCGATACCAACCGGCTTCATTTCCTGGAACGGCGAAGCGCTGGATAACAAGGTGCCGCTGCTGCGCTCTATGGCGGCGCTGGACAAGCAGGCTCGGCGGGTGCTGGAGTTGTTCGACGTGAAAGACGTCTCGAAGGTATTCGCCACGGTGGGCGCGGAGCAGGAGTATTTCCTCATCGATGAGGAGTTCTATTACCGCCGCCCGGACCTCGATACGTGCGGACGCACCCTCTTCGGGGCCAAGCCGCCCCGGGGGCAGGAGCTGGAGGACCATTACTTCGGGTCGATCCCGGACCGCGTGCTTTCGTGTATGCTCGAAACCGAAAAAGAGTTGTACCGCCTCGGCGTGCCGGTAAAGACACGGCATAACGAGGTAGCGCCCAGTCAGTACGAGATCGCGCCGCTTTACGAAAATGCCAATCTCGCGGCGGACCACCAGCAGCTCGTCATGATCACGCTGCGGCGGGTGGCCCGGAAATTCGGACTGGTGTGCCTGATGCACGAGAAACCGTTCTTCGGGATCAACGGCTCCGGGAAGCACAACAACTGGTCGATGGCCACCGATACCGGCATGAACCTGCTGGAGCCGGGCGACACGCCGCACGATAATATCCAGTTTCTGTTTTTCTGCACGGCCGTCATCCGGGCCGTGTACCATCATCAGGATCTCCTGCGGATCTCCGTGGCGTCGGCCGCCAACGACCATCGCCTCGGGGCGAACGAAGCGCCGCCGGCCATCATGAGCGTGTTCCTTGGCGAGCAACTGGAGGATGTGTTCGAGCAACTCGAAAAGGGCCCGGCTACCTCCAGCAAAAACGCCGGACTCCTGGGCCTGGGGTCGAACGTGCTGCCCTCGCTGCCCCGCCACGCCGGCGACCGCAACCGGACCTCGCCGTTCGCCTTCACGGGTAACAAATTCGAGTTCCGCGCCGTCGGCTCGAGCCAGAGTCCCTCTTTCCCGACGACCGTGCTCAACGTGATCGTGGCTGAATCGCTGGACGTGATGGCCGGAATGCTGGAAGAGCGCGTGAAGGGCAACCGCCGCAACAAGAAGGCCTTTGAGGATGCGGTGGCGGCCGTCATTCGGGATGTGATCAGCGAGTGCAAGCCGATTCTGTTCGGCGGCGACAACTACGCTGCCGAGTGGCATGAGGAGGCGGAGCGAAGGGGGTTGCTCAACATGCGCACCACGCTCGACGCGTTGAACAGGATGATGCAGGAGAAAAACGCGCATCTGTTCTCGAAATACGACGTGCTGAGCGAGCGTGAGCTCGAAAGCCGGCACGAGATTATGGTCGAGCAGTACTTCAAAACCATCAACATCGAGGCGGAAACGACCGAGTCGATCGCCCGCACGATGATCCTGCCGGCGGCGATCCGGTACCTGGGTGAACTGGCCTCGACCCTCGAACACGGCGATGATGTGGATATGTCGTTCGACGGCGTGAAGGAGACGGCTCAGGAGGTAAACGAACTGACGAGCGCGTTCCGCTTGGCCATCAACGAGCTGAGCCGCCAAAATAAGGAGCTCGGGGGCGAATCGGTGCATGAGAAAGCGGCCCACATGAAGAACAACGTCATCCCGGCTATGTCCGGAGTGCGGGCGGCTGCCGACAATCTGGAGCGGGTGGTGCCGGCGGAATACTGGCCCATGCCGACTTACCGGGAAATGCTGTTCGTCAAGTAAATATTCCTGCCAACGAAAAGCCCCTCTCCGGATACCGGGGAGGGGCTTTTTTATGCGATGGCGCCGGGGGGTCAGTACTGCGTGGTGACCGTTTTGCGCTTGAGCGCCGAGAGCCAGCGGGTAATGTCGATCTCCTTGGGGCACGCCTCGACGCAGTTGAAGATGGTGTAGCACTTCCAGAGGCCTTCTTTCGAGTCGACGATCTGGAGGCGCTCCTGCGTGCCGCGGTCGCGCGAGTCGAATACGTACCTGTAGGCTTTCAGCATGGCGGCCGGGCCCAGATACGTCGGGTCGGCCCAGGTGCTCGGGCAGCTGTGCGTGCAGGCTCCGCACATGATGCATTTCGTCGCATCCTCGATGATTTCGTGGTCGATAGGGCTCTGCAAGCGTTCCGTCTCAGGCGGCGGCGTATCGTTGATCAACCACGGCATGATGGCGCGGTACTTTTCGAAGAACCCGGTCTGGTCGATTACCAGGTCTTTGATGACCGCGCCGGTCGGGAGCGGAGCATAGGTAATCGTATCGCCTTCCGATTTGGCCAGGTCTTTCACCAGCACCGAACAGGCCAGTTTGTTTTCTCCATTGATCTGCATGGCGTCCGAACCACAGATGCCGTGCGCGCAGCTTTTACGGAACGTGAGCGTGCCATCCAGGTGCCACTTGATGTACAGCAGCACGGCCAGCGCGCTATCCATCGGATCGACGGGCACCTCGAAGGTTTGCCAGTGAGGAGCTTTATCTGCTTCCGGATTGAAGCGCTTGATCTTGACGTTTATTTTCATGGATGCGTAGTCCCCGGCTATGCTTCCCGGAATACCGCTTCAAGGCGGGCGCTGCCCCGAGAAAGATGGTCAGGTATGTTTGATGCAAGCAGTGATCGAATCGGGCCGGCGCCTAGGAGGCCATCCATTTCTGGAAAAAGCCGGCCCACGCGAGCCCGCTGCCCAGTGCCAGCACGGTTACGTAAACGACAAACAATCGGTTGTCGATTCGTTCACTCGCCCGCTGGCGCCAGGCCCGGTATATCCCATCCAAACTTATCAGTGTCATCACGACGGCAATCAGTAAAAGCCGGTCCGTTGTAAAATACATCAGAGTGCCTTTGCCCGACGGCCGGAGCCGGTACAGGGGCTTACGTCCGTACCGGCGCCATTCATCAATACTTCCTTTCTTTCGGTTCGAACCGGGTGAGGACGACATCCTTGTAGGCAAACTCGTACTGACCCTCCGCGTCGCTGTAGTACAGCGTGTGCTTGAGCCACTGCTCGTCGTCCCGATTCGGGTAATCTTCCCGTGAATGCGCTCCCCGGCTTTCCGTGCGGTGGAGGGCGCACGCGGCAATGCTCTCGGCGTAGTCCACCATGAACCCGAGCTCGACGGCATCCATGATCTCGGTATTGAACCGCTTGCCTTTATCCTGGATGACCGTCTGGTTGGCGCGTTTGCGCAAGCCGGGTATCTCGTCCAGGGCTTTGGTCATCGTTTGTTCGTTGCGGAACACCGAGACGTTGTCCATCATGGTCTGCTGCAGATCCGTACGCACCTTGACGACGGGTTCGCCCGAGGTTCGGGATACGATGGATTCGAGCATTTCGCGGGTCGTCCGCTCCGGGTTTTCCGGCAGCTTTGGCTTTTTGTTGCCTTCCGTCCGGATTTGCTCCGCCATAGCCATACCCGAGCGGCGGCCGAATACCACCAGGTCCACTGTCGACCGTTGGTGATAATCCATGATATGGCCGAGTTCGTGCACCAACCAGCCGATCAATGCTTCAGAAGGAATATCGCGGATACCGGTTTTTCCTTCATTCACAAAGAACCGCTCGCTGATGTTGATGACATAGGAACGGCCGGAACTTCCTTTGAAAAAACCACGAGGCTGTGCCTGCATCAGCGATCCCTTGATCTCGCTCTTGAAGCGGAACTCGATGCGCGCATCAGCCAGGGCCGAGCAGATGTTCCGCGAGGACGTCTACCACACGGTCACCATGCCCAGCGGGGCCGGCCAGGAGTGCCCCGGCGCCCAGGGCGACGCCCTGCGGCAGCGCCAGCGC
>CBDUBS010000140.1:0-9662 GCA_965365445.1 uncultured bacterium | reverse complement strand
GGTATGGGGGCTCAACGACTTGACGTGCCCGATGAGCCGTTCGTAGGCGGGCCGGAAGATGCGGTCGAACACGCGGGGCGAGATGATGGGGTGCTGGTTGCCCGCGTAGTCGTCGCCCGGTAGTTCCATCAGATCCAGCGCTCCGTCGGCGGCGTCCAGGAAACGCTCGGTCATGGCAAGGTAACTGCCGAGCAGCCGGGATACGAGCGCCTCCGCCACCTCCGGGTTCTCCATGAGCTCGACGAGCAGGCGGTCGTGTCCGCGCAGGGATTCCGCCATCTCGAAGAATCCGAACGAGGAGACGGCCCGCCCTGCAATGGCGAAATCGCCCTGCTCCCGAATGGACCGTATCCGGGCCTCGACCCCTGCCGCATCGACCGCTTCGGCGCCGGGCATCGGGTGCTCCAGGATCTGTTCGGCGTCGGCGTCGGCCAGCGGGAATCCCCGGGCGGTACGGTACAACCCGCTGACATCGTACCGGATTCCCCACGCATCGGCTCCCGACGCGTCCGTGCGGGCCGTGCGGGCCGTCGAGCCGGGGTCTACGTGGCGTACGTCGGTCCCGAGCTCGTCCAGCAGCCGGTCGTCGTAATGGTTGACGGAATGCCGTCTTTCGGGGCGGAAGGGCGGTGTCGGCTGCCACCCCAGCGTATCGAGTATATTGAAGTACAGCCGGTCGGTAATGCCGTACCAGCTTCCCCACAGGGCCGTGGGCACCCGGTCGGGTTCTTCGTGCGACAGCGCCGTCAGGACACGCTCTCGGGAGGTCATTCGCATAATCGTCTTGAAGCGGTCCTTGTGAGGGGTATCCGGCCTCGTTATACTAACGGTAGCCGCCGGCCGGGCCGGAGGAAGCGGGAACCGTGCAGGGTGATCCGGAGGAAGTTTTCCGACGGCATGATACACACGCTCCGTGAGGTAATCAACGCACTTTTTTCCAGCTTTCGCCATGGAACGCACGCACCGTATTACCCTGCTCGGAACGGGCCTGATCGGTCTGTTCTACACCATGACCCTGCACGGCAATCGCCGCCGTGACCGGGTGCACGCTGTTTACTCGCGCAGCCGGGAGAACGCCGCCCGGTTTGCCTCCAGATGGGGCATACCCCACGCGACCGACGACATGGCGGCGGCCATCCGCCACCCGGAAACGGACCTGGTGGTGATCGGCCTTCCGAATGCGTTGCATGAGGAAGCCGTTCGGCTGGCGGCGGAGGCCGGGAAAGCCATACTCTGTACGAAGCCGCTCGGACGCACGGCGGCGGAAGCCCGCCGGATGCTGGCTATGGTCGAAGGAGCCGGTGTGTTTCATGGTTACCTGGAGGACCTGGTTTATACGCCCAAAACGCTCAAGGCGCTGGGTTCGGTGCGGAGCGGAGCGGTAGGCGACGTGCTATGGGTCCGTTCCCGGGAAACGCACCCGGGGCCGCACAGCGCGTGGTTCTGGGATCGGGAGCAGGCAGGCGGCGGGGCGATCATCGACATGGGTTGCCACTGCGTGGAAATCGTGCGCAGCTTCGTCGGGAAGCACAACCGCCCGGTGGAGGTGATGTGCTGGGCGGATACGCTGGCGCACCCCATCGAGGCCGAAGATCATGGCATCGGGCTCATCCGTTTCGAGAGCGGGGCGGTAGGCCAGTTCGAGGTGAGCTGGTCGTTCCACGGGGGGATGGACCTGCGGGACGAGGTATCGGGTACGGCCGGTACGATCTGGCTCAACCACTGGCTGCGCACCGGCTTCGAGATGTTCACGATGGGGGGCGCACGAGGGTATGTATCGGAAAAAGTAGAGGCCGAAAGCGGGTGGCTCTTTCCCGTAGGCGACGAGGTGAACGCCCTCGGCTACGACCATATGTTAACGGACATGCTGGACGCGCTGGATGAGGGCCGGGCCCCCGCCGAGACGTTTTACGACGGGTACGTAGTCAACGCGGTAATCGACGCGTGTTACGAGTCGGCCCGGACGAGACGGTGGGAGCCGGTGGAACTGGATGTATGGCGCGCCGCCGAGCCGGCGCCGCGTGTGGAGGTCCGGCCCGGCCGGCACGACGGGTGCGTGCTCATCAAGGAGGAAAAGATGCCGGATGGATCGTTCAAGCGTATTCTGAAGGACGAATCCACCGGACGCATCGTTCAGAAAGTCTCCTCCGAATGAGGCGGACGGGTATTACAGGGAGACGCGGAAGCCGAGGTGCGGCACAAACACGTCGGTTCGGGTGCGGAGGGTAGCGTAATCCACGACGCCGTCCCGAATCCGCAGCGACCCGGGCTCCAGGGTGCGCATGGCGCTGCCGAAGAGGTAGCGGGCGCCGAGGCTGAGCGAAATCCGGGCCTGCCGCTCGTCCCAACCCATCGGGCCGGAGAATACCTGAAAGTCGATGCCCGCCCCGGCTCCGGCGCTCAGGGTAAGGTCGCTGAAATCGGCCGTCGCCGTACCCACCCGCTCGTCGAACACGATATCCCGCACGATGCGGGTGTTCGATGCGAACCGGCGCACTCCTGCCAGAACGTCCAGATAGGGGCGGACGACTCCGGTCTGGGGGCCGAGCCGGCCTACTAAATGGACCATGAGGGTGTGACGGCGGGTTTTTGCCTCCAGGAGTCCGGCCGGAACGAGCACGCTTTGCACGGCGAGCACGTCATCAGATCCGAAATCGAGGTACCCGATCTCCGTGCCGAGGGCGAGCGGAAGGCCGGGCACGCGGCCGCCGAAGAGGAACGCCGCGCCGATTCCTTCCTCGTCAATAGCGTCGGCAAACGCTCCGACCGGGATGCCCGCCGCCAAATGCACGTCGGCGCGTGACTGGACGGCTTGCCCTGAGGCGATGCCGACGCCGGCAAACATCATCAGCAGACTACATGTCAGGTTTCTCATCCCGTCCTCACGTATTGATGTTGAACCGGATCGACAGCCGCATACGAGAGGGAATCGGGCTGCCGTTGCGCATACCCGGCACAAACCGGGCGTCGCGGATCCCTTTCAGGGCGGCCGGGGCGAGCACCGGATGATCGGAGCGGACGACCCGCACGTCGTATGCCCGGCCGTCCGTTTCGACCAGAAAGCTTACGACCACCCGCCCCTCGATTTTCTTTCGCCACGCGGAGCGCGGGTAATCTACCAGAATGTCTTCCAGCGTGGGCGCGTTCTCGATGCCTACCTCCTCGATGGAAGGCACCGTCAGTTCGATGAGGCCGGCGATGGTTTCGACCGGGTCGGACCGGCTCAACCGAACCGGCTCGGCCGGTCGCATGGTTTCGAGCGGGGGGAGCGGAATTTCCGGTGCAACGTCGGCCGGCTCGTCTCCGCCGAGGATTTCCTCGAACGCGCCCGGTGTGCCGCCCGGCGGGGCGACTTCCGGCTCCGGCCCGTCGGCGTCGTCGAGCAGCCTGCCTTCTTCCGGCGCCGGGCGCTCGCTGCGCACATCGACGGCGTGGAACATCTCGAACAGTTCGATGCGCAGATTGTCGCCGCCCAGCAGCGTATCCTCGTAGGCAAACCAGGAAGAGGGAGAAATGGAAACGCGGGTAGCCACGATGAGCAGCGCAAGAGCCAGCGCCGCGCCGGCCATCAGCCGTTCCGTGCGGTAAGCCCGCCACTGACGCGGGCCCGCCCTGCGACCGATGCGGTCGGGGGCGGCCGTCGCCGGGGGCGCTTTAGCCAGCCTGGTCAAGCCGCTTTCTGCCATACCGTTCGCTCTCCACAAACCCGATTCGGCTATCCTGTTTTTCCGGAAATGCCGGGCGCGCACCCGGCCTGATCAGCCTACAGGTAGTACAGCAAAAATAAATACAAAGTTGCCGTATTTCTCGGACAAAACCGTTTCGAAGTTGTTCCGGGCGGAAGGTTTACCTCATTTCGTAAGGCCGTCCAGGCGTTCGGCCGCCCCGGCGATCAGGGCCAGTACGGCATCGCGCACGGAGGGAGGCGTCCCCGCCGCTGCGGCGGCGAGCAGGCCGATGCCGTAACCGGATTCTTCTTCCAACCGTTCCAGCGCCGCAGCGGCGCCCAGGGCGTACCGCTCGGGCGTAATACCTTCTTCCAGAGCCATTCGCATCGTGCCGAGCAGCCGGTCGTCCCATCCCAGTTTGCGCAGGGGATCCCGAATGATGCGGTCCACCCCGTCGCGGAGATAGGGATTCATCATGCGTTCCAGCAGGTCGTCGGCGTACCGGCGGTACCCTTCAGGCGTGAAGAGTGGATCGATGCCGTTCCGGCGCCGGATGAGCGCCGCTCCTGATTCCTCCAGGAAAGCCTCCCGGGCAAGCCGATACAGGCCTCCATGCGACTCGATTTCGGCCATGGACGTCAACCCCCTCCGGGCGGCCAGGAAGCCCAGGAGGGCATGGGTGGCATTGTGTCCGTAGAGCTTGGCTTCCTCAAACGGAAGCAGGTCGGGCTTTTCCTCGAACACCTCGATGCCGCGCCGGAAGCCGGGCAGATCGATGCCGCTGATCAGAATACGATTGAATTCCTCCACCAGGTAGGCCCGGGGTTCGCCGGGCGTAACGGGGGAGAGGCGTTCGCGACGAATGCGTTCGGCATTGTCCACCACGCCGCTCATTTTGCCGATGACCGTATCCAGAAATTGGACTTGAGCCTTCGTTCCGGCGACCCGAGATTCGGGGAGACGCCTTCGTACGGCTTCCGCCAATAACCGGGCGGCATGGTTGTGGTTTTCTGCCGCGTAGACCACCGCCGGCGGACCTCCCGCCTCTCCTTTTCCGGACAGCCCTTCGGCGAGCAATCCGGCCACGGCCTGAGCGCCCTTTTCGTAGAAAGCCACGCTGGGCAGCGCCGTAGCGATCTCGGAAGCCTCTGCGATGGTCTGGACGAGGCGACGCCGGTCGGCGGGCACGGCCGGATCGAGCATCTCCACCCCCTCTACGGTCAGGGTTTCGATGCCCGCAACACCGGCAACGTTCACCCGGTAGGTTCCCCCGTTCTCCCTCACGGCCCGTACGACTTCCGGTTGAACCTCCGCTACCACCAGCCGTCCGAACCGTCCGGAGCGATACGCCTCGAACAAAAACAGGCCGCTCTGGATGGGGCCGAAGCCGAAGCCTACGAAAACGCGCTCCTGCATAGGGGTGGGATGTCCGGCGGTGGATGAAGGCCGGGGACAATATACGGTGCGAACGGCCGTGACGGCCCTGAAGGATGGCTGTCAGGGAATCCCTGACGAAACGAAAACCCATTTTCCTGACGAACGGAAACTCTGGTATTCATTACCGTATCATTATGGTAATGTTATCGAATTGTTAACGAGCCGAACGCCTGTAATTCAACGCCATGCGCACGTACTTCTACAGATATGCCGTCGCCGCTGCGGGCTTGCTGTGGATCGTTGCGCTTGCGGGATGCCGCTCCGTTCCGTATGCGGGTTCGCCGTACGGTTCGGGGGACGTAATGGCGAGTCTGTTGCAGCCGGATCCGGCCTTCATGGAGTCCTCCGCCCCGTCCGTCAGCCCGGATCGGCTGGCGCTGGCCGTGCACCGGGAAGTGAACGCCGTACGCACCGGGCGCGGCCTGCCCGAACTGATCTGGTCGGAAAGTCTGGAGGACGTAGCTCGCCGCCACAGTGAGGATATGGCCCGCAACAGGTATTTCGGGCACATCAACCGGCGGGGAGAGGATGCCTCGGAACGGGCCTCCCGGGCCTTTATCGCCACGACGGCCCGGCTTGACGATACGATCGTGGAAGGCGTCGGCGAGAACCTGTTTCTTACGCATCGGTACGCTTCATATACCACGGCTACGCTTGCAGACGGTACGAAGCAGACGCGGTACGAATGGAAAACGACCGAAGAGCTGGCCCGGCAGGCGGTAGCGGCCTGGATGGATAGCCCGGAGCACCGAGCCAACTTACTGAGCAGCCTGTATACGGTTCAGGGCATCGGTATAGCGACCGGAGATAGCGGGGCGTTGTTCGTTACGCAGAACCTGCTTTGCCGTCCGGAGCATCGCATCGCCGACGCTTCCCGCCCGGTCAGATCAGCAGCTCGGTAGCTACGTACAGTATCTCCCGCACGTCCGCATCGACCAGGCTCAGGGCCTTCCGTATTTCCACCCAGCGGCGGCGGCGGTGCGCTCGTTCCGGCCACTGCTTGAATACCCTCGTTACTCGCAGCAGGTAGGCCTGGATCTGCATGTCCTCCGCATCCCGGTGTCCGTAGCGCCCGACCGGGACGACATGCACCTCTCCTTCCACGCCGGCTTCTTCGAACGCTTCCAGCAATGCGGACCCTTTCGCTCCCAGCCGCTCCTCGATGTGCCCTTTCGGCAAGATCCAGCGCCCCGTACCCTTCGAGGTGATCAGTAACACCTCCACTTTGCCCTTTCGATACCGATAGGGAACGGCTGCTACCCTGTCTACATCCATCCGTCTTTCGGTTGCCGTGTCAAGCGTCCCATACGAATCCGATATTATGCGATGATTGCGGCAATGTTACCCCTGTATTAAGAATTAGTGGTTGATAAGTGTCGGGAGCCTGCCCGGTTTACCACGAGGGTGTTACATTTCCGCCCCATAATCCGGCGCCGTTTCCGCCATCCATCGAACAAAGGACTTGCGGCTCATGGGACTGATCCCAAAAAACGAAAAGTATTTCGATCTGCTCAATGCGTTCGTCGCGCAGATACACGAAGGCGCCGCATTGTATGCCCGCCTGTTTGATGAATTCGAGCGCAATGCCGAGTACGCCGAACAAATAAAGCATATCGAGCGCATCTGCGACCGGCACTCCGCCGACATCGTGGAGAAGCTCAACGGCAGCTTCATCACCCCCCTCGACCGCGAGGATATTTACGTGCTCGCGATCGAATTGGACGACATTATGGATATGGTGAATCAGATTGCCCGGCTGACCGTGCTGTTCGGAGTGAGCGATTCCACGCCGGCCGCCCGGACCCTGGCCCACCTGTTGCAGGATGCCGTCGGAGAGCTGGTGCGGGCCGTCGGAATGCTGAAATCGCGCAGCGACATGGGCGAACCCATCGCCCGCATCCGTCACCTTGAAGAGGAAGGGGACCGGGTTTCGCAAGAGGCCATCCAGCAGCTTTTTCTGCCGGGAAACGATCCGCTGGAGACCATCAAGTGGCTCAAGATTTACGAGACGATGGAAGGCAGCCTCGACCGCTGCAAGAAGGTCGCGAAGGTCCTGAACGGTATCGTGGTCAAGAACGCCTGAAACAGCCCTTTTGCCCGTGGATACCTCACTGCTTTTCGTGCTGATCATCATCGGGGTAGCGCTCGTTTTCGACTACATCAATGGTTTCCACGATGCAGCCAACTCGATAGCGACCATCGTATCCACGCGGGTGCTTTCGCCGGGAGCGGCCGTCGTCTGGGCGGCGTTTTTCAATTTCATTGCGTTCCTGATCCTCGGCGAGGAGGTCGCCAAAACGATCGGGCAGGGCCTCATCCGCCTCACCGATATCCGCTCGGAGTGGCAGCTGGCGGTGCTTTTATGCGGGTTGCTGGGCGCTATCGCATGGGACCTGATCACATGGTTCTTCGGCATTCCATCCAGTTCTTCGCATGCGCTCGTAGGGGGCTACGCAGGCGCGGCCATTGCCGCAGCGGGTTTTGGCATCATCATTCCCTCCGGATGGATCAAGATCGTGTTGTTCATCTTCCTCTCGCCTCTCATCGGGGCGGGGCTCGGATTTCTGGTCATGGTGACGGTCATGTGGATTTTCCGCAACTGGGCGCCGAACCGGGTAGACAAGTTGTTTCGTAAGGGACAGCTCGTTTCGGCGGCCCTTTTCAGCCTGGGCCACGGGGGGAACGATGCGCAGAAAACCATGGGCATCATTGCGGGGGTGCTGGTGGCTTCGGGTCTCAACCCTACAGCGACGGCGGATATTCCGCTCTGGGTGGTGCTCTCCTGCCATGCGGCTATCGGGCTGGGGACACTTTCCGGGGGTTGGCGCATCGTGCATACCCTGGGTTCCCGCATCACCAAACTGAAGCCGGTAGGCGGGTTCAGCGCCGAGACGGCGGCAGCGGTCTCCATCATCGGCGTGACCTTCGGCGGCATTCCCGTCAGCACCACCCATACCATTACCGGAGCGATCGTCGGCGTGGGAGCAACCCGGCGGCTGTCGGCGGTGCGGTGGGGGGTGGCCGGGACGATCGTGTGGGCGTGGGTGCTGACGATACCGGCTTCGGCGCTGATATCCGGGTTATGCTTCGCTGCCGCCTGGCTGATTATGTAGTTCGGGCCGGCAGGAACCCTTCGGCCGTCCGGCGGAAGGAGTCGATCTGGCGAGTCTGCCATGCCTCATCGCGTCCCAGTTCTGCGGCGAGCACGGAAGCCACTCTGGGCGCCGCTTCGAGGGCCGCCTGCGCATGGAACAACAACGAGCGCGTACGCCGGGCCAGCACATCCTCCACCGTTTCCGCCATCTCGTATCGCGCTGCCCAGACCACCTGCCCTATCCGCACCGCCAGCTGCGGGTGGAGAGGTTGTTGCATCTCCGGGTGCTTCTGCATCCATTGCAACAGGGCGGGAGCGTCGCTGCCGTAGAAGTCGAGCGCACCGAATCGCTCGGCGTCCGAGTGGCTGCCGTGGAGCGGGAGGCGACGGGTCCGGCAGGGCCGCTCCGGCAGGTCGGCCACGACAGCCACCAGGTCGACGGCGTCTTCAGCCATTTTGCGGTACGTGGTCCACTTTCCGCCGGTAAGGGTAACCAGCCCCGAAGGGGAGAGCGTCAGGGAGTGATCGCGGGAAAGGTCGGCCGTGTCCGCTTCGCCGGAGGAGCCGGCCACGAGGGGGCGCAGACCCGCGAAGGCGCTACGGATGTCCTCCCGGCGCGGGGGGCGTACCAGGTACCGCCCGACGTGATCCAGCAGAAAATCCAGCTCGTTCGGGAGCGGGACGGGCTCCGCCACGGCCGAATGAATGGGTGTATCCGTAGTGCCGACGAGGACTACCCGGCCCCACGGAATCGCAAACAGGACCCGGCCGTCATCGGTGCGAGGAACCATGAGGGCGGTATCGCCGGGGAGAAACGAGCGGTCGAGAACGATGTGGGTTCCCTGGCTCAGGCTGACGAGGGATTGCGCCCCCGGGTAATCCATCCGGCGGACTTCGTCGGCGAAGGGGCCGGTGGCGTTGATGACCACGCGGGCCGGGATGTCGAAGGAGGCGCCGGATAGCTCATCCTGGGCCGTCACGCCGGCCGTTTCCGTCTCCGTTTTCAGGAGGGCGGTAACGCGGAAGTAGTTCAGCAGGATGCCGCCATGCCCGGCGGCCGTCTGCGCCAGGTTGAGGGCCAGGCGGGCGTCGTCGAACTGGCCGTCGTGGTAGACGACGCCGCCGTCCAGCCCCTCCGGTTCGAGAGCGGGCGCCAGGGCGAGCGTTTCTTCCCGGGAAAGGTTTCGGGAGCGTCCGAAGCCGGAGCGGCCGGCGAGCAGGTCATACATTTTCAGTCCGGCGCCGTAGTACGGACCTTCCCACCATCGGTATACCGGTACGATGAACGGGATGCTGCGGACGAGGTGGGGAGCGTTTCGGCGCAGGATGCTGCGTTCCTTCAGGGCTTCCACGACGAGCGACAGGTTGCCCTGCCTCAGGTACCGCACGCCGCCGTGCGCCAGTTTGGTGCTTCGGCTGGAAGTACCACAGGCCCAATCGCCCCGTTCGAGCAGGAGGGTGGC
>CBDUBS010000139.1:0-9721 GCA_965365445.1 uncultured bacterium | reverse complement strand
GCGGGTTTCACCACCGGGGGCGGGGTGGAGGCTTCCGGCAGGGGTCCGTCCGGCCTGTCGGCGGCACCGGAGGAAGCCCGTGCTTCTTCGCGGGAGGCCGTCAGGCTTTCGGGTTCCGCCCCGCGCTCGGGAGGGAAGCCCGTCGGAGCGCCGGCCGCTTCAGCGGCTTCCGGGATTGCTCCGGCGGAGGGTTCATCCGGCACAGGAGAGGCCGGGGGGCGCGGCCGCCGGGCTTCGCGCACCTCGAACGATACGGGAGGGGCTCCGCCCGGTACGACCGGCGCCGGTTCAGGGGTTCGACCCGGCAGAGGAGGGGCAGGCTTTTCGGAAGCGGAGAACCGTTCTTCCGTCGAATCTCTGGAAGCGGAGAGGTCGTCCTCGACGGACCTACCTGCTTCCGATGCAACGGCCTCGCGCGGCGAAATGGATTGAGGCCCTGGAGAGACCTCGGAAGATGCGGCAGAGCGAACCGGAGGCGTTTCCTGCCGCTGCGCAGAGGATTGCGCCGGTTCCCTATGGTAGACGCGGGTATGCGGAACCGGCGCGACAGGGGCTTCCTCGACCCCCTCAGTTGCTTCCGGCCAAGCCGCCTCCAACGCCTCTACCGCCGGGATCATCTCCTCTGCGAACGGTTCCGAGCCCGGTTCCAGGGGCCGGCCCGGAATGAAGCGCCGGCCGTTCGAGGCCGCCCGAGGGCCCAGGGCATGGTGGACCGTTACCTGACGGGCGAACCGCCGGTACCCGTCCAACCTTCGTCGCAGGGCGCTATGTAGAATCGGGCGTCTCGTTCTTTTACTCCGGTCAGGCCAGCGTTAGCCCTTCGTGAGCCAGTTCCACGGATTCGACGGCCATCGTGGCCGCATCGGCTTTGAGGGAGGGGCCGCTCCACTTCACCGGGATCACCCCGACGAAATTCCAGCGCATCAGCTCCTCCCCTTCAACCGTGTACATCACCACCGACATGCTCTTGCGGGTGATTTTGCCCTGGACCACATCCAGGCACCATTTCAAGAACTCGTTTGTAGAGGCAATGCCGCGTTTGAGCGTCAGGCGGCCCGCTTTCGCGCGGCCGGGCAGGCTGTGGACATAGCTGTTGGCGCCCCCTTCCCGGTATTCTTCCACCTCGGTTTCCACCTGTAACCCGCTCACTTCGGTGAACACGGCCCGGGCGATGCCGTCCACTTCCACATAGAACCGGCAATTTGGAAAGGCGTCCTGATCCATAGTATTTCCGTCCGGTTACGTCGGATAAATTCCTTCATCCCCAACCCGGCTTGCGGCGGTCTTCGTGGCGGAGCCGGTTCAGATGCCGGCCGCGCGCCCGGTCCAGGCGGGCATCGCTTCGCATGAGATCGTAGACCTTATCGGCCAGCTTTTCCAGGTCGATTCCGTCCTGGTTAGCCCGTTCCTCACCCGAAGAACCGGATTCCGCTTCGCTGCGCCCGGCCGGCGAGCCCGGTTCGCTCATACGGCATCCTCCATGCGCAAATCAACCAGAAAGTGCGTTCCGCACTGGGGGCACGCGGTTTCGATCACTTCGTCCGACCCGACCCCGTTGATCCGAACGTACAGATTTTGCAGGTACACGAAGTCGCCGGCAAACAGACGTTCGATTACGGAAACCGGCACCGGAGCGATGCCGCCCAGCCGGGTGACCACCCGGCTGATGAGCAGTACGCCGATATAGACGTCGTTGGCGCGGACGCGGGTATCCTCGTGCGGGGCGATTTCGTCGAGCGCCGTCGCCAGCCGCATCACGCCGTCGCGGTGCAGGTCGCCGTGCTCGTCCACGTACCCTCGCGGCAGCGTGAACGCATATTCCGTTTGCAGCATGTCTACCCTCACAACGGGCCGACGGTGTTGAACCCGTCGGCCCGGTCAGCCGCTACTTGACGCGTTTGTAGCCTTCGTGAGTGATCGTGAGTTCTTCGATGGCCACTTCGTTGTTGGCCGCGTTCGCCGTAGGGCCTTTGAGGCTTTTCGGCCAGGCATTGTTGAAATCCCAGCGGGCCATTTCCTTGTTGTCCTGCGAGAACATCACGATGGATCCGTTTTTCCGGGCTTCGTCGATTTTGCCTTCTTCGACCAGCTTGCGCCAGTCCCACATGTCCATCGCGTCGGTGATGCCGCGTTTGAGCGTAATGTCGTTCCACGTCATGCGGCCGGGCACCTTCTTGATGACGTACTCGCCTTTCTGGCCGCTGGCCTTGTATTCCACCACTTCGTTTTCGCTGCCCAGCCCCGTGCACTCCTTGAACGCGCCGGTAATCTGTCCCTGGAACTCGATCCCGAACCATGCAGATACGAGAGGATCTGTATTCGCCATAGCAAGCGCCTCCTATGCTGATTGGTGTGTGCTGATGATCGGTTGGTTCAGGCGCCGCCGCCCGCCCATTGTTTGAAGCGGAACACGACGAACTCGGCCGGTTTCACGGGGGCCATGCCTACCTCGATGACGAGCTGGCCCACGTCGCGGACCTCGGGCGGGTTGAGTTCTTCGTCGCACTTCACGAAGAAGGCTTCACCCGGGCTTCGCCCGAACAGCATACCGTCTCGCCAGGTATTCGTCAGGAACGCTTCCACATCGCGCTTGAGCCGGGCCCACAGGTCGGCGTCGTTGGGCTCGAACACGACCCACTGGGTTCCTCGTTCGATGGATTTCTCGACGTAGTTGAACAGGCGGCGGACGTTGATGTACCGCCACGCGGGATCGCTGCTCAGCGTTCTGGCCCCCCATACCCGTATGCCGCGGCCCGTGAAGCTCCGGATGCAGTTGACCCCGACCGGGTTGAGTACGTCCTGTTCGCCTTTCGTTACCTGCGTATCCGCTTCAAGCGCTCCGCGGATGACTTCGTTTGCCGGGGCCTTGTGCACCCCGCGCTCGTTGTCGTTGCGGGAGTAGATGCCGGCGATGTGCCCGCTCGGGGGCACCGCCAGCGGCCGCCCGTCCGGTCCGGCCACCTTGATCCAGGGGTAGTACATGGCGGCATACTTGCTGTCGAAATTGGTGTCCCGTTCCCGCCAGCGTTTGGCTTCCTGGGGCGACAGGTCGGGGGGTGTATCCAGGATCGCCATGCGGTCGCCCATGCGCTCGCAGTGGTTGATGATGGCGAGCTGGATCGCCTTGACGCCGTCCCGGTCGAACTCGCCCATTTGCAGGGCGGCCATGACGTCCGGGCAGCAGACCATGGTTACTTCCTCGGCGATTTCGAGTCCTTCCAGGCCCGTCCGGGCCGATACGTCACCGACGAAGTCGTTCGAGCTTACGGCGGGCACCGTGGGCTGCTCGGCTGCCTTCAGAACGTAGGTGCCGGCTTTGGGGGTGCGTTCGGCCACCGATCCGGTCGTTTGCTCCTCGATGAGCTCGATGAGCACGCTGGTGGCCGTGACCGTGTCGACGGCGCCTTTACCGCCTTTTTTGCCCAGCGTGAGGCCTTCGTAGGCTTCTTCCACCGAGCCCATTTTCACGCGCATCGTGAAGAGCTCCGGGTTGGGTTTTTCGCCGTCGTCCGGTTTGGCCTGTTCCACGACGACCTGGATGTCCTCGGCCGGGGCTCCCTTGGGCCGGATCGTCAGCGACGGGGATGCTTTCGAACTGCCGCTGGGCAGCTGGAGCTGTGTTTTTTCCTTTCCGCCGGCCTTGCCGTTGGCCCCTGCCACGACGCGGGTTACGTAACACCGGCCCCCTCCGTTCAGGAAATAGCCGTACACGGAGTGCGACAGGAACGCACCCGGCATGTGGGGATTGCGCTGGCCTCCTTCTTCCAACGCGCTGAACGTATCGACGTACTGCGACCAGTTGGTGATGAGTACCGGCCGGTTCGGCGGGCCGGCGGGGGCAAACCCGACGAACGCCGCCATAGCCGTTCCGACGCCCTCGATGGGGCGCGGCCCGCTGTCCACTTCCTGGATGTAGACGCCTGGAGAGAGATATTCTGGCATGGTGCTCCTCCTGATGGGTGAATGAAATGAAGACGAACCCTTTGCAACCCGATTACTCCTTTACCGAGGTCAGGGCGATGTCGTACCCCGGCCCCGGCACCTCGAACGTGGCCGATACCGGCTTGCCGCGCCCGGTGTCGGCTCGCAGCCGGACGGTTCCCTTCGGAATGTTCGGGAAAACGTACCGGCCTTCCTCGTCGGTCATGATCGCCGGCGCCGCGCTTCCTTCCAGTTCCACCTTCACACCCGGCGCCGGATTTCCATCTTTATCCCTCACGATGCCGCCGATGTGCACCCGTTCGGTGTACAATGCCCGGTCCGGTGAAGTCCGAACGTACCGGGCCAGACGGGTAAGCACCAGCGGACCTTCGAACGTAATGTCCAGGTCCAGCGGCGCGGTCAGCACGTAGGCCAGCGCCGCCCGGGGAGCCGTTTCCATACTGCTCCACAGGTCCATCAAGTCGATATCCTCGTCGGGCTGCGCCACGCGCCCCGATACCGGCGGGTCGGCGTTCCGGAGGCCGTTCGTCAGCACGTCCTCGGGCCATTCCGCGTGCTTCAGGAGCGTGCGGAGCACTTCCCAGAGCACCTGATGCTCGTCCACGATAGACGACGTATGCACGCTGACCATGTAAAACAGGTCGAACCGGCGGGGCGGAAACCGTTTTACGTAGCCGCTGCCGGTCCGCGTGGCGGTGTAGTTGGCCGAGCGGAGATCCGTGTTCTCCCGCACCTGGAACAGGTAGAAGTCGATGGTCGGCAGCGTCAGTCCCTGGCTCCATTCGCGTGTGGGCGCTTCGAAGCGCACGTCGATTTCCCGCGCATCGAGGCGGCTGTGTTCGTACACCAGTCGTTGCAGGGCTCCGTGGATCTCCTGTAGCACGGCCGGTTATGATTAAAGCCCGAAGGTGTCGGCCAGCCAGAGGCCGGGGCCGGGGCCCAGCAGGTCGAACAGGCCGTCGCCGATGGCTTCGTCAATGCCCGTGTGCTCTGCGATCAGGCTGCCGATGCCGAGGCCGCCGAGACCAGCCGCCGCCACCAGGGCGGCCGGTCCGAGGGCAGCCGCACCGGAGAGGCCGCCGCCCGTCAGGGCAGAACCCGCACCCATGGTCAGGCCCGCGTCGGCTCCGAGGCCGCCCACGGTGCCCAGCGCTCCGAGGTTACCGAACAACCCGCCCAGTCCGCCTGCGCCCAGCGCCGAGAATCCGCTCAGGCCCGCGATGCCGCTGGCAACGCTCGTGATCGCCCCGCCGATGCCTTGCACCCCTCCCAGGACATCCCCTTCGGCGGCCCCGGAAATCCCTTCGGCCATCTGGAACGGGTGCCGGAGCAGCTTGGCCACCCCTCCCACGGGGCCGGGCAACAACCCGGCCGCGCCGCTGATGGCGTGGAAGATGCCGCTCTCCCAGAAGGGCGCATCGTCGTCGTCCTCCCGCTGCACCGAGACGCCGCCCGAGCCGGGAGCCGGCGCCCCCGCCGAAGCCGGGACGGCCGGAGCCGCCATGCCGAGCATCACGCCGTCGGCCGCGGCGCGGGCGGCCTGTTCGTGCCCATCCGAGGATTCGCTGACGAACACCCCGGCTTCCGTTTCCGCACCGGGCACCGGTCCCGCTTCCTGCTGGACCACATGGGTCAGTTCGTGCGCCAGCAGGTGCAGCCCTTCAGGCGTATCGGGCGCGTATGCCCCGGAGCGGAAGTATATATCCGGCCCGGTCGTGAAAGCCCGAGCCCCGAGCGACGAAGCCAGCGTATGGGCTTCGGCATCGGCATGGATCTGAACCGAGGATAGCGAATGCCCCAGCCGGGGGCTCAGGGCCGCCTGGACCGACGACTCAAGGGGCCGCCCCCCGACCGGCCGTTCCAGCCGGCTGCGCAGGGATGGCTTGCTCGTGCGTTCTGCCTCCGGATTATGCCGTTGTGTTTTTATTCGTTCGCGCATGATCCCTCCTCCTTCTTGTTCCATGACTGGAAAACGGTACCGCCGCACACCGATGTTCGGAACAGCCAGTGATGCAGAACATCCCGTCCGATTGATCGGGTGCGGAGGTGCATTCGGACGTCGGACAAGGGCAACACGACCGGAAGCGCTCGAACGGAAATGTCCTCGAGCTTCCGGTTTATCGGACGGGCGCCGGCGCCCGGGGGCGCCACAAAGGCTCATCGAACGGGACACGCACCTGCCGGATGAATCATACCGACGATGCGGGCTTACTCCACACCTGCCTTCCTTGAGACGGGGCCGCTCGCCGCCGTCGGGTTCGATGCCGTTGAGAGAAAAGGCGAAGCTCGGGCGGCTCATTGTTTCCGCCGAACGTACGTTTTGTGAATAATCGTTAAATATGCATCATTCTTGATTCCTTCACAAGCCTTTCCAGAGAGATTGTTACGAATTCATGATTCGCGACCTACCCACCCTTCCGTTTCGGCATCCGTGAGGGTTTTTTCCAGCTTGCCGTATTCGGTGCGGGCCGCCCGGAGGATGTGCTTCATCTGTACGGCTTCGCCGGCGTCGGCCGCCAGGAAGGCCGCGTTGAGCGCGATGTTGCGGATATTCCCCCCGGATACGTTCAGGCGGGAGAGTTTTTCGAGATCGAGGCCCTGCCGGGGGGTGGCCGCAGGGAAGATCCGCCGCCAGATTTCCGCTCGTTGGGCGGCATCGGGGAACGGGAAGTGGACGATGAAGCGCAGGCGGCGCAGAAAGGCCGTATCGAGGGCGCTTTTCTGGTTGGTCGTCAGGATCGCGAGGCCCCGGTAGGCCTCCATGCGCTGGAGCAGGTAGCTTACCTCGATGTTGGCGTACCGGTCGTGCGAATCTTTCACCTCGCTCCGCTTTCCGAACAGGGCGTCGGCTTCGTCGAACAGGAGCAGCACGCCGCCCTCCTCGGCCGCGTCGAAGATGCGGCGCAGGTTCTTCTCGGTTTCCCCGATGTACTTGCTCACGACGGAGCTCAGGTCCACCCGGTACAGGTCCAGGTGCAGATCCCGGGCGATCACCTCGGCGGCGGTAGTTTTCCCGGTGCCGCTCGTGCCGGAGAACAGGGCGCTGATGCCCAGCCCCCGGCGGCCTTTCGAGGCGAAGCCCCAATAGAGGTACACGTGCGTCCGTTGCCGGACGTGGGCGGACATCTCGCGTAGCGTGTCCATCTGCGCTTCGGGGAGCACGAGGTCTTCCCAGCCGGCCGCCGGCTCGATGCGGAGCGCCAGGTCGTCCAGGCGCGGCCGCACCTGATTCCGGCAGGATTCCCACACCACCAGCGCCGGGCCCGTTTCATCCGGGGCGCTCAACCGTCCGGCGGCCTCGGTAGCCGCCGCCAGCAGCGTATGGGGGCTCAGGTTGAACTGGGCCACCAGCATTTCCGACTGGGCCTCGTGGTCGGGCAGCATCCCCGACAGGGCCCGGTTCCACAGATCCCGCTGCTCTCCGAGGGTTGGTTTATCGACGTCGATGGTGACGGTGAGGCGTTGCACGGGCTGTTGCCGTTCGCGAGTGGAGTAGAGCAGCGGGCCGCGTGTTTGCTCCAGCAACCGGCGCACGGTGACGGTGTGGCCCGGCTCCTCGCGCCCGGCGTCGTCCGCTTCCAGCAACAGAGCGTAGCCGTTCAGGGTCGATTCGCGCTCCCAGAGGCGCACCACGGCCCCCAGGTCCTGAGCATGCTCCCCCAGGGCGTTGGCGCCGGCCACCATTACGTTCAGCCGGGTCGCCCGGCAGGCCGCCACCGCGATGGAGCGCTTCATCAGCAAGTCCGCCCCGACGAGCTGGATGAGCGGTACGACGCCGCTCGTGCGGGCCTGCGCCCACAATCCGACGATCCGGCGAGCGTGCTCCCGGTGCGATGCCACCAGATCAACCGCGCCGAGAACAGGCGATACCAGATCGGCCAACCGCTCGTCCAGGTACGTGACCCCTGTGAGGTAATGCAGGATGCGCTCGTCGATCTGGAGGGGGCTCCGTGTCAGGCTCCGGCCCGATTCCAGCCGGATCAGCTTCCAGTAGCGGAGTGGCGATGCGGGAGAAAGGGCGCTCCAGTGGGCGTTTGGAAACAGGGCCAGCGCAAGGCTGAAGGTTGGGAACGCTGTTTCTCCTTTGCCGAGGGCTTCTCCGCAGAGCCGGGCGAGATCGCTATCCAGCTCCACCCCGGCCGAGAGCAGGAGCACGTCGCGCTCGAAGGCCGACAGCCGAAATCCCTGCCGCAGTCGTTCGAGGGCCGTCTCTTCGGGCTGGTTCTCCGGCGGGGCGGGCTCTACCGGGCCCCGGCCGTCGATGTGCCCACGGAGCCGTTCGCGCACCGGACCCAGGGCGGCGGCCAGGTATTGCCGGTTGAACTCCTGCCATTCCTCCGGCTTTTTCGAGAGGGCTTCTTCAGGCGGGCTGTTCCTGTGCATCGAATACGACCACCGAAACCTTGAATAGTGCGGAAGGACGCATACGCGCCTGCAGGGCCGACCATAACCGCGAGAACTCCTCCATACCCGGGAAAACCTGCCCGATCGTGATGTCGGAGACCCGTTCGGCCAGCCCCTGCGTTCCGAATGAGGCGAGCACCGGCGAGCTCACTTTCCCGTTTCCGTTCGAGGACAGGGTTTCGAGTGCGGCGCGCACCCGCTCGCGGTCCAGCATCGGCGTATCCCGGAAGATGCGGAGGGCATACCCAAGCACGAGCTCCGCCTCCAGGTCGCGGCTGCCGTAAGCCGTGAGCAGGTACTTCAGATCGAAGCCCGCCGGAACGGAAGCGCGGGGACGACCCGCAGCCGGGGCGGCCGAGCGAAACGAGACGTTGGGGTCCACCTGATACAGGAACAGGTTGATCTGCGCCCGCTCGTCGGATCCGGTGGTGATGCGATCCGGGGGCAGGGCAGATACGGTTACGTCGCTGCCGAGATGTTTGGTAGCCCCGAGCGCGACGAGCCCGTTTTCGAGCTCGCGCTTCAGGAGGGCCGTTACGGACGCCAGAGCCAGTTCGCTGCTCATACCGTACCTGGAATGGTTCCGGCCGGTCGCGAGCCCATGCCGGACGGCTGGTTCTGTGAATTCGGGAGCGACCTGCACGAAATGTTCATAATACGCTACGTATGAATTATTTTCAAATATTATTCAAGGCGACCGGAACAGATCGTTCCTTGTCGCCGGCCGATGCGACCATGACCGACCGCAGCACATCCTCCCACGTTGCCGTCCGACCCTCCGTCACCGTCATGGCGCCGGAGGGTACGTATGTATTCGAGGAGGCATTCCGGATCGGGCGAGACGCCGCCTGCGACGTGCGGATCGATCAGGGGCGGGCCAGCCGCATCCATGCCGAAGTGTTTTTCGAGGAAGGCCAATGGTGGGTGCGCGACCTGGGAAGTACAAACGGCACCTACCTCGACGGCCGGCGCATCGAGCGGGCGCCTTTACCGGACGGTTCGGAAATTCGCCTCGGTGAAGAAGGGCCCTCGCTGGCGGTATCGCTGGCTTCGCCGGCCGAGCCGGACCGAACGGTGATGCTGGTCGCGGAGACGCCGCGGCCCTCTCCCGGCGATACGGTCCCCTCTCCTCCCTCCGCAGCCGCTCCGCCGGACCCATCCGATGGGTCGCTTTCCTTCTACATCCGCCGCTATGTGGACCAGAAGGGGGATGCGGGCGAGCATACGATGATGATCCGGCAGGCGATCCGGCACGTCGAAACGAAACGGCGCAAAAAGTACGTCGGCGTCATCGCCGCCGTGTCGGTGCTGGGCTTTATGGCACTCGGGTATGGCGTGTACAAAGCCGTCGAATACCGGCGGCAGCTCCGCGAGC
>CBDUBS010000138.1:0-9788 GCA_965365445.1 uncultured bacterium | reverse complement strand
CGCCTGGTTGCCCGAACTCCGTCGGGAGAAACCGATACGCGCCTGATCAAAATGGCGGTAATACGTTAGATCGATGATCGTCTGGGGAATAATCGTGCAGGCATGGCGTGACGCATACGGCCGGCAGAAACATCAGCCGCACCGCCCGAGTGCAGGGCTTCGGTGTGGCATCCTCGCCGTGCTGATCGCAGGGTTCTGGCCCGTATGGTCGCCTGCCCTCGCGCAGATATCGCCCTCGCTGTACGAATACCCCCGCCTTGGTCTCGACTGGTATACCATCGAGACGGAGCATTTCCACGTCGTCTTTCACGCCGATTCGAGCGGGGCGGGCAGCAGCCGCACGGCCCAGGTAGTGGCCCGGATCGCGGAAGAAGTGTACGGGCCGCTAACCGCACTGTACCGGCACGAGCCGGATACGAAAGTGACGTTCGTTCTCAAGGATTACGAGGACTATTCCAACGGGGCGGCCTATTTCTTCGACAATAAAATCGACATCTGGGCGCCGGCCCTCGATTCGCCGCTCCGCGGCGACCACAACTGGCTGCGAAACGTCATTGCCCACGAATTCACGCATATCATCCAGGTGCAGAAAACGATGCGGGCCGACCGCAGGCTGCCGTTTCTCTACCTGCAATTCCTCCACTACGAGGACGTAAAGCGCCCGGACGTACTGTACGGCTATCCGAACGGCATCCTCTCCTATCCGATCCCGATGTTGAACAATCCGGCCTGGTTCGCCGAGGGAACGGCCCAGTTCCAGCGGGCCGGTATGGGCTACGACCGGTGGGATGCCCATCGGGATATGCTGCTCCGCACCCGGGTGCTGGCCGGAAGGGAAATGAGTCTGGCCGAGATGGGCGGCTTCTATTCCCATACGAGCCTGTTGCGTGAAGGGGTATACAACCACGGCTTTGCATTCACGCAGTATCTGGTAAACACCTATGGCGAGGACGCCCTGCGCCGCATAAGCGAGCAACTCGCACGGAGGTCCAACTGGAATTTCGAGCAGGCCGTAGAGGACGCCCTCGGCGTACCGGGTGGGGAGATCTATGATGCCTGGATGGACACGCTTCGGCAGGTCTACGCGGATAAGACGCAGGCCATCCGAGACGATCCGGTGGAGGGCCGCCCGATCGAGCCGGAGGGGTTCCAGAATTTCTACCCCCGCTTTTCGCCGGACGGAAACCGGGTGGCCTACCTTTCCAACCGGGGCGAGGATTACAGCCGCACCGCGCTGTACGTGCGCGACCTTCAGACGGGTGAATTCACGAGCTTCGATGTCGGGGGCGCCGCCGCTCCGATCGCCTATACCTGCGCACTGGGTCATGCCGTCGTGCGCGAGGCAGGCGGCTCGATCGCCTGGCGTCCGGACGGCAAGGCCATTGCCTACGCCCGCACGCGCGACACCCGCGCCGGTTACTTCTACGACGATCTGTACGAAGTGGACCTGGAGTCCGGAAAATCGCGCCGCCTGACCCGGGATCAACGGGCAACGGCCCCGGCGTACGCTCCCGACGGCTCCCGAATTGCGTTCGTCCGGCAGGACGACGGCAGCACCAACCTGTTTCTGCTCGATCCGGGGACGGGCTTAACCCGTCCCGTAACCCGCTTCGCAGATGGTACGCAGGTGAGCGATCCCGTGTGGCGTCCCTCGGGTGAATGGATTTACTTCGCCCGGTCCGCACGGCACGGCAGGGATCTGTACCGGGTCCGGCCGGACGGAACGGACCTTTCGGTCGTGCTGGCTACCGACGCCGATGAACGCTCCCCCGCCTTCGGTCCGGATGGGCGGACTCTGCACTTCGCATCGGACCGCTCGGGCATATTCAATCTGTACCGGCTGGATCTCGACGCCGTTCCGCCTTCGGGGATTAAGGCCGGGGATGCGTTCACTCCGGAGCGCCTGACCAATGTGGTGGGCGGCGCTTTCATGCCCTCGGTGGCGCAGGACGGGCGCATAGCCTTCGCGCGGTACGAGTGGGACGGCTACAAAATCGCGCTCCTCGACGCTCCCCGGCCCCTTCCGATGAGTGAGCAAACGGCCTACACGCCCCCATCCATCCTCCTGAAGTCCGGAGCGACCGACGATGACAGTTCGATCTGGCCGGCGCTCGCCGCCTATGACGATACGGACCTGACGCCGCTGGCTCCCCGGCGCATCGAGGTGATTCGTCGCGAGGGTTCAGCGCCCATCGAGACCGGTGAGGCGCTGCCGCTCTCCGTACCGATCGGGAAATATAAAAACCTGTTTACTTCGTTCAGCTTCTACCCCGTGTTGCGGCTGGATCAGTACGTTTCGCGTGAGCGAGGGCGGCTCGATGCCGGATTGGGGCGGCGGTCGGCCGGGGAGACGCTGTTGAGGAATACGAAGGCCGGCGCCTACTTCGGGTCGCGCGAAATCCTGAACGGCCTCAACTTTTTCGGCGGGGTGCTCGTTGGGCCTGCTTCGGGAGACGCCGACAGCTTTACAGGGTTCATATCCCCATCCAATCTTCTGAAACTCGAACGCGACGTGTTCGTGCAGTTCGACTACCTGCGAGGCTTCGGGATCATCCCGCAGCGCTGGTCGCCTCAGCTTACCGTCGAGTTGTTCAACATACGAAGGAACGTGGAGCAGGGGCTTTCCATCGAGGAGTTCCCCTGTACGGCGTGCCTGCCCGATACGTCCCGCGCCGACCTGTCCTATAACCTCTGGGAGGCCAACATTGCCCTGCGGAGCAAGGTTAATCGCGCCCTGTTGCTCGAAGTCGGCTACCGGTACAGTCCGTACCGGGTCACGACGGAACGGTTTTTCTCTCGTGAAGCGAACCAGACCGTCGATGCCTCCTCCTCCCGGTACTACATCGGCAAGGGCCTGAGAGCGAAAGCGTATCTGGAAGCGTCCCACCCCTACCGAAACGGAGATGTAGTACCGCACGGGCTTCGGGCGGAGCTGGGGTACGAATACGAACCCGGAAGCCTGCTCGATCGGTTCGATGTCGAGGACGGGATTCTCGTACCGAAGTATTCCTCCGTAAGAAATCATCGGTTGTCCCTGGATGCGCGTTTGGGCCGGCGGCTCCCCGGGGAGCTGAACGGAGGGACCCACGGGTTCGGGTTGCGGTTGCGGGCGAGCACCATACTGGGCGGCGCCGTGGACGATTTCTACAACGATTACGCCGGCGGACTGATCGGCGCCCGGGGATATCCGTTCTATGCGCTCGGCGGCAACGAAATACTCTGGCTTCAGGCTTCGTATACGCTGCCGATCCTGCCGAACATCCACCGACAGTTCCTGTTTACGTACATCGACAAGCTGTACGGCCGCCTGTATGCCGATGCGGCATCTGCGTGGAGCGGCTCCTCGTTCGACGCCGGCCCTTTCCGGAAGGATGTAGGGGCGGAACTGCGGCTCGGGCTGGGGTCGTTCTACCTGCTCCCGACGGCCGTGTTCGTCAGCGCTACGTACGGCCTCGATGCGTTCGATTTCGAGCTGGATGAGGGGTTTTTCGCCCCCGACGGGAGCCGATTCGTTCGGTACGGAGGTCAGATGCAGTGGCATTTCGGGGTACTGTTCTCGTTCGACCCGTGAACCTGTGGGGCTATCATGACCGGTACATTCATTCTTTTTCTGGCCGCTGCTGTCCTGATCGCCGCTCTGGCGCCAATGGCCCTGCTGTGGCGTCGGAAACAGGCGGGCGTCCGTCTGGACGCATTCGACGGGGTGAGCATCGGACTTTTTAGTCTCGTCGGATTTATGGCCCTGGCAACCTTGTTTCTCGTTTCTAAGAGTGCCCCGAATTCTACCCAGCCTCCGGCCCCTTCAACCCCCTCCGCGACGACGCCGCAGGTAAGCGAAGCCGAGTTGAACCGGCCGGCCCCTAACTTTCGCTTCCGTCTCGTCGAGGACGACGCGCCCCGCGATCTGGCGGCCTACCGGGGTCGGGTGGTCCTGCTCAACTTCTGGGCAACCTGGTGCGCTCCGTGTCTGATGGAGCTTCCGGAACTAAATCGCCTCCAGGAAGCCTACCACGACCGTGGCCTGGTGGTGCTGACGGTATCGGATGAGCCGCGCGCCGACTTGCAGGCTTTCCAGAAGTCCACCCCCGTTCGGACCGTAAGCGCCTACATCGACGCACCGAGCGATTTGCCCGAACCGTTTTCCCGAACCATCGAAGTGCGCCCCACTACATACATTGTGGACCGCGAAGGGGTGCTGCGCGCCTATGCGGTAGGGGCCGGGACGTTCGAAGGGTTCGAGCGGGCCCTGATGCCCTACCTGGAGGCCGAGATCGCCTCCCGGTAGGTGTTTCCCCACCCTATTTTGCCCTGACAGGATGACCCGATCCGGATTATATCGTCTTTGTATCGTTCTCTGGTTGCTTTTACCGGCGCTCCTCCGGGTTCCCTCGGCCGGGGCGTCCGATTCTACCCGCACCGCCGCATCGGAGGTGCGTACCCTGCTACTGCACGGTTCGCCTTTCGCTCACCCCGGCGCAACCCCTGCCGCCCGTTCCCGGAGCATCCCGCTGGCGTTCTTTTTCTCCGCCGTGGCGCCCGGCGCCGGACAGGCATACAACCGGACCTGGATCAAGGCGGCGGCTTCGCTGGCGCTCGAAGCCCTCGTCATCACGACGTACATCCAGTCCAACAACGATGGACTCGACGCCGAGGACGCCTACAAAGCGTACGCCCATGCCCACTGGAGCCCCCGGCGTTACGCCGAATGGGTCCAGGACTACGCCGACTGGCTTCCGAACGCGGCCCCGGCTACGTTTGAAATTCCTGCGGATATAGACTGGAGCCACCCGGAAACCTGGGCATACTCGGACGTGCAGCGGGTGAGGGCGTTTTTCAACGACATCCGCGCCGTGGAGGCGCGCATCTACCACCCGGAGACAGGCGCAGCCTTTTCGCATAAACTCCCCTACTTCGGAGAGCAACAGTACTACGAGCTGATCGGGAAATACTTTCAGTTTGCCCCCGGGTGGGAGGACTATCCCAACTGGAAAACGGCAGACGGATCGTACATCGATGCCGTAATCGATCCGGAACGAACCGGGCCCGGGGGCTCAAAGCCGAACGTACAGGGACGCTTTCGGGATTACGCCCGCGACCATGCCCATGCCAACGACCTGCTTCGCCGGGCGTCCCGTGTATCGGCCCTCATCATCGTCAACCACCTCGTCTCGGCCGTCGATGCGGCGGTAACGGCCAAGCTCCACAACGACCGGCTGAGAACCAACGTGGGGCTGAATGTGGGCCCTCATGGCCGGGTCGAGCCCGTACTGTCCGTCGGGGTAGCCTTCTGAACCCCGGGGCTATTTCAGCAGCAGATCGTCGGATAGCGAAACCGGTTCCCTGAACGACGTATCGATCGGCCGGTCTACGTACGTATCGTACGAAGGCAGCCTGCGCGAGTACGGATCGCTCATCAGCGGCGACGAAAAAATGAAGTCGGCCGAGGCGCGGTTGCACGCAATAGGGATATTCCACACGACCGCAATGCGCAGGAGCGCCTTTACGTCCGGGTCGTGAGGAGCCGGTTGCAGTGGATCCCAGAAAAACACCAGCGCATCGATCTCCTCGTTGGAAATGCGCGCGCCGATCTGCTGGTCCCCGCCGAGCGGCCCGCTCTGGAGCTTGTGTATGGGGAATCCGAGTTCTTCCTCGAGCACCCGGCCTGTCGTTCCCGTAGCGTAAATATCATGCCGGGCCAGGGCGTCCCGATTGTATTTCGCCCATTCCAGCAGATCGCGTTTTTTATGGTCGTGCGCGACGAGTGCTATGCGCTTCGTCTGCGGCATCGAGATGGCAACCTGTCCCATATATTTTTTCACGCTCCGGACGCGCAGCGGCCGGTAGCTTTTTGCTCATGTAACGTGTGTCAGGCCAGAGGTACATCCAGGCCCCGGGCCATCAGTTCCTGTTCCAGCGAGCGAATCATCTCATGCATTTGCCCCTCTACGTCCTGAAAGGTCTCCATGCTCCTTTTCCGGCCGGTGTACCAGTCCGGCTGTACGGCGCTGTGCAAAATCCGGAGTGCGTATCGGTATTCGAATAAGGCGCGGTAAAGCATGCCATCAGGCAGAAGTCCGTTTCCCATTGCAATGATCCGTTTGAATGACACGAGAGTACCTCGATGACGACGAGCAGGGCGGTAATATCACGCCGGCCTGTCCCGAAAATAGGTATGCCGTATGACCGGATGATTATCGGTTGTGAGGAAAATATATTAATATTAATAGGTAAAATAAGATTATTGACTAAAAATATTAATAAAATGATGAGTATTACATAAAAATAATAGCCAACATCCAACTACGCCGCCAACGTTCGCCAGAGTATGAACTCAATCAGGGCAGGCTTACCTTGGGGAGAGCCCCTCGCCTCCGAACCTCTAGCTATGCCCTGGTACAAGAAACTCCACGTACAAATCATCATGGGCCTCGTGCTGGGCCTCGTTTACGGCGTGGTCGCCGCCTGGATGGGATGGGCCGAGGCTACATCCGACTGGGTCGTACCATTCGGTACGATCTTTCTCAATCTCCTTAAACTGATTGCCGTGCCGCTCGTCCTGGCGTCGCTCATAACCGGCGTGGCGTCGCTGTCGGATTTGCGCAAGCTATCCCGCATCGGGAGCAAGACGATAGGTATTTACCTGGCGACCACCCTGGTAGCCTTACTGATCGGGTTGACCGTCGTGAATGTGCTGGCGCCGGGAAAGATCATTCCGGTGGAGGTTCGGAGCCGGTTGCAGGAAGCCTACCGTCAAGAAGCCGACGCGAGCAGTCTCCGAGCCGAGGAAGCCGAACGAAGAGGCCCCCTGCAGCCGCTGGTCGATATGGTGCCGGAGAATGTTTTCGGTGCGGCATCGAACAACGGCAACATGCTTCAGGTGGTTTTCGTAGCCCTTATGTTGGGCATCGGCCTGCTGCTCGTGCCGGCGGAGAAGGCCGGTCCGGTATACGCCTTTTTCGACGGGCTGAACGATGTGATCATCAGGCTCGTTGAACTCATAATGTACACCGCCCCCTTGGGTGTTTTCGCCCTCATGGCAGGTACGATCACCTCCATCGCCGGTGAGCGGCTTACGGAACTGTTCGAGTTGCTGGGGGCGCTGGGGTACTATACACTCGCCGTCGTTTTTGGATTACTGCTCCACCTTGGGATTACCTATCCGGCCCTGCTGCGGCTTTTTTCCCCGATCGGTTTGAAGCAGTTTTTTGTCGGGATGGCGTCGGCGCAGCTCGTCGCGTTTTCTACCTCCTCCAGCGGGGCCACCCTGCCGGTTACGATGGAGTGCGCCGAAAATAACCTCGGCATCTCCGAAGAAATATCCTCCTTCGTGCTGCCGCTCGGCGCGACGATCAACATGGACGGCACTGCGCTGTACCAGGCCGTTGCCGCGGTGTTTATCGCACAGGCATTCGCCATGAACCTCGATCTCGCCGGTCAGGTTACCATCGTCCTGACGGCCATGCTGGCTTCCATCGGAACCGCCGCGGTACCGGGCGCCGGGATCGTCATGCTCGTCATTATTCTCGAATCCGTTGGCATTCCGAGCGCCGGCATCGCCCTCATCCTCGGCGTCGATCGGATACTCGATATGGTCCGCACGGTGGTCAACGTAACAGGCGACGCCACGGTCGCCATGCTGGTGGCGGCGGCCGAGAACGAGGTCACGCTGCCCGGTTGAGCACCGGAGAGGCTCAGGGCACTGCGTTTTACCCTTCCCGACTGTTACGTTCGGTCGTTCCGATGCGTGTAAGAAACATACGTTCCTTACGCTAACCGTGCGGCTGCCATGCCTTCCTCTCCGCAACCCCTTACGATTCGCAGGTCCCGAAAATCCACCCGGCCTGTTTTCGCCGCCTTCCGACTCAACGACCTGCAACTCGCCGTGATGTTGATAGCGCTGGCCGTAGGGATGTATATGGGCGGGCGTCTGATCGGCTGGTGGTCCTGAGAGGATGTAAGTTTACGAAATGGCCCCTGCCTGGAGAAGCGGATTGCACCTGTTTTACGATTCTACACAGGAATCTTTTTCCCGGCCGGCTCCGGGATGAATTAATTTAGCCATTCCAGATCGTTTAAAGGGCAATATTTTGCTTTTCTGGCGCCAGGGTTTGTAAAGAGGCACGCTATTGGATACGGTGCGCGAATAACCGGAACAGGCTACATGAATCATGTAGCCGGGATAGCCCTGAAGATCTCGACGCTTGCATCGCCATGCCTAACGTGCTTACCACCCCCCAGGAAGTAGAAGAAGTGCTTCACCGGACGCATACCGCATCGCTCCGGAGCGTCCTCCCCGGACTGGCGCTTTTTCTCGGCACCCTCGCGATGCCGATAGGGATGTTTTTCTTCATGGCGTCTATGTCGGCCATAACGAGCGCCGCCGACTATGCCTTCATCGGGGTGGGGTATGTCGGCATGATGTGGGCTTTTTCTTTGTTTCTCCTGGCGGGTGGTTCCTGGCTGGTGGCCCGAAACCGGAAGGTATAGGGTAATTCCGGGCCGGGGCAGGGCGATATGGTAACTCCATAACCGGACGAGCCGGATTTAACTGTCGCAATTAAGCCGCCGCACCTGTTGCCGATAATCGGCATACGATTGGGAGATACGTCAAGCTGCCGTCGTTTAATCGGGTTTGGAGAGGACGAAATGGTCGCTCAGGAAAAGCGTGAAACAAAAAAGCCCCGGAATCAAATGATCCGAGGCTTCCTGTGGTGCGCTAGGGAGGATTCGAACCCCCGGCCTTTGGAACCGGAATCCAACGCTCTATCCAACTGAGCTACTAGCGCGACATAAATGAAATATAGGTCCACCCGCCGGCTACGTCAATACCGCGCCGTTACGGACCTTCTCCAACGCGCCGATTTAATGAATGTTCATTTGCAGGCCGGCGCCTCCGGAGTACGCAGATGCGTACCAGAGCGGCGGCCGGTGTAAACTCGGTGCGGATATGTCGTGGGGAAATCGATTGAAACTGGCCTCGGCGGCTCGCGAAAATACATCGCTCAACGATTCCGCCCTCGTAGAGCGGTTTCGGTATGACCCCGAGGGGGCCTATTCGGAACTCCTTGAAAAGTTCTCCCCGGTGCTGCTGCGCATGATTCGGCGTTTCATGCACGACGCCGACGAAATCATGGAAGTGTATACTTCCGTTTGCGAAAAGCTGCGCGCCAACGATTACCAGGCCCTCCGCCGCTTCCGAACCGACAGCGAACTTACGCCCTGGCTTAGCGTCGTCGTGGCCAATGCCTGCCGGGATCGGTTTCGCCGGAAAAAAGCTACCTCTATGCCGCGATCGGTCGTTTCTCGACTCGACCGACGGGAACAACTCGTATTCCGGTATTACTATCAGGAACGCCTGCCTCACGAAGACATCGCGGAAGTCGTCTCCGGCAAGCACAGCGTTCCCTGCACGCCGCTGGACGTCGTTGCAGCCGTAGAGCGGATCAACGAACTCCTGAGTGTCAAGAAACGCTGGCTGCTGTTGGCCGCCCTGAATTCGAACAGGCCGTTGCTTTCCATCAACGAACTGGCTGAGGACGGCTATCAGGCCGTTGACGACAATTCGGAGATGGAGGAAGCCCTCAAGAACCGGGAAACCCTGGAGCGGCTCAACGAAGCCCTCGCGAAGCTCGATTCCGAAGACCGCATGATGGTGATGTTGCGTTTCGAGCAGGGTCTTACGGCCATTCAGATTGCCGACATCATGCATCTCGAAAGCCATAAATACGTGTACACCCGCCTGCGGACCATCGTGAACCGCCTGCGAAGGTTGATGGGCGTTACGGCGG
>CBDUBS010000137.1:0-9803 GCA_965365445.1 uncultured bacterium | reverse complement strand
CTACCTGGACCGTTTTGCTCCCGACCGGGAGGCCATGCTCCGTCGCGCCCTTGAAGCGGGAGTAGGAACCATCGTGATGCCGGCCATAGATATACCGTCCGTCCATCAGGCACTGGAGTTATGCAATCGGTACAAATCGCCCCGCCTGTTTGCTATGGCCGCCCTGCATCCTTCCGAGACCAAAGACGCGGATGAAGCCGATATGGATCGGATAGAGCAGTTTTTCCGCCATCCGCGCATTGTCGCCGTCGGGGAATCCGGTCTCGACTACTACTGGGATCGCTCCTTCGACGAGCGCCAGCAGGAATTTCTGCGCCGACATATCCGGGTGGCTATCCGCACCGATTTACCTCTCATTCTACACAACCGCGAAGCAGGACCGGATCTCATTCGCATCCTTAACGAGGAGAGGGAGGCCAGTCGCCGCCCCGAGAGATTACGGGGCATATTTCATTGTTTCGGTGGGCCGGCCGAGCTGGCTGAAGAAGCCATCGGGCTGGGTTTCATGCTGGGCATCGGCGGAACCGTCACGTTCAAAAACAGCGGAGTGGCCGAACTGGTTCGATCCATCGACCTCAAACACATTGTTCTTGAAACGGATGCGCCGTTTCTGGCGCCGGTTCCTCACCGGGGCAAACGGAACGAGCCGGCATACGTTCGTCTGGTGGCCGAAGGTGTGGCCCGGGCAAAGGAGGTTTCCGTTGAGGAGGTAATCACGGCAACCACACGTAACGCCGAGCACCTTTTCTGCTTTCCGGACACGGACGGAGATCGGGCATAAAAAAACCGGGGCTGCAAGCAAGCTGCTGCAGCCCCGGCATTACGAGCAAGTTGCTCCGATTATTTGGTATCCTCCTCGTCAACCACCTCGTAGTCCACGTCGCGGACGCCGTCCGCACCCCCGCCGGTCGTTTCGTCCGCGGGAGGCGTATCCTTACCCGCTTGCTGTGCGGCGTAAAGGTCCTGGCTGGCTTCACTCCAGGCCGCGTTCAACTGCTCCATCGCCGATTCGATTTCGGTTGCCCGCCGATCCTTGTGGGCTTGTTTCAGTCGTTCGAGGGCCGCTTCGATTTTGGCGCGCTTTTCTGCCGGGATCTTTTCGCCGTACTCCTTGAGGTTCTTCTCGGTGGAGAATATGAGCGAGTCGGCCGCATTGACCTTATCCGCTTCTTCCCGGCGCTTTTTGTCTTCGGAGGCATGATCCCGCGCGTCGGTGCGCATTTTTTCGATCTCGGAGTCCGTCAGTCCGCTCGATGCCTCGATCCGGATCGACTGTTCCTTGCCGGTAGCCTTATCCTTTGCAGACACGGCCAGAATCCCGTTTGCGTCGATATCGAACGTGACTTCGATCTGAGGAACCCCCCGGGGCGCCGGCGGGATGCCGTCCAGGTGAAAACGCCCGATGGTCCGATTGTCGATCGCCATCGTACGGTCGCCCTGAAGTACGTGGATTTCTACCGAGGGCTGGCTATCGGAGGCCGTGGAAAAGACCTCGCTCTTTTTCGTCGGAATGGTGGTATTGGCGGGAATAAGCACGGTGGTTACCCCGCCGAGGGTTTCGATGCCCAGGTTGAGCGGGGTGACATCGAGCAACAAGACGTCCTTCACGTCACCGGAGAGCACGCCGCCCTGAATGGCTGCACCGATCGCCACGACTTCATCCGGATTGACCGACTTGTTTGCTTTCTTGCCGAAGAATTCTTCCACTGTTTTCTGCACCAACGGCACGCGCGTTGAGCCGCCGACCAGAATGACTTCATCGATATCCGATTTGGAGAGCCCTGCATCGCGTAATGCTTTTTCCATCGGGGGGATGGTTCGGTCCACGAGGTCGTGCACCAACTGTTCGAATTTCGAGCGGGTCAGGTCATGGACGAGGTGCTTCGGTCCATCTGCCGTTGCGGTGATGAAGGGCAGATTGATCGTAGTCTGTGTGGCGCTGGAAAGCTCGATCTTGGCTTTTTCTGCCGCTTCCTTCAAGCGCTGAAGAGCCATTGCATCTTTGCGCAGGTCGATGCCTTCCGTTTTCTGGAACTCGTCCGCCAGATAGTTTATCAGACGCTGGTCGAAGTCATCGCCGCCGAGGTGCGTGTCCCCATTGGTCGACTTGACCTCGAACACCCCTTCTCCCAATTCCAGGATCGAGATATCGTAGGTGCCGCCGCCGAGGTCGTACACAGCGACGATTTCTTCTTTATCCTTCTTGTCCAGACCGTAAGCGAGCGCTGCGGCCGTGGGCTCGTTGATGATACGGCGGACCTTCATGCCGGCAATCTCTCCGGCCTCTTTGGTTGCTTTCCGCTGAGCGTCGTTGAAATAGGCCGGCACCGTGATGACGGCTTCCGTAACCTTGTCGCCGAGGTAATCTTCCGCCGTTTGCTTCAGGCGCTGCAGGATCATTGCGGAAATTTCCTGCGGTGTGTACACGCGGTCGTTCACACGAACCCGCGCCGTGTCGTTTTCGCCCCGCACGACCTCGTACGGAACGGTTTTGATCTCCGACTCCACTTCGTCGAACTTGCGACCCATGAAGCGTTTGATCGAGAAAATCGTGTTGGTCGGGTTCGTGATGGCCTGTCGTTTGGCCGGGGCGCCTACCAGCCGTTCGCCATCCTTTTTATAGGCCACGACGGACGGTGTAGTGCGAGCGCCTTCCGGATTGGGGATTACCACCGGCTCCGAGCCTTCCATTACGGACACTACCGAGTTCGTCGTGCCGAGATCAATGCCGATTATTTTTGCCATACGTAGTATATCGTTACTGGAGTTAAAAATGGGGTGATGTAAACACCCGTGCGAACCTGACCGCCGAACCGCAATAAAAATGCCGCACCCCTATTTGCGACATTGTGGCAGGAATAATCTGACACGTGGTGTGTATCTGACCTTGCAAAAATTCCACCCGGAATGTTTAAGGCCTGGATGCTTCGCGGCTTTTCTCAGCGGGGCGCCGCGTTGCTGCATCCGCTCTCTGCGCCCGGATTAATTTCCATAGCCCTTGCCCGGTGTTGGACTATTGTTCATCTTTTGTACGATAGCTCACGCAACCTGTTCATCATGCCATCAGGATACCGCCATGGGAAAAGGAGACAAGCGCAGCAAACGGGGGAAAATCTTCAAGGGGTCGCACGGAAAGGCACGACCGCAAAAAAAGCGGTCCACTCCGGCCCGGCCGGCCATTGCTCCACCAAGAGGCAAGGGAGAGAAAGCGTCTGGAGGGAAATGAACACGCTCCGGGGCGATCAACAGGCTCGTTCCGGCTCATAGGAAATCCGGGTTCAATGGACCGATGAGTTGCAGAGGTTGACTCGTTATGGATTATGTCAAACAGATAGGCAGGGTCGCCGTAGTTCTCGTAATGGGTATCGGGGTTGCGCTACCGGTAATGGGGCAAATCAATACGAACTATGACGAATCCGCCGTTCCCGTCTATAAGCTTCCCGATCCGCTCGTATCCCGATCGGGGGCGAGGGTCAAGGATGTGGAAACCTGGGAGCGCGTCCGGCGGCCCGAACTGCTTCAGCTTTTTTCCGAGCAGGTGTATGGCAGTATGCCCGGTAAACTGGAGGGATTGCGTTTCCGGGTGCGTTCGGTAGACCGGGAGGCGCTGGGAGGAAAGGCGATCCGGAAGGAGGTTACGGCCTATCTCAACGGAAAGGACGACGGTCCGAAAATGGATATGCTGATATACCTTCCGGCCGATAAACCGGGTCCGGCCCCCGTATTTCTGGGCATGAACTTCTATGGAAACCAGACCATCATAGACGACCCGGGGGTTACGATTACACGGTCGTGGGTGGCCAACAACGAGGAGTTTGGAATAACAAACAATAAGGCCGGGGAAAACACGCGGGGCGTGCGGAAGCACCGCTGGGCGGTGGACCGGATTCTGGAGCGGGGATACGGCCTGGTTACGATATACTACGGCGATCTGGACCCGGATTTCGATGACTTTGATAACGGGGTACACCCTCTTTTTTACAAAGAAGGGCAGGTGCGTCCGGCGGCCGGCGAGTGGGGAGCCATCGGGGCGTGGGCCTGGGGCCTGAGCCGGGCGATGGATTACCTGGAACAAGATGCCGACATCGACGCGTCGCGCGTGGCGGTGATGGGCCATTCGCGCCTCGGCAAAGCGGCGCTCTGGGCTGGAGCTACGGACCCCCGATTTGCGCTGGTTATTTCAAACAACTCGGGCGCAGGCGGCGCAGCCCTTTCGAAGCGCATTTTCGGCGAAACGGTCGCCCACCTCACTACCCGGTTTCCGCACTGGTTCGCGGGCAATTTCAGGCAATACAACGATAGGGAGAATGAACTGCCGGTAGATCAGCACGAGCTGCTCGCCCTGATTGCACCGCGGCCCCTGTATGTGGCCAGTGCCGTAGAAGACCGGTGGGCCGATCCGGAAGGCGAATTTCTATCGGCGTTGAACGCTACACCGGTGTACCGCCTTTACGGTAAAGAAGGGTTGCCGGCAGAGGCCATGCCGGAAATCGAGCAGCCGGTCATGGGCACGATCGGGTACCATATTCGTCGGGGCAAGCACGACGTAACGGCATACGATTGGGAGCGTTACATGGATTTTGCGGACCGGTTTTTTAAGCCGTAATGCGGCCGGTGTCGGCTACTGGCGCTCCCATCGGTCGAGATGACTTACGAGATAATCAATCGGAAACGACCTTTCGGTTCCATCGGCATCTCGGGAGAAAACGACCTCCGCCCATCCCCGAAAGCCTTTCGGGGTGTACTTGTAGCCGCCGAGCGTCAGCTTTCTGCCGGAGATGGCGCGGATCAAAACGCGTTCGTAGCGCGACCGGGAAAGCATGTGTTCGGGAAAGAGGTCGTCCCACATGCATAGCCGCCCGACGTCTTCATACGCTTCCGGGCGGTCCGGCAGATCCAGCAGCGAGGGCGCCCGGCCCCGCAATACGCGGACGAGCATCCGGTACGTAAACGGTCCCGCCAGCCGTCGGATAGCGGGAAGGAAGGGACTGGTAATGGCCCATGCGAGCTCTCTGAGAGAGTACAGGCCCTCTTTGTCTTCGACCGGCCAGACCGCCTGGTCGGGGGGCGTCTGGAACGGATTGAACGGAAAACAACCGTATCGAGCCAGCCACCCTTTCCTCGAAGTGTGAGGCATGGGCGCAAATTTCTGTATTACGGGTACGCCCTTCGATCGCAGCATAGAGGGCTCGTAGTCAGGCCACTGCATGACCTCACGGACGATACCGGCGATCAGCGCCCCGGCTGCGATCATCAGGGAAGCGCTCGGAGTGAAGTCGGCGGTTACCTCGATGCGCTCGTTGCGGGGCCGCACACCAATCCCTGTGGAGCGCTTGTTGGCCGCCAGCATCATCACAGGAAGCGGCAGTATGTACGCCAGCAGGAGTGCCAGCTTGTCTACGGTGCGGCCTCCGTTCCGGCGATCATCCGGAATGTCGAACGAAACATTGTAATGCGTGCTGAACCCGACCAGCCGGGCGTCATGGCCGGTTCGTACTTGCCATGCATCGAGCTCCTCCCGCAAGAATCGGATGGATTCCCATAGCGAACGCCCGGCGCGAGCGGCGCAGCCAGGCTCGATCTCGATGACCGGCGTAGCCACCTCGATCACACCGGTATCGAAATAAACAGCCCCGCCGGTAGGAATGTGGTACGACGTACCCGTGCGGTGGACGAGCGCCTGCCGAATGAAATCGCGCGGATCTCGAAAAAGGCTTTCCGGCCGAACCGGATCCCCGTCCACGACGAGGGAGAACTCGGACTCCATGCCTATGGCGGCCAGCTCGAGACGGACGGGAAGTACCGCTCCTCCCTTGTGGGCAGGGGCGTCGGGGTGATGCTTCTTTGCGATCTCGAACTTCATGCCGGGGACGTCTCCGGAAGGTCAGTCGTCTCCCCGTCGGCATCTCGGGGAAACACCGTGACGTACCCCAGATCGATATGGAGATGGTCGTCGGCGAACCCTGCACCATGGCCGTACGGGCGTGTCCATATGCCTGCAAGCACTTCCCGTGCCACTTCTGCGTAGTTATCGATTTGCTCGGGTGTATCCAGATAATCGTCTCCTATTCGGTATATGTTGACGGCCGTACCCCAGTGGTGGGTAGAAGCGTTCCGCGAAAGTTGATGGCCGGGAGATCGATAGCCTCCGTTGGCGGCAATATGGATGTACGTCTGGACGTGGTCGCGTAATCGGCTGAGGTAGGTGGCGAGTATGGCGATAGCGCAGGGCAGGTATTTAGGGAACCCTCTGAGTACGGGTGATTCCCGAAGGTCCGTATGGATAAACTCGTATATGCCGAAGTTCGGCGCAAGCTGTGTTTCTCGCGCAGTAAGCAGCGTATCCACTTCATAAAAGTACCTCGGCAACCGGCGGCCTCTGCCGCGCTCATCGAACAGCATCTCGCCGGGCCGCAGCACCTGACGGTAGGCATCCGGCAGGTCGCATCCGTCAACGATTTTGAGTCTGCCCAGTCCTGTCTCAGGCATTGCTCTCTTCCACCTCGCTTTCGGTCAGATACTGGTAAATCATGCGAGATACTTCCGAAACGGTATCCTGACGTCGTTTCTGGTCGGCGGGCCATTCCGTCAGGATGACCAGGGCATATGGTTCCCTGTCCGGCAGGAACACGAGCCCGGCGTCGTGCGCCACCGTGGAAATCTCGCCGGTTTTATGGGCGAATCGTGCTTTTTTTCGCACCGGCTCATCTATGCCCGCCGGTATGCCCGAGGTGAACTCCTGCCGGCTCAGTATATCGATCATTTGCCTTGAGGCGGTCGCGTCGATGTGTCTGTTTTCGTGGATTTCCTTGAACAGATCGAGTAAACCGAGCGCCGTAACCCGGTTGTTAATCCCCGCAGCGAAGGCGTGTTCGTCTTCTACACCCCGGCGCAGCTCGACTCCTTCGATTTTTAGCCGGTTGAGGGTTTCCTGTGCCGCGCCTGCCCCGATGGTGTCGAAAAGCAGATTGGTGGCCAGATTGCTGGAAGTCGTGATCATGTGGTAGGCCAGCGTACGCACCTTCATCGATTTGCCGACGGCGCTCTGTACATCGCTATTGGCGTCACGCTCGGGGGCTACTCGGTACGGCTCACCATCGAAAGCGCTCAGGAACCGGTTTCGTACGTGTACACGTGACTCGAGGTCGAACCGCCCCTGCGCGACGGCATCGAACAGCGCGACCAGGAGAGCAGCCTTTATCGTGCTGGCGGCGTGGAACCAGCGGTGTCCCTGGTAGCTCCATGCCACATCGGTTTCATAATCGTGAAAAGCAACCGCGATGGCCTCACACTGAACCTGCTTCGCGAGCGCTTCGATTTGCCTTCGGAGCATAGGACTGGAATGGATGTGGAATCGGGCGGCCGTAATCTACGCTCATCGGTGGAACCGGCAAAGGAGCGGGTGTAAATCGTTCGTGACGGAACGCCGCCCGATGCGCCCATTTTCCGGCGATAGCACGGCCATAAAGAACGGGATAATTCCCTTGAGCCCACCGGATCGGGGAATCTTCATATTCCGACGCGCATACCACATCCCGTCGCATATCGTCAGGGAAGAGGGCTACCGTGTTGCAGGACATCGGATCGGGCGTGTCGAAAGGAAACGGTCGCGCAGTCTTGAATACATCCCCGGAGGAGCTTCTCCGGAAGGTTTTCGGGTACCCATCGTTTCGACCGGGGCAACGGGAGATTGTCGGGCGCATCCTTGCGGGTGGTAATGCCCTTTTGATCATGCCAACGGGCAGCGGCAAGTCGATTTGCTTCCAGATGCCCGCCCTGTTGCGCGACGGTACGGGTATCGTGGTCTCTCCGCTCATCTCTTTGATGCAGGATCAGGTGGAGGGGCTGAAGCAGCTGGGCGTGCGGGCCGAGGTGCTCAATTCGAGTTTGAGCCGATCCGCGCAACGGCGGGTTGAGCAGGATCTCATGGCCGGTGAGATAGACTTGTTGTACGTGGCGCCGGAGCGGTTGATGACGGATGACTTTATCGGTCTGCTCGGGCAGGTCGAGGTAGCCCTCTTTGCCATTGATGAAGCGCATTGCATATCACAATGGGGACATGACTTTCGGCCGGAATACTTGCACGTCGGCCGCCTGCGGACGCTGTTCCCCGGCGTGCCTTTCGTGGCAGCGACCGCAACCGCCGACGGGCCGACGCAGCGCGACATACTCCGGCGGCTGCATCTGAAAGCCGAAGATCTGTACGTAACCGGGTTCGACCGGCCGAACATACGATATTCGGTGGTGCTCAAAAACAATGTCCGGCAGCAGTTGCTGCGGTTCATTAGAGACGAACATTCCGGCGACGCAGGAATCGTGTACTGCCTGTCGCGCAAGCGTGTAGAGGAAATTACGGCGTGGTTGGTCGAACATGGGGTCAGAGCCGTGCCGTATCATGCCGGTTTGCCGGCGGGCGTTCGACAGATCAACCAGGAACGGTTCATAGCGGAGGAGGGCCTTACGGTAGTGGCAACGGTGGCCTTCGGTATGGGGATAGATAAGCCGAACGTGCGGTACGTGGCCCATGTCGACGTGCCGAGGAGTCCGGAGGCCTACTATCAGGAAACGGGCCGCGCCGGAAGGGACGGGCTTCCTGCGGATGCATGGTTGACTTACGGGCTGAGTGACGTGGTCGTAATGCGCCGGATGATCGAAACCTCGGGCGCGGATGGGGCCCACAAGTGGGTAGAGCGCCACAAGTTGAATGCCATTGCGGGGTACTGCGAAACGGCGGCCTGCCGGCGGGAAGTGATTCTGAAGTATTTTGGAGAGAGCGCGGAGGGGAACTGCGGAAACTGTGACAATTGCCTACAGCCGGTGGAGACGTTGGACGGAACGACGGCCGCGCAAAAAGTACTGTCCTGTATAATCCGGACCGGCCGGCGTTTCGGCAGCAGCCATATCATCGACGTGCTCACGGGGCAGCGTACCGATAAGGTAGTTCGCTTCGGGCACGATGCGCTGCCGACCTTCGGAGTAGGTACGGAGCTTTCCGTTGCGGAATGGCGTTCGGTTATCCGCCAGCTGGTCGCTTCGGATATCCTGCGGGCGGATGTAGAGCGCTACGGCATCCTGAGCGTAACACGCGCCGGCGAGCCCATACTGCGCGGAACCCAAACACTGCTCCTCCGGAAGGACCCTGCGCCCGTACGAAATAAAAAACGCTCCGGTCCCCCGCCATCGGTCGGGCGGCATCCGGAATTGTTTGAGGCGTTGCGCCAGACTCGTCTTGCGCTCGCCCGGGAACAGGGCGTACCACCGTACACCATCTTCCATGACCGCACGCTGCTCGAAATGGCCGCCCACCAACCGGCGGATATCAATCAGTTCGGAATGCTGCATGGGGTGGGGTCGGCAAAAAAGGAACGGTATGGAGAGGCTTTTCTCGCCGTAATACGCCGGTTTTCCTGAGTGTTAGGGCCGCACCCATACGCCTTGGCCTGCCATTCTGGTGGCGAAGCAGCGGAAGGTGTATTTTGCCCCATCAGGCGGTTCGGCCTAAGCCCGCCGGTAGCGGTCCTCGCCTGTTATCACCCCGTATGGCCGGTCCTGTACCGAAAGAGCCGCAGGTAACGATGTAAACCATGATCTCCTCCAACCAGAACGCGGCCGTCGCCAGACGACGCCTCGTTTTCCCGGCGGCCCCTCGCCTGACACCAGCCGACAGGGTGGTATTCGTTCTGTTGGTAGGCGTCATTGCTACATTTCGGGACGGATATGTTTTCGGGCTCGTCAATCACGTCGAGCACCTGCCGCCTATCCAGCACCTTGCCGACCCCCGATTGTATGTAAACGACTGGCAC
>CBDUBS010000136.1:0-9819 GCA_965365445.1 uncultured bacterium | reverse complement strand
CCCGCCGCACCGGAGGGGGGCGCGAATGAAGAGGGGAGGCCCCCGTCATGGTTGTGCCCGCCCGACATGGCCCCGACGGCGCTTTGCAGTTTGGCCTCCGAGTCGATCAAAAACTGAGCGCTCGTAACCACTTGCTCGCCGCCCTGCAACCCGGAGAGGATCTGCACGCGCCCCTCCGCCTGCAAGCCGGTCCGCACGTCGGCGGGCATGAACCGGCCTTCGCCCAGCGCGAGGACCACAACCGACTCGTCCCCATTCCGGATCACCGCGTCTTCCGGCACCACCGGGTACGGCTGCGACTCACCTCCCAGCAGGGTTACCGTGGCGTACATCCCCGGCTTGAGCTTCAACCCCGGGTTCGGCAGGGTGACACGGGCCTTGACCGTCCGCGTCATCGGATCGAGGTCGTCGTACAGGTAGTCCACTGTTCCGGCCACGGTGCTGCCCGGCTGATACGGCAATTCGATGGAGGCCGTCGTTCCCACGTTCACCCACGCCAGGTCCTGCTCGTACACGTCCACCATGAGCCACAGCCGCGAGAGGTCGGCCAGCTCCATGAGTGTCATTCCCGGCATGATCTGCTGGCCTTCCACGACGTCCTTCTTTACAACCGTTCCGGAGGCCGGGGCGTACAGCGTAAGTGTCTTTTGCGGGGCGCCCCGCTCCTCCAGACGCCGGATCTGCCCCTCCGAAATATCCCAGTACATCAGCCGCCGCCGGGCGGCTTCCACCAGCCGCTGCGCATCGGGTGTGTTTTGCAGTCGCCGGGCGTGTTGCAGGGCCAGCAGGTATTCTTCCTGTGTCGAAACCAGGTCCGGACTGTATATCTCCAGCAGCGGCTGGCCCTTGCTTACCCGCGCTCCTTCGTAGTTGACGTGCAGCTTTTCCACCCACCCCCCGACTTTCGGGCTGACGGCCGCCAGGCGCTGCTCGCTCGTCTCGAACCGCCCGGTCGTCCGGACGGACCGTTGCAGCGTTTCGACCGCTACCTCGGCGGTGCGCACCCCGATGTTCTGCAGCGTCACCGGGTCGATTCGCACCACGCCGGCTTCCACCTGCCCTACGGGTGTGGCCGTAAGGTCCATCCCGCAAATAGGGCACTGCCCGGGTTCATCCTGCACGATCCAGGGATGCATCCCGTCCTGGTATACGATGCCGTCTCCATTGAGGTCGGCGGCGGCAAGCCCCGTTTTCTCTCCAGCTGCCGCACTGTTGGGTGCGGGTCCGCTCTCGGGCCCTGTCTCCGTCGGATTTTCCCTCAGGACGAATACCAGTACGATCGCCGCTACGACGAGCAGCGCGACCCCGGCCACGGCAAGGGGTCGTTTGTTTGCGAATGTGTTTATTAAAGTCATGGGGATGCGTAGGTAGTTCCGGTTACGGAGCGGGGGTGAGCCCCGCCTGCTGCGCCGGCCCGAACCCGGAGGGTTCGGTTCCAAGGGTGCGCTCCAGCGCGGCGCTGGTTTTCATATAGTCTGCGTAGGTCTCCTCGACGTCCATTTCGAGTTCGAACAGCATACGCTGCGCGTCCAGCAGGTCGAGGAAGTCGGTTTTGCCGGTCGTGTACGCGCTCAGTGTCGCCTCCAGCGTCGTCTCGGCCTGTGGGATCAGCGTGGTTCGGAACAGGGCCAGCGCCCGGTCGTCCTGTTCGAGCCGACTCCGCAGCGCGTTGATCTCTGTTTCTATCTCCGTCCGGAGCGCTTCGAGGCGCTCCTCGTACACCATCCGCCGGTATCGGGCTTCCTCCAGGGCGGCTGTGCGTTTCCCTCGTTGCAGCGGGATCACCACGCCGACCTCGATGCCGAACCGCGAGCCGAGGTTCTGTAACGGCTCGGCGGCTCCGTTCATGCCCATCATGTCCATGAAACCGGCCCCTACCATGAAGTCGGGCCGAAACGCTTTCCTGGCAAGTTCCGTTTCCGTCTCTGCCATGCGGATGCCCGCCTGAAGCGCGTCGATCTCCGGCCGTCGAAGGAGGTCGGCTTCGAGCGCCGCAGGCTCCGGACGGATCAAAACCAGTTTCTCCGGCTCCGAAACCAGCGACGGGCGGTTGGTCAGCCGGGCCAGCCGTTCGGCCCGATCCCGCCGGGCGGCCTTCAGTTCCAGACGCTTCCGGGCGAGACGCGTGCGCTCGAGCTGCGCCTTCAGGATGGCCTGCTGCATCCCCTGACCTACTTCATATTTCACCGCCGCCGCTTCCTCGAAGTGGCCGAGTTGGTCCTGGAACGACTGAATCAGCCGATCTTGCTCCTGTATGCGGAACAGCTCGTAGTACGCCTCCCGGATCTGCAAGGCCAGGTCGAGGCTCATGGCGTCGGCTTCCCGTTCGGCCATCAGCGCCCCGTATCCGGCCGCCCGACCGGCCAGTGCGAGCTTCCCCGGATAAGGAATCATTTGCTGAGCCATAACCTGCGGCGGAACGATGCCCTCCACGCCGTTTACGGCAAAAGGACGGTATCCAACCGAAACCGAAGGGTCCGGCAGCGCCGAAACCTGCCGGGGCCTGGTTGCGGCCGCCTGCGCCTCCGAATAGGCCGCCTGTAGAGTCGGGTTGTTCGAGCGGGCCTCGCGCAACAGGACATCCAGATCGAGCACCCGCACCGAATCAGGGGGCGCTGCCCACACCGGCTGAGCCAGAAGCATGAAGGCAGGCAAAACGAATAAATACAGTTGTATTCTCATGGATAATCGGCAATTCTCTTGATCCGTACTCAATATCTCACCCACAACCTTAAACCCTCCTTAAGCCATCCTTAAAATGGTTTAAGGTTCGCGGCTTTGCTCCTCGCGCCCGTTTGTTTCATTCCGGGCCGGAAGACGCCATCGGACGATCACAGGCCGGATAGAGCGTGCGCCCGGTGTCATGAAGGCGGCGCACGCAACGAAACATTTTTCGTCAACCCTCTGAGGCGTACATTGGGTTTGCCGCCTCTACCCTGCAGGTGACCACCTGTCCCACGGCGCGCCTCGGGTGCGAAAAAAGCGGTTGCATATTCATCGGTAATGCATGTTAGTGGCTTACTAAAACGTTTAATTTGCGTCGTATTGGTCGAACAACGCATCCTGGGTTCATATACGGAGGAACGATCATGGTCACACTGGGCGTAATCGTCGGCAACAGGGGTTTCTTCCCCGATCACCTGTGCTCGTCCGGGCGAGCCGTCATCCTGAACGTGCTGGAAGAGTTGGGAATCCGGTACGTCATCGTCCCTGCGGAGGAAACCAACAACGGCGCCGTGGAAAGCCTCCAGGAGTCCCGCATGTACGCCGATCTGTTTCGGCGCGAGCGCGAGCGTATCGACGGGATCCTGGTGACGCTGCCCAACTTCGGCGACGAGCGAGCCATTGCCAACACGATCCGCTGGGCCGATCTGAACGTGCCTGTCCTGATCCATGCCTTCGGCGACGATCCCGGCCGGATGTCGCTATCCTTCCGCCGCGATAGCTTCTGCGGCAAAATGTCGGCGTGCAACAACCTGCGGCAGTACGGCATCAAGTACTCGCTTACGAGCCGCCATACCATGGACCCCCGGAGCGCCGACTTCAAGGCCGATCTGCAGCAGTTCGCGGCCGTTTGCCGCACCGTTAAATCCCTGCGGAAAGCCCGGCTCGGCCAGATCGGAGCCCGCCCGGCGGCATTCAACACCGTGCGCTACAGCGAAAAACTGCTCGAACGCTCCGGCATCAGCGTGGAAACGTTGGACCTCTACGAACTCCTGGGCTGGGTTCGCCGCATGGACGACGGCGAGCCGGCCGTCACGGAAAAACTGGAGGCCATCCGGAACTACAACCCGGTCAACGGCACCCCGCAGGAAAGCCTGGTCAAAATGGCGAAGCTCGGCGTGGCCGTGGATCGCTTCATGGCCGACCGCCAACTCGACGCCACCGCCATTCAATGCTGGACGGCCCTCGAAGAGTTCTACGGCATCGTACCATGCACCTGCATGAGCATGATGAGCAATAACCTCATGGCGAGCGCCTGCGAAGCCGACATCGCCGGCGCCCTCAGCATGTACGCCCTGCAACAGGCCGCCGACAGACCCGCCGCCCTGCTGGACTGGAACAACAACTACGGCGACGACCTCAACAAAGGCGTCGTGTTCCATTGCTCCAATCTCCCGAAGGCGTTTTTCGGTGAGGCCGAGGAGGCGCCCGCCGAACAACTGGCCGCCGCCGGCGCCGACTCGTTGAAGATGGACTACCAGGCCATCATTGCCGGAACCGTGGGCGTGGAAAATACCTGGGGCACCGTCGTCGGACGCATCGCTCCCGGCCCCTTCACCTACGCCCGCATCTCGACGGACGACCTCGAAGGGAAAATCCGCACCTATGTAGGGGAAGGCCGCTTCACCTCCGACGCCCTCGAAACGTTCGGCGGGTACGGCGTATTCGAAGTGCCCCGGATGCAGGAGCTGCTGGCCTACATCTGCGAGAACGGGTTCGAGCATCACGTGGCCGCTACCCGCGCCAACGTCGGACCGGTGCTGGCCGAAGCGCTTGGCAAATACCTCGGTTGGGATGTGTACCACCACGAATGAGTCGGCCGGACGCCCGTCAGGGGTGAACGCGGACCGCCGGAACCAGAACGGAAAACACCATGTCCAGATACGCTATCGGTCTCGATTACGGCACCAACTCGGTCCGCGCACTGGTCGTCGATGTGCGCACGGGTGAAGAACTCGGCTCGTCCGTGTTCGAGTACCCCTCGGGGCGCAACGGTATTCTACTCGACCCGCGCGACCCCGATCTGGCGCGCCAGAACCCCCGGGATTATCTGGACGGCGCCGTCGCGAGCGTCCGCGGAGCGCTGGCCGAAGCAGCCCGGCATACTGGGTTCGACCCTTCGGCCGTCATCGGCATCGGCATCGATACCACCGGCTCAACGCCCATGCCGGTGGATGGCCTGGGCCAACCCCTTGCCTTCGATCCCCGGTTCAAGGACCGGGCCGCCGCGCAGGTTTGGCTCTGGAAAGATCATACCGGGCACGCCGAAGCCGCCGAAATCACCCGCCTGGCTCGCGAGATGCGGCCGCAGTATCTGGCGAAATGCGGCGGCACGTACAGCTCCGAGTGGTTCTGGTCGAAAATCCTGCACGCCCTCCGAACCGCTCCGGACGTGTTCGAGGCGGCCTACACCTGGGTGGAACACGCCGACTGGATGCCGGCCGTCCTTACCGGCACGCAGCATCCGGACACGCTGCGCCGCTCGATCTGCGCCGCCGGCCACAAAGCCCTGTTCCACGAGTCCTGGGGAGGCTACCCCGACGAAGAATTCCTCGCCGCGCTCGACCCGGCTCTGGCCCGCCTCCGCCCCACACTGCCGGACAGAGCCTATAACGTCTCGGAACCGGCCGGGAAGCTTACTCCCGAATGGGCGGACCGCCTGGGCCTGCCCGTAGGCATCCCCGTGGCCGTAGGCGCCTTCGATGCGCACCTGGGCGCGGTTGGTTCCGGCGTAGCCCCCGGCACCCTCGTCAAGATCATCGGCACGTCCACCTGCGACCTCATGGTGGCTCCCCTCGACCAGCCGCTGCCGGACATCCCCGGACTCTGCGGCATCGTACCGGAATCGGTTCTGCCGGGTCAGTACGGCCTGGAAGCGGGGCAGAGCGCCGTGGGCGATATCTTCAACTGGTTCGTCGGAACGCTGCGGCCGGCCGGCATGGATCACGCCGCCCTCACCGACGAAGCGCAACGGCTCAAACCCGGCGAAAGCGGTCTGCTCGCGCTCGACTGGCACAACGGCAACCGAACGGTGCTCGTGGACCAGCGCCTTACCGGTATGGCGCTTGGCCTCACGCTCCACACCACCCCCGCCGAACTCTACCGGGCCTTCGTCGAGGCGACCGCCTTCGGAGCGCGCGTCATCATGGAACGGTACGAATCCTACGGGGTAGGGGTGGACCGCATCGTGAATTGCGGCGGCATCTCGGCCAAAAACCGCATGGTCATGCAGATATACGCCGACGTCATGGGCCGCCCCCTGCACATTTCCCGCAGCGCCCAGACGTGCGCTCTCGGTGCGGCCATCAGCGGCGCCGTCGTCGCCGGAGCGGCAGCCGGCGGCTACGATGTGTTCAGCGAAGCCGTAAACGCCATGACCGGCGTGCAGGACGACGTGTTCGAGCCGATCCCTGAAAACCGGGCCGTATACGACCGCCTCTACACCCTCTACCTCCGCCTGCACGATGCCTTCGGCGTGCGGGGAGCCCGGGGTGACCTGTACGATGTCATGAAAACGCTGCTCGACATTCGCGACGAGGTGCGGCGCTGATGCCCTACGACCAACTGAAAGAAGCCGTCTGCCGGGCCAACCTCGATCTGGTCACAGCGGGTCTGGTGGAACTCACCTGGGGCAACGCCAGCGCCGTGGACCGCAAGGCCGGCGTCGTGGTCATCAAGCCCAGCGGCGTCGCCTACGACGTAATGAAGCCGGAGCACATGGTGGTGCTCTCCCTTGAAACGGGAGAAACGGTCGAGGGGGGTCTCCGCCCCTCCTCCGATACCGCCACCCATCTCCATCTGTACCGCTCGTTCGAGAGGGTCGGAGGGGTCATCCATACACATTCCCGCTTCGCCGTCAGCTTCGCTCAGGCCGAGCGGGAGTTGCCCTGCCTGGGCACTACCCATGCCGACCATTTCTACGGCTGCGTGCCCGTAACCCGCCGAATGCGGCAGGTCGAAATCGAGGAAGCCTACGAGCACAACACGGGCGTCGTCATCGTGGAAACCTTCCGGGAGCGGCATACCGACCCCGAGCAGGTGCCCGGCGTCCTCGTAGCCGGCCACGGGCCGTTCGCCTGGGGCCCCTCGGTTGAAAAAGCCGTTGAGAACGCCATCGTACTCGAATCCGTTGCTCGAATGGCCTACCAGACGTATGTTCTGAATGCCCGGGCGCAGCCGGTCGATCAGGCTTTGCTGGATAAACACTACCTGCGCAAACACGGCAATACGGCCTACTACGGCCAGTCCTGACGGCGCCCGTCCGCACTCACCCGGTCCGTATCCCCTGCGGGCCGTTTTACTATTCATCCGATTTTTCAGCACAACCACCATGACCCCCATCGACTGGATCATCATTGCCGTTTATTTCTGCATACTCATCGGTATCGTGTGGTGGTCGTCCAGGCGAACGGAAACCACGGGGGACTACTTCCTCGCCGGCCGGGATATCGGCTGGTTCGCGGTCGGGGCTTCCCTGTTCGCCTCCAACATCGGTTCCGAGCACATCGTCGGGCTGGCCGGCAGCGGCGCCAACAACGGCATGGCGCAGGCCCACTGGGAGCTGCACGCCTGGATCATGATCATGCTGGCCTGGATCTTCGTGCCGTTTTACTACCGCTCCGGGGTGTTTACCATGCCCGAGTTCCTGGAGCGGCGCTTCGACTCAAGAAGCCGCTGGGTGCTCTCGGTCGTTTCTCTTGTCGCCTACATCTTCACGAAAGTGTCCGTAACGGTATACGCCGGGGCGCTCGTGTTCCGCACCCTCCTCCCGGATACCTTCGGCACCCCGGATAACGCCTTCTGGATCGGGGCGGTTACAACCGTGGTCCTCACCGGTATCTACACCGTTTTCGGCGGTCTCAGGGCCGTCGTCTACACCGAGGTGATGCAAACGGGTCTGCTCCTGCTCGGTTCGCTCTTCATCACTATTTTCGGCCTGGCGCAACTCGGCGGTTGGGGCGAGATGCGGGCCATCATCGCCGAAACGCCGGGCCGGTTCGCACTCTGGCGGCCGCTATCCGACCCCAACTTCCCGTGGCTCGGCGTGCTGATCGCCTCGCCCATCGTAGGCATCTGGTACTGGTGTACCGACCAGTACATCGTGCAACGCGCCCTCTCGGCCCGCTCCCTCCGGGACGCCCGCCGAGGGGCCATCTGGGGCGCTTTTCTCAAGGTCTGGCCGGTGTTCATCTTCCTCGTACCCGGCATGATCGGCTACGCCCTCCACTCGAAAGGGCTGCTCAACATCCCCACCGGTCCGAACGGCGAAATGCAGGGCGACTTCGTGTTCCCGACCATGGTAGCCAACCTCCTGCCGGTCGGCTTGCGCGGCCTCGTCGTCGGGGGTCTGCTCTCGGCGCTCATGAGCTCGCTCGCCTCGCTGTTCAACTCGTGCGCCACCCTGTTCACGGTGGATATCTACGAAAAGCTGCGTCCGGGCAAGTCGGAACGCCACCTCGTCGGGGTCGGTCGAATGGCTACCGGCGTCGTCGTAGTCTTCGGCCTGCTGTGGATCCCGATCATGAAAACCATCTCGGAGAGCAACAGCGGGCTATACGACTACCTGCAGAACGTACAGTCCTTCCTCGCGCCGCCCATCACGGCCGTTTTTCTCCTCGGATTATTGAGCAAGCGGATTACCGGCTCGGGCGCCTTCTACGGCATGGTGATCGGCTTTATCATCGGCATGATCAAGCTCACGCTGCAATCGCTGGTGCAGAGCGGAGCCATGGAGCCCACCGGTGTGCTGGGAGCCGTCGGCGCCTTCAACGGGTATTACTTTGCCGGGGTGCTGCTCGTAATCAGTGTAGCCATCATCATCGGCGTGTCCATGATGACGCGCCCCGAGCCCGAAGCCCAGATCCGCGGCCTCACCTTCGATTCCGTCACGCCGGAAGAGCGCGCCGAGAGCCGGGCCAGCTGGGGCCAGCCCGAAGTGATCGGCACGGGCATCGTCCTGGGGCTGGTACTCGGCATCTACCTCTACTTCAGCTTCTGGGTGTAATCGGCGACGCCCGCTTGGTGCAACGGGGGATGCGAGCCTTCAGGCTTGCATCCCCCGTCCTGTTACCTCTCGGCTCTGGCTCCGCTCACGGGTATTTGACGCCGCACCCGTACGGCGAAGCGGTCGAAGTGGTCACGGCGGTTCCGGCCATGGATTCGTCCAGTGCGGCTGCAACGTAGTTCTTCGCCCCCTCCAGGTCCTCCTTCCGTGTGGTGGGTTTGTCATCGATGCCGCCCATATAAATCAGCTTACCCTCCGGGTCGATGATGAAAATGTGCGGTGTTGTCCTGGCTCCGTAAGAGCGTCCCACCGTGCCGTCAGGGTCGAGCAGCACGGCGGTTTGCGCTCCCCCGGCGGTCTCGTTGCGCCCGGCCAGGGCAGCGGCATCGCCCTTCCCGGTAACGACCGAAAACCAGGCGACTCCTTTGTCGGTGTATTCTTTCTGAAGCCGCTGCATACTTCCGCTGCCGTAATGCTTCTGAACGTAGGGGCAATCGAAGTTGAGCCATTCGAGCACGACGTACCGGCCCCGGAAGGCTTCCAGAGCGTGCGCCTTTCCGTGCACATCCGTAAGCGTGAAGGCGGGGGCCGACTTTCCGATCTCCGGAGAGTCCGGAGCCGCCGCCCCTCCGATGAACGAAAGGGCCGAAACGAGCGCGAGGAAGTAGTTCATGGCAGTGTCGGATTAAGGGATTTACGAGGCCGCCTCGGGTCGGAAGGAGCGGCCGGAGGGTGGGAAAAAACGGGCGCATCGATCTCGAAAGCCGCCTCCTCGTCGCTCCCCTCGAAAACGAGAATACCCCGAAGCCGTTCGGTAAAGGACGACGCATAGGGAGAGCGTTTCAACCGGATGCGCTGCCCGGTTTCGCTGTTCTCCATCGCCTGAGGAGCGCTGTGGATAATGAGGTCGGGGTCGAACGGTAAAAAGGCGACGCGGCCGGTTGAAGAGGGGCGGTTCGTAGGAAAACCGATTTCCAGAAGATAGCCATAGTCGGTGCGTACGGCGAACGTCGTTCCCGCCGGAGCCGGTCTTGGGAGCCGCGCTTCCCACTGCCGGAATGCCGCCCGCCGAACGGCATCGGTCGTACTTT
>CBDUBS010000135.1:0-10060 GCA_965365445.1 uncultured bacterium | reverse complement strand
CCAGCTTCGCAAAGTCCGGCCGCAGCCTTCTCACCTCGCCGGCCTCCTTCACCCGAACGGCTGGAACGATTATGCCCTGTACGCCTCCGGACGGCGCATCCGGTTGTTCCTCAACGGCTCGTTGACCGCCGATTACACCGAACCCGATACCACCCTGCCGCAGCACGGCCGCATCTGCCTCCAGATCCACAGCGGACCCGCCGCCGAAGCACACTACCGGAACATTCAGATCAAGCCGGTCCCTCGGCGGCCCGAAGCGCCCGTGCCGCCCGGCCCGGTGCGTTTCCGCAAGCGGGTGCTTTCCGAACGGTTCGTCTCGGAAGGGGTCGCCGCGGGCGACCTCGACCGCGACGGCGACCTCGATATCGTTGCGGGCGCATACTGGTTCGAGGCTCCCGACTGGAGGGCGCACGAGATCACGCCCCCCGATACGTTTTCGGTTCATACAGGTTATAGCGATACGTTCCTCAATTATACGCTCGACGTAAACGGGGACGATTGGCTCGACGTGGTTGCTTTCGGACCGCCCGGGCGGGCGGCCTACTGGTTCGAGAATCCACGGGGCGGCTCCGGCCACTGGACGCGGCGGCTCGTATTCCCCACCGTCGCCAGCGAAAACCCGATCCTGGCCGATCTCACCGGCGACGGGCTGGATGAAGCGGCCTTCCTCGACCGACAGTCCCGCCGGATCGTGATCCTCCAGCCTTCCCGCTCTGCCGACACGACGTGGGCGCTCGTTCCGGTCAGCGAGCCGCTCGAAGCGGCCCGCGCCCGAAGCCTTGCGCACGGCCTCGGGGCTGGAGACGTAAACGGAGACGGTCGGGCAGACCTCGTGGCCGTGGATGCATGGTGGGAAGCGCCTGCCGTTCCGGGAGCCGCATGGAAGGAACATCCGGCCGACCTGGGAGAACGTGCTGCCGAAATGCTGATCCTCGACCTCGACGGCGACGGGGATGCCGACGTGCTATCGTCCTCCGCCCACGATTACGGCATCTGGTGGGCGGAGCGCCGCCCGGCGGAAACACCCGCCTGGAGCCGCCGTCTTATCGACAACCGGGTATCGCAGACGCACGCCCTCGCCGCAGCCGACCTCGACGGGGACGGCCGCACGGACTTCGTCACCGGAAAACGATTCTTCGCCCACAACGGCAACGATCCCGGCGGGTACGAACCTTCGGAATTGCTGTGGTACGCCGCCTCCGACGGCCGCCCCGCCTGGACGCCCTACCTGATCGACCCCGATGCGGGGGTGGGGCTGCAAGTCGTTGCGCGGGACATAACCGGCGACGGCCGGCCGGATGTTCTGCTCTCCAACAAAAAGGGCGTTTTCCTGTTCGAGAACGTGGGGAATTGAACCTCGGCGCGCCGCCCTGCCCTTACGCCGACAGGGCGACGTACCCTGCGTCGAGCCTGGAACGACCGAGAGCGCTTCACATAAGGGTAAAGCGCCGCTGCCGTCGTCATTTCGGTTAGAAACCGGAATGTCTCACACGACGAAAGTACACTCTATACCGGCATCCGATCTCTCGCGTCGGCTTCCGGCGGGTGCGCCTCGTGATGAACGAAGGGGCGTGGGCCGAGCCGGGCGCGCAGTTTCCCAAAACCCGCAGCGTGCCCCCGATGGCGCTGGAGATCAACGGGCGACGCATCTTTGCCAAAGGCACGAACTGGGTCACGCCGGACATCTTCCCCGGCCGCCTGACGGCCTCCCGGTACGACTCGCTGCTCAGCCTGATGCACGACGCCCACTTCAACATCGTGCGGGTATGGGGAGGCCGTTGCCGTCGGGAACGAATCAGGTCGGCCCGACCGTGCGCTGGGTCCTCCCCAGGCTCGATGCCGACCGCTTCTCCCTCGTTCTGGAAGTGGAAGGGCGGCCGGAATACCGCTCCGAGTACCTTTTCCTTTACCGGGCTGCCCCCTGAACCTTTCCTCGGCTTACGCCAGCCGTTCCGCCTTCTCCCACACCACCGGATCGTACTCCATCCCGAGCCCCGGCCCCTGCGGAATCGGGACGACGCCGCCCTCGATCTCGAACACCGGCTCCCACCAGGCTCCTTCGGCGGATTCTTCCTGGTGCTCCTGATACGTTCCCAGGTTCGGGGTTACGGCGGCAAACTGGAACTTGACGGCAGCCTCCGGCCCCATCGAGGGGGCGTGCGGCAGCACGTCGAACCCGGCCGCCCCCGCCATCCGGGCCACCCGCATGGCCCGGATGAACCCGCCGTTGTACACGAGGTCGGGTTGAAACAGGTCCACGGCCCGGTTGTCGATCATCCACTGCCACTTCGGCATACTCGAATCCTGCTCCCCGCCGGCTACCGTCATCGAGAGGGCGTCCGCTACCCGCTTCGTCGCCACGAAATCCTCCCACGGGCACGGCTCTTCCAGAAAATCATATCCGTACCGCTCCATCAACCGCCCGATCCGGATGCCTCCTTCGGCGTCATACGATCCGTTGGCGTCGGCCAGCAACACCATACCGTCGCCGAGCGTTTTCCGCGTGTACGGGATGAGCGCCTCCGAGCGGCCGGGAACGGTATCCGGACCCATGCGCCCGCCGATCTTCAGCTTGAGGGCCTTTACCCCCGTCCGGGCTATCGGCTCCATGAGTTCCCCGATCGTCTGCTCGGCCGTTTTGTCCCGGGTGAACGTGGAAAGGTATACGGGTGCCTCCTTCCGGATGATGGGGCCGAAGAAAGCAGCCGCCGGCTTGCCGGCCGTCCGGCCCAACATATCGAACAGGCTCCATTCAACCTGCCCCACCGTGCTCCAGAACGGCATTCCGGCGTACTTGTAATTGCTGTCCTCCAGATAAATGCCGTCAACCAGGCTTTCCAGGTCCCGGGCGTCTTTCCCCAGGAAGTAGGGAATCACCAGCCCTTGCAGGATGCTGAAGAGATGCGGAAAACGGATGTTTCCGATGGAAACTCCGGTTGCACCGTCCTTTGAGCGAGTTCGGATGAGGTAGGTGTTGCGGAATTTCAGTACGTCGATGGCTTCGATGATTACCGGCGAACCGAACTCCCGGTGCAGATCGGTTACCGGGCGTTCCGGAGAAGCATCCCGAAAGGAAACGAGCGGCATACACGACGCCGCGAGACCGGCCTTGAGGAAATGCCGTCTATCCATACAACCTCCTGTTTCCGGCATCGGAAGCCGGGTGTATCATTAATTTTTATCGACTCAGGTTCCCGTGTGGGCGCGGCCGGCTTTCTTGCTGAAAATAATGGCCGTTCAGAGCATATACCAGTCCTCCCGTTCCAGCATTATTTCCTGGGTTGTTCTTGCAGTTGCTGCGGATTCGCTTCATCTTTCGCTTGTCGCCACAAACCCAATTACAGTAATCGGTAACGGACCATGGCCGAACTGAAAACAAGGCCCACCGAGGAAAGTGTCGATGCTTTTCTAGGGGCCATCCCTGATGCGTCCCGTCAGCATGATTGCCGCACCCTGCTTGATATATTGAAAACGGCGTGCGGGGCCGAACCGAAAATCTGGGGTTCCAACATCATAGGCTTTGGCGACTACCATTATCGTTACGCTAGCGGTAGAGAAGGGAACTGGTTCATAGCCGGGTTTTCTCCACGTAAAAACGATATGGTTCTGTATCTGATGCCTGACCTCGACGGTATGGAGGACTATCTGAACCGGCTCGGGAAACACCGGAGAGGGAAGGGCTGCCTTTATTTGAAACGCCTCTCCGACGTGAACCTGGACGTGCTGAAGGAGCTCGTGGCGGCATCCCTCTCTCATCTGAGGTCCTCCGTTTGACCGCTCACCGGTATTCTTCCTTGTCTAAAACAGGGTGTCACTTTCCCCCATGGCGACCGTAAACTGCGAATGATCCACTCTCAAACAGTCTCCCTGTTACGGAGGTCATCATGCAACCTGCGTCGGAAGAAACGCTGTATCGGATGTTCCACTGGACGGCCCGCGTATTGAGCCTGGCCTTTGTCGGGACCATCGCCCTGTTTGCACTGGGTGAGGGCGTCCATGTTACCCGCTTTACGCTACTGGAAGGACTCCTGTTCGGCTTTTTCCCGATTGGGGTAACTTTGGGGTTGCTCCTGAGTTGGAGGTACGAGCGGCTCGGAGCCCTGATTTCGCTGGGCAGCCTGGGCGCGTTTTACCTGATCCACCTGCTGGGAGCCCATGAGATCCCTGACGGCCCGTTCTTTCTGCTGTTTACCTCTCCGGCTCTGCTTTTCATGCCGGCGGGGGTGATGCGGAAAGGAATTCGTTTGGCCTGAGAACAGAGGGTGTTTGCTCCGGTGCTGTCTGTTTTTACCGGCCGCCTTCTTCCAGTACACCATGCGCGAAAAAGCACGCCTGCTGAACCATCCTTCCTTCCAGCTGGCTCTGGCGATTGTGTCCATCGTACTGGCCGGAGTGTCCGCGGCCGCCATGATCGGGGAAGTTCGCCTGGTGAGCATCCTGATTTTATTCTGCGGGGGGTTCGGCGCCGGAGCCGCTCTGGTCGGGGCTATCGTGCGCTACCGGGCCGACAGGGCGGCCGGGGAACCGGGTAGGCGGGTGGGTCATACGGCGTCGGGAGAGCGACGGAAGCATACCGTTTGACGCGCGGTTAACGAGCGGTTAGCTGGAGATACGCATGTATCCATCGGCCGGATTGCGCCGGGATGCCCTGGCCGGTTATGCAGCAGTTGCTTTCGGAGCGGCTGCGGCGGCATTCGAGCGTGGAGCGCCTTCCCCTCGGGCTCCCGCCGCCGAGATGGCCGCCTTCGCGGTCGCGTACCGCACCGAATTGCTTTACCAGAGCCTTCTGTTCGTCCTCAGCGCCGGAGCCTTTCTGTGGTTCCTGGGCGCCCTGCGCAGCGCCCTGATACGCGCCGAGCGAGGGACGGCCCGCCGGGCCCACACGGCCTACGGGGCCGGGCTCGTCTGGGCCGGATTGCAATTCGGCGTGCAGGGGGCGCAGGCGGCGGCCGCCACGATGGCCGGAAACGGGAGTGCGGAGGCAGCGGCCTTTGGAGCCGTGCTCGCGTATATGCTTTCCATGGCGGCGTACATCCCGGCGGGAGTGCTTCTTCTGTCCGTTGCGGCGGCGTCCTTCCGCTACGGCGCTTTTCCCCGCTGGATGGGATGGTTCGCCGGTCTGGCCGCCGCCGCTCACTTCGTCATGGCGTTCGGACTGTCAGGAAACGAAATACTGATCCCCGGCGGGTGGCTGACCTACGCTCTGTACGCGCTGTGGCCCCTGTGGATCACAGGGGTGGCCACGCTCATGGTTCGCCGCCCCCGGCCCTCCCGACGGGCGGCGGACGCTCGGCCCTACGCATAGGCCGGGTCAGTCGCCACGGGCCAATCGGTCCCGCACGGCGGCGCGGACGTTGCGCAGGAACCCCTCGTATCTGGCCCGCTTGACGGGGGTGTTCCGGAACCGCTCGCGGAATGCTTCCAGGTCGATCTCCAGCCACTCCTCCAGGCGGGTATCCGTCACACCTTCACGGGGGAGGTACCGCCCCTCACGGGTCGTTTTCCTGAACTTGTTCCACGGGCATACGTCCTGGCAGATGTCGCACCCGAATATCCAGGAATGGGGTGCATAGCCCTCCGGGATGTGGGCTTCGCGGTTCTCTATCGTCAGGTACGAGATGCATCGGTTGGCGTCCACGGCATACGGCCGGTAGATGGCCCCGGTAGGGCACGCGTCGATGCAGCGCGTGCATCGACCGCAGTAGTCGCCGGTCGGGCCGTCGGGGGAGAGGGGTACGTCCACGATCAACTCGCCGATGAAGAAGTACGAGCCCAGGTTCCGGTTGATGAGGTTGGTGTGTTTGCCCTGCCATCCCAGCCCGCTGCGAGCCGCCCAGGCCTTATCCATCACCGGGGCCGAGTCCACGAACGCCCGTCCGGATATACCCCCCGCTTCGGCGTCCAGCCAGGCGTACAGCCGGAACAGCTTCTCTTTCATTACCTCGTGGTAGTCGTCCCCCCAGGCGTACCGGCTGATCCGGCCTATCTCGGGGTCGGCGGGCTGCTCGCCGCCCTGATGGTAAACGTGCAGCACGGATATGACCGTTTGCGCCCCCTCCACCAGACGACGGGGGTCCACCCGCTTCTCGAAGTGGTTCTCCATCCATCCCATTGAAGCGTGCAGGCCGTCCAGGAGCCATCGCTCCAGGCGAGCGGCCTCCTCGTCCAGCCGCTCGGCCCGGGCCACCCCGCATCCCTCGAAGCCCAGCCGGGCGGCTTCTTCCTTCAACGAGCGCGTCAGGCGCTCTCTGGCTCCTTCATCGAATCCGGGCATTCGCTTCTCTTTCTACCCCTTCATTCCACCGTCACCTGCGTATCCGGATAGAGCGTTTCCACCTCGATTTCGGTGTACCCGGCCGGCGCCGGAAGAACCCGGCTGCGGATTTCGAGCGACCCCCGTACCACGGGGGGTTCCGCTCGGGCCGGCATCCGGACGACGTGCCGCCCCGGATAGCCGTTTACGAATACCAGTTCGCCCCGGCTCCCGAGGCGGGCGTCTTTCAGCCAGCTCGTCGATTGCGTGATCCCTATACCCGTCTCCCCGTTGCCGATCAGAAAGGCCTCCCGGCTCGATCCGGGCATGGCAAACTGAAAGGGCAACGTCACCCCGGTCGAGTCGGTGGTATAGGCGTTGCGCAGCACGGCCAGCAGCGCCGCCGGCCGCACCCCCTTTACCCGGTGCTCGGTCCGGGTAGGGGCGCCGCTGAACCCGATGACCTGTCCGGTCGCGGTTTCCCGGTCTATATAGGTATATATCTCCGGCGTGCTTCCGACGAAGCCCTCCAGCGAGGGGCGGGTCGCCGCAACCCGGTCCATCACTCGTTTGGCCGTCCCTACGAGTTCTCCGACCCGGCGGCGATCGGTGGAGGGCATCTGGCTGAGGTCGCCCCAGAACCCCAGACCGCCCAGCAGGGAGGTGTTCACGGCGTACCGCTGCGTCCGGTACGGGTCCTCGTTATGCGGGTAGTTGGCCGCCATCTGGAGCACCGGAGGGATCAGCCGGTGATACAGGGCCGGCGCCATCCGCATGGATTGCACGCGGAAGGGGCTGCGGTCGCCGTACCAGGAAGCGCCGTTGTTCATCCAGAAGTAACGGGCCTCGCTGAGCACGGCAAGCCCGATGTTGCGGTTCGGCTCGGTGGCGTCGAATTCGACGACAACATCCGGGTTATACGCCTTCAACTCCTCGATGGCCCGGACGGCGTACCGGGCGAACTCGTAGCCGTACCGGTCCGCCCGCTCCTCGGGCGTCTGCGAGCGGTCGCCGTGACGGTGGTCCGGGGAGGAACAAAACGTATCCGTGTCCACTCCGTCCCACTTGAAGTGCAGGGCTCCCGCGTCGATGAGGCGTTTCACGGACGCCAGAAACTGGTCGTAATAATCGCTTACGAGGCAGACCATGTTTTTCGACCACCGGGTAACCACCGGTGTTCCCGCGGCGTTACGTATGAGCCACTCCGGGCGCTGCTTTACCACCGTGGCAAACGAATCCACGTGGACCGGCGCCATCCAGATGCCGAGCACCATCCCCCGCCGCTTCAACTCGTCCTGCAATGGAGCGAGGCCCTTCGGAAACTTCTGCGGATTCGGCTGCCAGTCTCCGAAAGCGTTCTGCCAGCCGTCGTCCAGCACGAACATATCCACTCCGATTTCCTCCGCCGCCTCCACTTCCTTCAGCGCCCGGTCGATCGTCAGCACCCCGTGGACGTCGCGGTTGCGGCGTTGCTCGTCCCGCTGCATACCCCACGTATTGTAGTATACCACCGGCTTGCGCGAGGCCGGTTCGTCGTTGATCCATCGGTACAGGTACTCCCAGAGGATCGCTTCGGCGTCGTCGAACGTGCTCCCTCCGAAAACCCCCACCTCGCTCCATAGCGAGGTGTACGGGCGCCGGTCCGAAATAACCTCGCCGTCGAAATACGCTCCCTTGAGGGGGCGCACCGCCGCCGCGGACCCTTCCGGTTTCTCTGCGTGCGTTATCGCTGCCCAGTTTTGAGCCGCTACCCCGTCCGGGGAGCCGTGCTCGTAGGCCATGAACCACCCGTACCCCCTCTCGGGCAACAGGCCGGTCAGGAAAGGCCCCTTGTGCAGCGTAGCAACCCCCGCCGCCGGAGTCAGGTCGATCCGCCGGGGATGAAACATGTAGTTCTGCGACAGATTCGCTCCCTCACGCAGCCCTTCGATCCCGGTGCGGTCGTCCGGACTGAGGGCAGGAGCCGGGTCGAGCAGGTCGGCGGCCCAGGTGGCTATTCGGGTTTCGCGCAGCGCATAGGCTCCTTCCCGCCTGAACGTGTACCCCGGGAACACGGCGTGTATCTGCCCATCGGTTAAGCCGAGTCGCAACCCGGCTTCTGCGGCCCCTCCGAGCCGGATACGCTCCCTGAACACCGGTGACGCCGGATAGGCCTGAATGGTATAGGAAATCTTCAGGCCGGCAGCCGGACCTGCATCCGCCCGGAACCGCAGCGTATGTTCTACCCCTCCATGCTTCATCTGCTGCGCCGCGCCGCCTTCGTACACCCACACCGGGTCGAGGCTCGTTACCTCCGCCCCGTTTATCCGGAATGAAAACCAGGGAGCCGCCGCCGGAGCGAGCGCTTCGCGGCCCAGCGCCTTCATGTACAGCGAGGAGGGTTGAACAGGGCCTGCCCGCCCTGTTGTATCGAACGCCAGAACCTTGCGGGCCAGGGAATTCTGCACTTCGAATCCCTCGCGGGTCAGGCCGGCCGCAAGGGGCTGCCCGAGCGCCGGCCCGACGACCCCGAGCATCGAAGCGAACAAAATGAAGCGTACGGAAAAGGTCATGCCCTGTCTAAAAATGTATACGTAAACATAGCAATTCGCGAGACATCGTCCGGCAGGTCGGTAGCGAGTTATTCCCTGCCGGATCCCTCTCAGTGCCCGTTTTCAGGCTTTTGTGGACAGCTTGTGAGAAAACGGTTATAGTTTTGCGTTAAATTAATACAGGAACCAGGAGCATTCCAGTTGTGGCCCGGAGGCGCTGCCCACCGGCAGTTGGTATTCCCCGGGCCGGGTTTCTATCTCCTGCAAATCGGCTACCAAACCGCGAGGGATTATGACGAACAGGATATGGTTCACCGCAATCGCACTACTTTTCGTCACCGGCTGCTCCTCCACCCATACGATCCATCATGATGGAGAAAGTGGTTACAAGTATTCGGATCTCAACCGAAAGGCCCGGGGCAAGGTAGCCGAGGTTACGCTGCGCGATGGGCGCAAGTTCACGATGCTGAACGTACAGGTTGCCGCCGATTCGACCTCCTGGATCGATCCGGGCAAAAATGCCTTTCAACATGTGGCTACGGCGGATATAGCCGGCATCTCCATCATCCGATCGGGGAAAGGGGCCCTGGCCGGTCTGGTAGCCGGGGCGGTCTCCGGCCTGGCGGCCGGAGCCATTCGGGCTTCGATGGAGGGCGCCGATCCCAACCCGGAGGCCAGCCTTACGTTGCTCACCAAAAAAGAGAAGATGGCTATCTACCCGGTGGCCCATGCCGTTTCCGTTTCGCTCTTTACGGTGCCCGTGGGCGCGATGATCGGTCGAAAGGACAGGTTCGTTCTTTCGGAGCCTTCCACGGCACAGGCTTCGGCAAAATGAGGGCAGATCACCCGGCAGCGGCTGAACCGGGCTCCGGGCGCATCCTCCGGCTACGCAAGGGGTTCGCCTTTCAGGAAGGGATTGGAAAATCGGACAATGATAAACCGGGAACGTTTCAACCAGGACGTTCCCGTTTTTTTAACGGACGTTCCGATCCGCGGAAGGCGCTCCGGCTGCGAAACGCACGCAGCGGCATTCCGCTTTCACGGAGCCACGGCCTGCGCAGGGCCGCCTGATCTCGACCCGATCCCGGTTGCTGAGCACGCGCCCGGGGGACCGATCCTCCCGTCGTCACCCCGGGTATGGCGTCGTTCGCAACCTGAGGGTTTCTTCCGAAGCTATCGGTTGACGGCCACGTATTCCCTCCCGACCCGTACCGCTTGACCGGTTTCAGTCAGGCCCTTCACCCCGGTGTGGTAGCCGGACAGGGCCGGGCATAAA
>CBDUBS010000134.1:0-10084 GCA_965365445.1 uncultured bacterium | reverse complement strand
CATCTGGTGCTGCCCGACGTCCGAGGTGACGTCGTTGAAGATATAGCCGAACTGCACATCGAGTTGAGGGAACCACTCGGACCGGACTTCGCGGCGGGCGGCCATGGCCACCGTTCGGTTGCTTCGGGCTTCCCGGAGGGCGGTATTGGCTTCTTCGGCTTCGGCGGCCAACCGGGCCGCATCCAGTCCCGGATCGATCCGCACGTCGTCCTCAACCTGATACGAGCGTGTTTCCTGAACGCCCATGAGGCGGTTCAGTCCGGCTTTGGTGGTGGCGAGGGCCGTTTCCTGGCGCAGCAGGGCGGCGCGGTCCGCGTTCAGATCCACCCGGGCGCGACGGACTTCCATCTCGGAGGTCGAGCCCAGATCGCGGCCCAGCTCGGCAATCCGCAGCCGCTCCTCCGAAATGGTTATGGCTTCCCGAAGCACTTCGAGTTGCTGTTGCTGCCGGGCCAGATCGTAGTAGACCGTGATGATGTCCGCCAGCGTGACTTCCGTAAGGCGCTCGGCCAGCACCCCGGCGCGGTCCTGCAGAGCTTGCAGCCGCTCGTAGGTAGCCGAACGGCGAAAGCCGTCGAAGACGGTCAGGTTGGCGCCGACCGACATATCGTACAGCAAGGAGGAACCCGAACTGCCGCCCCCCCGGAACGCCGAGGAACTGTTGGAGTGGGTCTGCCGGGCCGAGAGGCCCACGCTCGGGTAGTACCCGGCGTTCCCGCGCGAGCGGTTGTTGGCGGCAATCTGCGCTTCGCTCCGGGCGATACGGATGCCGGGGTTGTTGGCGAGGGCTATGCGGAGCGCTTCGTCCAGGGAAAGCACCGGAGCGGGTTGGGATGCGCCCTCGGGCGCTGCGAGAAACGCGAGCATGGCCGCAAGAGCCAGATACCGTACCATGTTCCTGTTGAATACCCGATGTTGGAAAGAAGCGTATTATGCCGGTGTATCGGCCAGGGGAACGGGCGTCCGCCCCGAAGCAGCACCCTCCTGTAGGCCGTCTCCGCCGGCTTCCAGTTGGCCGGAGTCGGTCATGAATCCCGAATACCGAACGCTCTTGCCGGCCAGATAGGTGTACATGGCCGGGATGACGAAGAGGGTAAACATCGTGCCGATGATCAGGCCGCCTACCACGGCGATACCCATCGGGATGCGGCTTTCCGCCCCGGCGCCGAGGGCCAGCGCAATCGGGAGGATGCCCAGCACCGTGGAGAGGGTCGTCATCAGCACGGGGCGGAGGCGGGCAGAGGCGGCATCGAGCGCCGCCTCCTGGATGGATAGGCCGGCTTCACGGCGCTGGTTGGCGAACTCGACGATCAGGATACCGTTTTTGGCCACCAGCCCGATCAGCATGATGATGCCGATCTGACTGAAAATGTTGAGCGTCTGGTTGAAGTACCAGAGGAACAGCAGCGCCCCGGTAAGCGCCAGCGGCACCGTGAGCAGAATCGTAAACGGATCGCGAAAGCTCTCGAACTGGGCGGCCAGCACCAGGTAGATGAGCACCAGCGCCAGCACGAACACGAACATCAGGCTGTTCGAGCTTTCCTTGTAGTCCCGCGAGACGCCCGCCAGTGCCGTGGAAAAGGATTCGCTCAGGGTTTCCGAAGCCACGCGGTCCATGGCATCGATGCCCTGGCTGAGCGTGTATCCGGGGGCGAGCGCCGCCGACACGGTGGCCGAGATGTACCGGTTGAATCGGTACATCGTCGGGGGGCTGCTTTGCTCCCGAACGGTCACCAGGTTATCGAGCAGCACCGGCTCGCCGCCGGCCGTCCGGACGTACAGGCTGCGCAAATCGAGCGTTTCGTTGCGGTTATCCCGGAACACCTGCGCGATGACCTGATACTGCTGGCCGTTACGAATGAAATACCCCATCCGCTGCTCGCTGAGCGCGAGTTGCAGCGTCTGGGCGATGCTCGCCACGCTGACGCCCATAGCCTCCGCCCGCTCCCGGTTGATGCTCACCTGCAACTCCGGTTTGTTGAACTTGAGATCCACGTCCACGAAAGCAAACGCCCCTTCTTTCTGGGCGGCGTCCAGAAAGCGGGGCAGGGCGTCGGTCAGGTGGTCGAAGCTCGGCGCCTGTAAAACGTATTGCACGGGCAGGCCCCCACGGCGGCCTACCGAGATGGTCTGCTCCTGCGAGACGAACGCCCGAGCGCCGGTCAGGCCGGCAATGCGTCGGGTAAGCAGCCCGGCGATGGCGTCCTGCGAACGGCTCCGCTCCTCGGGCTCGACCAGCATGATCCGCCCGAAACCGGAGTTGACGCCTCCGCCGCCGAATCCCGGCGAGGTGACGGTGATGAGGTTTTCGGTCTCCGGGACGTTTTCATCGACCAGTTGCTTGACCTGCGCCAGGTAAGCGTCCATGTACTCGAAGGTGGCCCCTTCCGGGCCGGTAACCTGTAGCGAAAGGCGGCTGCGGTCCTCCAGCGGCGCCAGCTCCGAGGGCAACGAGCGGTAGATGACCACGATGAGGACCATCGAAACGGCCATGATGCCGATGGCCGCCCAGCGCCGCCCCAGGAACGACCCGAGCATACCCCGGTAGCTTTTCGACATCCATACGAAGAAGGGTTCGGTTTTTCGGTAAAACCAGGAATGCTGGGCGTGCCCCTTCAACATTCTGGTCGCCAGCATCGGCGTCAGGGTAAGCGCCACGAACGACGAGATCACAACCGACCCGGCGATGACGATGCCGAACTCCCGGAACAGCCGTCCGGTAAGCCCGCCGAGGAAGATGACCGGCATGAACACCGCCACCAGCGCAAAGGTGGTCGCGATGACGGCCAGAAAGATTTCCCGGGTGCCGAGGATGCCTGCCTCGACCGGCCCCAGACCGCCCTCCATTTTGGCGTATACGTTTTCGAGCACCACGATGGCGTCGTCCACCACGATCCCGATGGCCAGCACGATAGCCAGCAGGGTCAGGATGTTGATGGTGAACCCGAACAGGTACATGATGAAAAACGAGCCGACCAGCGAGATCGGGATCACGATGATCGGGATGAGGGTCGAGCGCCAGTCGCGCAGGAACAGAAAGATGACGAGCACGACCAGGATGAGCGCCAGAAAGATGGTTTCCTGTACCTCGGCGATGCTCTGCCGGATCTGCCAGGTGCTGTCGAAGCCGATCTCCAGCCGGATGTCTTCCGGCAGATCGCGCTTCAGATCGTCCAGGCGGTTATAGAATTCGTCAACGATGGAGATGTAGTTTGAGCCCGGCAGCGGCCGCAGCACCACCCCTACCGTGGGTACGCCGTCGCTCCGCATGATCGAGCGGTCGTTCTCGGCCCCGAGCTCTGCCGTTCCCAGATCCCGGAGCCGGACGATGTTGCTTTCATCCTGCTTGACGATCAGGTTGTTGAAATCCTCTACCGATACCAGGCGGCTCGCCGTGCGCACGGTCAGTTCGACGTCGTTCCCCTCGATCCGGCCGGAGGGCAACTCCAGGTTCGAGCGCGTAAGGGATTGCTGGATGTCCAGGGGCGTCAGGCTGTAGGCGGCCAGCTTCTGCGGATCGATCCAGAGGCGCATCGCATACCGTTTTTCGCCCCATATATCGACCCGGCTTACACCGGGAATCGTTTGAAGCCGCTCCTTGATGTCGTTGTCGGCAATGTCGGATAGCTCCAGTAGCGTCCGGCGGTCGCTCTGAACCTTGAGCATCAGGATGGGGTTCGAGTCGGCGTCGGCCTTGGATACCACGGGCGGATCTACATCGGGCGGCAGGTAGCGCATCGCCCGCGAAACCCGGTCGCGCACGTCGTTCGCCGCCCGCTCGAGGTCCACTTCCAGGTTAAACTCCACCGTGATGTTCGAGCTGCCTTCCCGGCTGCTCGACGTGATCGTCCGGATGCCGTCGATGCCGTTGATCTGCTCCTCCAGGGGTTCCGTGATTTGCGAATCGATGACGTCGACGTTGGCGCCCCGGTAGGACGTGCTCACGCTGATGACGGCCGGATCCACCTTCGGGTAATCCCGCACGCCCAGCATGAAAAAGCCGATCACCCCGAAAATGACGATGACCACCGACATGACCGTAGCGAGCACGGGGCGGCGGATACTGAGCGCATAAAGAGTCATGGCATCTCCTACATCGGTTCAGCGCGGCGGACGGGTTCCGAAGCGGTTTCCTCATCCCTATCGGCGGCGGACTCCCCGGCCATTTGCACGATGCGCACCGGCGCCCCCGGCCGAAGCTGCTGCATCCCGGAGGTCAGCACGGTATCTCCGGCTGCAAGGCCGTTCAGAATCTGAACCTCCGACTCCGTGCGGATTCCCGTTTCCACCACGCGCGGCTCGGCCCTACCGGCTTTGTATACGAACACTTTTTTCTGGTCCAGTTCGGGGATGACGGAAATCGTCGGCACGGCCAGGGCGCTCTCTATCCGGTCCAGGATCAGTTCCACATCCGCGAACGCTCCGGGCATCAGCCGCCCTCCGGGGTTGGAAGCCAGCGCCCGGAGTTGCAGGGTGCGCGTGTTGCGGCTGATCTGGGGCTCGACGGCATAGATACGGGCCTGATACACCGCAGGCGACCCCTGCACACGGAACTGGATCGAGCCGCCGACCTGCACCGAGCCGGCGTATTTCTCCGGAACCGAAAAGTCGATCTTGACGGGGTTCAGGCTCTGCAAGGTGGCGATTTTCGTCTGAGGCGATACGTAGGCGCCCTCGCTCACGTAGCGCAAGCCGATGACGCCGCTGAACGGAGCGTGGATTTCCGTCTTGGCAATCTGCGCGTTTATCACCTCGATTTCGGCCCGCAGGACGTTCAGCTCGCTGAGCGTCATGTCGTACTCTTCCTGGCTGATGCCGCCCTGCTCCAGAATGAGCTTCTGCCGCTGCTCGCGCTTTTCGGCCAGGTTCAGCCGATGCAGGGCCCGTGCCCGTTGCGCCTGCAAGTCGGCATCGTTGATCTTCACGACGAGCTGGCCCTGCCGGACCGGTTTGCCTTCATCGAACCGTATCGCCACCAACCGACCCGAAGATTCACTCGCGAGTTCCACCGACTCGTTCGCCCGTACCTGCCCGGTCGTAAAAATACGGTTGGTCAACTCCTGCGGCCCTACCACGTACCCGTCCACCCGCAGCGTATCGCTGCGCGTACCGCCCCGGCCGCCGGGCCCGCCCCCGCCGGGGCGCGGCTCGTTGGATTGCACGAACTTCGGGACGGCCAGCACGCCCAGGACTATCAGGATCAACGCCACGCTGATCCACCGCTTGGTCGATCGTTTCATTATGGTTTGCTACGGCTTAACGGCTCGGACCGCTTCGGCGGCCCTTGTGTTTCGACTCCCGATGCCACGCTTCCAGGCGCGCCCGTTGGGCCGGATCGAGCAGCGGCGTGACTTCCTGCCGCATGCTGTCGTAAACGGCGGATCGCTCGCGCCAGAACCGATGGTACAACGTATCGATCCGCACCGCATAGCGGGAGAAAACGGCCCGTATTTCCTGCGGGTCGCTGCCGCCCGGGCCGACTACATCCTCCATGCGGCGGACCAACCCCTCGGGGGTGCGCAGGTGGTGCAGCCGGTCCTGTCGGGCTTCCCGGACGGCGCCCATGCCCAGAGCGCCCACGGCCGCCCCGACCAGCAATGTACCCAGCAGCATAAGGAAGGTTTTCGTGCGAACGGTCATGCCGAACACAATCAAGGAGTTATAATGTATTCTGCATCGTAGGCTTCTTCAAGGGTCGCCGGCGGCAGGGAGAGTACGGCCTCAAGAGGAGTGCGCGGGGAAGGGTAATCGTTCGGATGCAGGGCATTATACGCAGCCAGCAAGGCCACAACCACCAGGCCGGCATACGATACGCGCCGGAACAGGCTGCTGAGCGCATCGAAGAAGCGTTCCTCCGCAGCCCGGCCGGCGGAATCGAGCCGCCAAAGCACCCGCTCGGCCAGGAAGGGGCGCACGGTATGTTCCGCCTGACGAAAGGCCGTGTCCCGCGCCAGCGTGCGCAGGCGCTCCACATGCTCCAGTTCCCGGCGCAACGGTTCCGAAACGGACACGCGTTGTTCGAGATCGGCGCGGGCTTCCTCCGGCAGAGCGCCTTCCAGGTAGCGGAGCAACAGATCGATTGGAAGCTCATTCATCGTTTTTTTCTCTTACCTCCGGCTTTCGTTCATCCAGGTACGGCCCCAGACGCGCACGCAGCTTATCGTGCGCCCGGCTGAGCCGGGAAAGCACCGTCCCCACAGGTATTTCGAGAATTTCCGCCGTCTGCTCCGTCGAGTAGCCGTCGATCATGCGGAGCACCAAAACCGACCGATGCTTCGGATCGAGGGACAGGATGGCCCGATGCAGCAGGGCGTCCTGCTCGCGCCGATCATAGTCGGCTTGCATATCCACCGGCGGCTCCGGCAGCGTATCGTCCCCGGCATCCCGACTCAGGAAGCGGAACAGCCGCCTTTTCCGTCTCCGGATGGCGTTCAGAGACAGATTGACGGCGATACGAGTCAGATAGGTGCCGACTCCGGCTTCTCCCCGAAACGCCCCGAGGGACGTATAAAAGTTTATGAACACTTCCTGACAGATATCGTCAATCTCGTCGGATGGCCCCATCATGCCGACGACCGTGGCGGCCACCTGCCGCTCGAACCGCTCCACGATTCGGCGGAATGCTTCCCGATCTCCCTCCCGGGCTCGCCTTACCAGCTCTTCGTCGGGCGGAGGTACCGATAGGGGCATGGAGGAGTAAGGGGGCCGGGCAAAACGGATTGCGCAATGACTCCTGTTAGACAACCGTTGCCTCCGGATTATTCCATCAGGACGGCGGGAACGCGCCGCCGATTCTAGAACGGGGCATCGCCGCCGATAGGGGGGCCGGGTGGAACGCCGAACCCGTCTCCCGTATCCGCTTCCGGCAGGCCGGGCTCGGAGTAATAGGTGGTCAGGTTCTCGAAGCGGGCGTGTTGGTGGGCGAACGCGAGCGTCACGTCGCCGATGGGGCCGTTTCGCTGTTTGCCGAGAATGATTTCCGCGATTCCTTCGGTCGAGTTGCCGTTTTCGTCCACCGTTATGCCGTATCGTTCGGCCCGGTAGATGAAGGCCACCACGTCGGCGTCCTGCTCGATGGAATTATGGACGATGATGTCGTTCGCCACGAAATTGTGCAGGTCGGGTACGGTCAGATCAAACACTTCCTCCATTTGATCCGGCGCGATAGACGCTACCTGATCCCAGTACACGTCGCTCCCGGCGAGGCGGCGCAACCTGTCCGACTGAATGGCTTCAGCCAACCGCGAAGCCCGCCCCCGACTCATGTTTTGCTTGAATAACGCTGTGCCGGTATAGGCCATACCTAATCGGGCATGCAACCGGCGATGCGTCATTCCCGATTCCCGGAGCTTCGGAAGTACGATGTTCCTCCACACCACGCGCGAGATAATGTCACGGTTGGTGTTTTCGGCGCGAACCTGCAACGCGTCCAGAATCGCCAGAAGCGAGGCCGATTTGTAGCCTCCGACGGCTCCTACCTGCTTCGCAAACTCCTTCAGGTCCGACGCACCGGAAATGGTGACGTGAAACTGGGGCCGCCCTTTGCCGGGCTGGGGTATGCGCTTGATCCGTGCGTTGATGGACAACATCAGGAGCAGCGACTGTATATCCCGAGCCAGCCGTTCGCTGCTGGAAGCGTAGTAGACCATCGGATAAGGCCGATTTCCGCCGCGCATACGAATGCATCCGTCGGTCGCCCACAGGTGGCGAAGAAAAACGGCCACCCCGGCGGCCGGTTGCCGGAATACGCATTGCGGCACGTACTTTTCGAAACTCCGCAGGCCCCAGACTCCGAGAAGGTCCAGCCATTCCCGCACGGCGCTCCCGACACCGTGTGTATGGCGGCGAGTCGAGGCAAGGTATACCTGAAACCACGTGCGCTCCGGTACGATTCGGGGTTTCACCGCGTCTCCGAATACTTCCATCGCCAGTCTGGAAACCATCTCCGCCAGGTCCCTTTCGCGGGTTGTGTACTGAACGGCATGGCGGGGCAAGGTGCAACCGTCTCCGAGAAGATGACCCAGCAGAGCCAGTTCGGCATCCGGCATTACAGAGGCGCCCGCGGCCGGAAGCGTCCGGGGCAGCGCCAGATGCTCGCCGGGTTTCAGTTCATCGAGACGTTTCCAACCCTCGGTCGTCAGCAACGGATGATTTGCCGTGGCACGGATCGTTCTACCGAGGCGTGTCGTCAGTCGATAGGTCTGTTTGGCTCCGGTGGAAAAGGCGCGGCTGACCCTGGCCTTTTCCAGTTTCCATGTTTCCGAATTCAAAGCCCACACGGAGAAACCCTCCGTACCTACAAGTTCGCGCAGGGGAACGCGTTCGCCGGTATCGGCCAGCGTAATCAGGGAATCCCCTGTGAGGCACCCCGACTCGCGCAGGTCGGAGAGCTGCGGGCGCTTGTCGCCGCCGCGCGTTTCGACGGCGCGGCTGAGCTGCGAGAGCGCCAGCACCGGCACGTCCAGTTCCTTGGCGAGCGACTTGAGAGAGCGCGAGATCTGGGCTATCTCCTGCTCGCGGTTTCCGCTGCGGGTATCCGTGGTGCCGTGCATCAGCTGGAGGTAGTCCACCATTACCATGCCGATATCGTGCTCGGCTTTCAGGCGGCGGCATTTGGCCCGAAGCTCCAGGATGCTCAGGCCCGGCGTGTCGTCGATGAAGATGGGCGCAGCCGAGAGGCGGCCGGCCGCCCGGGCCATGCGCGGCCAGTCCTCGTCCCGCATCCGCCCGGTGCGGGCGGCCTGTGCATCCACCCGGGCCTCCGAGGTGAGCAAGCGCTGGGCGAGTTGCTGGGCGCTCATTTCGAGCGAAAAAATGGCTACCCCCGTCGGGTGCTCCGGATGGAGGGCGGCGTTCCGGGCCATGCTGAGGGCGAAAGCCGTTTTGCCCATCGAGGGCCGGGCGGCGATGATGACCAGGTCGGAGCGCTGCCAGCCGCCCGTCATGTCGTCCAGGCGGTTGAACCCGCTCGGCACGCCGGGAATGCCTCCCGCCCGCCCGTGGATGGCCTCCAGCCGGGCCAGCGTCTCCTTCAGGATTTCGTTCATCGACGAGGCCGGCTTGCGCAGATGCGCATCCGAGATCCGGAAGATGTCCCCCTCGGCCTGGTCGAGCAAGTCGAACGCATCCGACGACGGATCGTAGGCCCGCCCGATGAGGCCGGTCATCGTTTCGATCATCTTCCGGAGCAGCGATTTCTCCGCGATGATCCGGGCATGGTACTCCACGTTGGCCGCGGAAGCCACTTTGGTCGTAAGCTCGGTCAGGTAGTATGGTCCCCCAACGTCATCGAGCTCCCCCCGCCGCTTCAGTTCCTCCGTCAGCGTAATCAGGTCAACCGGGTTGCCACGCTCGAACAGGCTGAGCATGGACACATAGATCTTCTGGTGCTTGGGCTGGTAGAACGCATCTTCCACCAGCACCTCTATGGCCCGCGGGATGGCCTCCCGTTCGATCAGCATGGCGCCCAGCACCGACTGCTCCACGTCCACGGCCTGCGGGGGCACCCTTCCGGCCTGGCTGTGCACGTCGGAGGGAGCCGCCCGGCGGCGCTGCCCTCCCTGGGTCATCTTCTCCAGAGGGTAGCGCTGGGATTCGTCATCGATGCTGAGCCGACGGGGTAAAAGCTCGTCCTGATCTGCCATAACCTGTGGGCGAATAGAGGGTTATCCGATGCAATCGCGCCTTACGAGCCGCTGGAAAGCTGATCGAACCGGGTGCGCATCAGTTGGACGTCCTCCCAGGTAGCCCGTTTCCATTCCGGGTTGCGGAGCAGGGCGGCCGGATGGTACGTAACCACGAGGGGGATGCCGTAGAAATCGTGGATCTTGTTCCGCAGCGCTCCCAGCGAAGCGTTCCGGCCTAGGAGCGTGCCCGCCGCGATGCGGCCGACGCACAGGATGATCCGGGGCCGAATGAGCGCGATCTGTTTGTACAGCACGGGCAGGTGCGCCTCGATCTCCTCGGGCTGCGGATCCCGGTTGTTGGGGGGTCGGCTCTTGAGGATGTTCGCGATGTACACCTCTTCCCGCTTGAACCGGACCGCCTCCAGAATTTTGTTCCGCAGCTGCCCGGCCCGGCCCAC
>CBDUBS010000133.1:0-10147 GCA_965365445.1 uncultured bacterium | reverse complement strand
GATCGTTCCTACGTTCACGTGCGGCTTGTTGCGTACAAATGTCTCCTTTGCCATGGTGCTTTTACCTGAGCGCTAACATGATCCTCTTTAATGAAAACACGGAAACTCCGGCTCTCCCCGTGTCAACAAAAAGCGCATCCCAACGACGCCGGGATACGCTCCTATGCGTGAGCCGCCTCTCGGGATTGAACCGAGGACCCCTTCCTTACCATGGAAGTGCTCTACCACTGAGCTAAGGCGGCGTTACCGAACTACAGGCCGGGGTATGCCGAGAGTCCGTATGAACGCACGAACCGTATTCGGGTTCGGCTTTTGCGTCAATTTTCTATAAAGAGCGGGCGACGGGATTCGAACCCGCGACCCTCAGCTTGGAAGGCTGATGCTCTACCATCTGAGCTACACCCGCTGATCGTACCCTCGGCACGCTATGTCTTTCCAGGGTGGTGGGCAGGGGAGGATTCGAACCTCCGAAGGCGTCGCCACCAGATTTACAGTCTGGACCCGTTGACCGCTTGGGCAACCTGCCCCTGAAACAGCAGCCCAAAATAGGCAGCACAACCTCACTCGCCCGGTCAGATAGCAAGAATTCCGGGTGAAGAGCTGGCGAAGGGACTCGAACCCCCAACCTGCTCATTACAAGTGAGCTGCTCTACCTGTTGAGCTACGCCAGCATTCAAAGAGCAACCGTACCGGGATTCAGTCGGCGGCTTTTGAAATAAGAAAAGTAATATACAATGCCGGTACGTAGCTGTCAATGGAAACCCGGCAGCCGTTCCGGTCCCTTTTCCCGATCCGCTCCGACCTTTTCGTTCAGGTTGCCGGCCCGGCCGATCCATTCTTCCGAATCATATACCGCACAAACAGCCCAGCGGCCAGCAGCACGATGACGCCCACGACGATGCGGCCATACGTGCGGAGGTACAGGATGATGACTTCCCAGTTTTCGCCTACCGCATAGCCGCCGTATCCGATGAGAAGCGTCCAGATGAGCGCGCTGATCGTAGCCAGTACGGCCGTCACGCCGGGCTTCATTTCGGACATGCCTACCGTAAGCGAAATTACCGACCGGGCGCCGCTCAGAAAGCGGTTCAGGAGCACGATCCAGTACCCCCACCGCCGTAGCCACGCCCTTACGCTTTCGATCTGGTTCTTGGGCAGCCACCGCAGACGCCCGGGGTCCAGGACAGCCTCCCCGATGCGATATCCAATGGCGTACATCGTCATGAACCCGGCGGCTCCGCCCAGCGTGCAAAGCAGCACTACGACGAAAAAATCCAGCCGGCCCGTGCCGGCCAGATAGCCGCCGAACACGACTATGAGATCGCCGGGTATCGGAGGGAGGACGTTTTCCCCGTAGGCAATCAGCAGGAGGATGCCGTAGGCCCACAGCGGGGGAAGCATCTCCATCCAGTTCAGGAAATTCGTAACGGTTTCACCCATGGGGAGATCAGGAGAGGGATCAGGCCGAACGCTCCTCGATGCAGGCCACGGCATAGGCAGCCGCTCCATCGCCGACCCCCACGAAACCCAGGCCCTCCGTGGTAGTCGCCTTGACCGATACCCGTTCGATACCGAGCCCGAGAGCGGCGGCTATGTTTTGCCGCATCTGCGGAACGTACGACGCGATTTTAGGTCGCTGCAACGCCAGAGCTGCGTCGATGTTCGATATAACGTAGCCGGCCTCGCGAAGCAAAGCGCCCGCATGTCGCAAAAAGATGAGGCTGTCGGCGCCCCGCCAACGTTCGTCGGAATCAGGGAAGTGCATACCGATATCTCCCAGCGCCGCCGCGCCGAGAAGCGCATCGGTAATGGCGTGCAACAACACGTCGGCGTCCGAATGGCCATCGAGGCCGCGTTCGAAGGGAATGGCGACGCCGCCGAGGATCAGGGGGCGCTTCTCTGCCATGCGGTGCACGTCGTAGCCGAAGCCTGTTCGCATAATCCGGAAGGTATAGGGTAAGAGACGTTTACTTCGCGAAGCGGCTCGGCCACAGCCTCCGGGCCAGGTCCCATTCGTAGGGGCCGGTAATCTTGATGTTTAGCGGGTCGCCGGGTGCAACGTGTACCGGATGCCCGATGCGCCGAACCAGTTCCACGTCGTCGGTGCTTTCGAATCCTTCATCGGCGGCCCGGCGGTGCGCCTCCAAAAGCCAGTCGGTGCGGAACCCCTGCGGGGTCTGCATCGCAAACAGATCTTCTCGCGAAACGGTCTGCCCGAACAGCCCTTCCTCGGCACGCCGGACGGTATCCGTAACGGGGATGGCAGGCGCAGCCGCCCCGTACCGCTCCACCGCACGAATGACCTCCGAAACCTGCTCCGGCCGGATGAACGGGCGTACGGCGTCGTGCACGAGCACGTACGACGACGGGGGGCACGATAGCAACCCCGCGAAAACGGACTGCTGCCGTGTTTTTCCCCCTGCCACGACGGTCGGCGTATCGATGCCGTCTCTGTGGAGCGTTTCGCGGACGGACGGCATGGCGTCTTCCGGAACCACCAGGACGATGTGCGCTACACGGGGATGTTCCAGAAATACCCGTAGCGTTTGCAGATAGATCGGCTTACCGCCCAGCCTGCGGAACTGCTTCCGCTCCCCACCGAGGCGAAATCCCTGCCCGCCTGCGGGCAGAATCACGGCCACGTCGGGGGAGGGTTTAATGGGCAGGGATGCCGGCACGGAAAGCCCTATACGATCAACATGGCATCGCCGAAGGAAAAGAGGCGATATTCCTTCTCGATGGCTTCCTGGTACGCTTTCATCATGAACCCGTGGCCGGCAAAAGCCGAAACGAGCATCAGGAGCGTACTTTGCGGCATGTGAAAATTCGTGAGGAGCCGTTCCGTGATACGGAACTCGTACGGGGGATAAATGAACTTGTCCGTCCAGCCGATATCGGCCTTTAACGTCCCGGAAGCGGAAATGCTCGACTCGATAGCCCGCACGACGGTGGTGCCTACCGCCGTAACGTGATTCTTATGGGATAGGAGGGCCCGGTTTACCGTCTCCGCCGTCTCCGGGGGGATGATGAAATTTTCCGAGTCCATCCGGTGTTTCGTCAGATCCTCGACCTCAACGGGCCGGAACGTACCCAGCCCGACGTGCAGCGTTACCGGAGCGAAATCCACCGGAATGGATTTCAAACGCTCCACCATCCCGGGGGTGAAATGCAGGCCCGCCGTAGGAGCCGCCACCGCCCCGCGGTTCTGGGCAAAAATGGTCTGGTAACGCTCTCGGTCCTCCTCTTCGACCTTTCGCTTGATGTACGGCGGCAGGGGGGTCTGCCCGATCTCGTCGATCATGCGGTACAACTCCTCGTTTTCGCCTTCGAAAACAAACCGGATGGTGCGCCCGCGGGAGGTGGTATTGTCGATGACTTCGGCAACGAGCCCGTTATCGAAATAGAGCTTGTTCCCGATACGAATTTTTCGGGCGGGATCGACGATGACGTCCCAGAGCCGGCTTTCGGCGTTCAGCTCCCTGAGGAGAAATACTTCTATCTTCGCGCCCGTTTTTTCCTTGTTGCCATAAAGTCGGGCGGGAAATACCTTAGTGTCGTTGACGACGAGCACGTCGCCCGGAGTAAAGTATTCGGGGAGGTCTCTGACGGTGCGATGCTCGATGGTTTTTGAAGCCCGATCCAGCACCATCAATCGGGCGCTATCGCGCGGCTCGGCCGGATATTTCGCGATGAGGCTCTTCGGGTACTCGTAAAGAAAATCCGATAGCTTCATATTACAGGAACCTTCTCTGGAATCCTTAAACCGAAGGTGACTTTACGGTAGTTGATTGAGCTTGCCGCCGGCGGCAAAGATTGCTACGGGCCCGCGCCCTCGGCAATCGGGATACAGGACAATCGGGATACAGTTGGCCTGGACGAACAGGAGATGCAGAGGGAAAGAGATCCGATCGGGCCAACGACTCGCTTGGGACGAGGGCAATGTGCCGGAACGCGCCTCTAACGCCGTCCAATTAATCCTGACGCTGTTCATTACACTCGCTATCTCCGAGGAAAGGCGAGAGATTGAGCCGTGTGCCTTGCATCTTGGAATATAAGCTCGTAACCCGCCCGGCTCCAAACCACCACCTTTCCCCCACCCGATTGAGCGGTTTCGAGCAGACCAAATTCACAAACAACGCTTTTTCAGCTTTTCACTTGAAACGGGCTTTCTGTTTAATCCTGCTCGGAGCGTTCGGCCTGGCCGCCTGCGATCACGGACTGGGACCGCCGGAGGAGCCCGGAGTCGGGGCCATTCGCGCCGTAATCCGTTACCGGGGCGTCTGGCCTCCTCCCGATTCGTTGTTCGACCTCCGGCTGGTCGCCCTTCGGTTCGTACCGAAAGACACCGCTGATTTGCTCCAGCTCACCGGACTCGAATTCAGTCCGCAGCGGTTGCCGCTGTATGTCGAGTCCGATACGGCGTTCATTCCGGACGTCAGGGCCGGTATTTTCCTGTATACGGGCGTGGCGCAACGGTATACGTCCAGCCCGCTTTCGTGGCGACCGGTAGGATTGTATACAGGAAACGAAGGAATATTCGCCGTTCGTTCGGGTGACACTACGGATATTTCGATCGACGTCGATTTTCAGTCGCTACCGCTGTTTCCACCCCGTTGAAACGCCCCCGTTAGGACAACGCCCCATGCCGATAGCCGGGTTACTTTTGCGGAGTATCTTCGCCTCCTTCCTCCTGATCCTTAGCTCGCCGGGATATGCCCTGGGCCAGCAAACCGTGGTGGAAGGCCGCGTTAACGATGCGGGCGGCCGTCCCCTGCCGGGCGTCAACGTCGTCGTGGAAGGGGCGTCGATCGGCACGGCGACCGATGTAAGCGGCCGGTATCGCCTCGCTCTGCGGGATACGACCGGCATTCGGCTCACGGCTTCGGCCGTGGGGTACCGCCGGGAAACCAGAGCCCTCCCCGCCGGGGCCGGGCCTGTTTATCAGGTGGATTTCGTCCTCGAAGAACTTACCCTCCAGCCCGGTGAAGTGGTCGTGACGGCTTCCCGGCGGGAACAGGCCGCCCTCTCGGCGCCCGTCAGCGTGAGCGTGCTGACGCCGGCCGACGTAGATGCAAGCAATTTGCTGACCCTCGACGAAGCCCTACGGTACATTCCGGGAGTCCAGATGGCCGGAAACCAGGTCAACGTACGTGGCTCCTCCGGATTTTCGTACAATGTCGGCAGCCGGGTTTTGATGCTGGTGGACGGGTCGCCGGTGCTCGGCCCGGATACCGGAGGTATTCCCTTCGAGGCGCTGCCGCTTTCGCAGGTGGAGCGCATCGAGGTGGTAAAGGGGCCGGGGTCCGCCCTGTATGGAGCCGGAGCGCTCGGCGGCGTCATCAACGTCATCACCCGGGACTTCCCCCGGAAGCCCGAATCGGAACTGTCGGCATTCATCGGCGCTCACGATCCGGTCCGGTATGCAAGCTGGCGCGATGCCTGGCGTGGGGCCGACAGACTTCGGGGACTGGGAGGGTTCCAGGCAGCCCACGCGCGACGCGTTGGAGACCGCCTCGGGTTCTGGGCGGACGGCGCCTACCGCCGCGATACCGGTTATATGAATTTCAACAGGAACGAAACCCTTCAGGGATTTGCCAAAGTGGGATGGAAAGCCGGCGCCGGTCTCCGGCTGGACGTATTCGGCGGGTATACGTGGCGTGAATACGACTCGTTTTTCTACTGGAACGGCACGGCGGACCCGCTCAATCCGGGGCGGCTCGACCTCATCAAGGAAGGCTCACGCGGGGCAAACGATCTGCAATCGACGCTGTTGAGCGTCCTGCCCGTGCTGACTCATGCGCCCGGTCGAAACTGGTTTTACACAATACGGGGGCGGTTTTACCGTGGAGTGTACCATCCCCTCGACGACGAGGGAAACCTTCGGGATCGGTCCCAGCGCACAATAGGGTACCGGGCCGGCGCCGAAGTACAGGTCAATTGGAACCCGAAGCCCGGCCGGCATCTGGTAGCCGGAATCAGCGGCGACGGACTGGCGGCCAGGTCGCTGTTTTTCGCCGGCACGGACGGGGGGCTGGTCCGCGGCCAGCCGGAAGGAGCGGTTTTCGGCCAGTGGGAAGAAACGCTGCATCCCCGGCTGACGCTCACGGGAGGGGCCCGATACGACGTTTACCAGATCGATGAGACGGAAACGGCCGCCCGGCTGAGCCCCAAGCTCAATGCTTCGATGCGGCTGCACGACCGGCTCTTTCTGCGGGCCGCCTTCGGCCTCGGCTTTCGGATTCCGAGCGTCGCCGAGCGGTTTACGAACAACCAGGACTTCTTTCCCGTATTACCCAACCTTGCGCTCAAACCCGAGGAAAGCACCGGCTATGAGGTTGGTTTGAAGGGGCGCCTTCCGGTGACGGGTTTCGGCAACCTCCAGGCCGACATAGCTGCTTTCCGGAACGACTACCGGCGGCTCGTCGAGCCGGTATTCAACCTCGCGGGAGGGTCGGCGGGGTTCCGCTTCGAGAACCTGACCCGCGCCCGTATACGCGGCATTGAAGCAACCCTCGACGGCCAGATGTGGGCAGACCGGCTCCGGCTGCGCCTGGGATATACATGGCTCGACGCCCGGGATCAGGAACTGGACTTGCCGCTCGTTTTCCGCTCACGTCATCTGCTCAAAGGGTCCGTCTCGGCCCGGTTGTTGCCTTTTCTCGAAGCCGGTATCGACGGGCGGTATTCCAGTAAACCCCAGCGCCAGGATACCGATTTCGCCCGATTCGTCCCGGATGCAGGCGTGGCCGTACCGGTGCGCGTGGTGGATGCCCGCATCGGGGCCGACGTAGCAATATTCAACTTCTCCTTGCTCGTGCGGAACGCCTTCGATTATTACTACGTCGAACGCCCTGCCCTGCTGGCCCCGCCACGAGAGGTTCAGGTACTCGTTCGCGTATTGTTCTGATTGAGACGCATGATGAATCGTCGACAATTTCTCTCCGCCGGTGCAGCGGCCGCCCTCGGTTATGCGGCTGCTCCCCTTATCGTTACGGCCAGGACGACACCCTACCGGACCGCCCTTATCGGAACGGGATGGTGGGGTATGAACATCCTCCGCACGGCCCTCGAAGCCGGGCAAAGCCAGGTCACGGGGCTATGCGACGTAGACCGCAACCAGCTGGATCCGGCGGCGGAGAACATCCGGCAACTCACGGGTTCGAAACCTCGAACCTACGGGGATTTCAGGGAGCTACTGCATCGCGAGAAGCCGGAGATCGTAGTCGTCGCCACCCCGGACCACTGGCACGCCTTGAACGCCCTTGCGGCGATGGAGTCGGGCGCGCACGTGTATCTCGAAAAGCCGATCGGGCATACCATTAACGAAGGAAAGGCCCTTGTCGCCTCCGCCCGCCTGCACGACCGCATCGTGCAGGTGGGCACCCATCGGCGGGCGTCGCCGCATAACCAGTCCGCGATGGCGTTTTTGCGCTCCGGCAAGCTGGGGCGCATCGGCATGGTGCGCGCCTTCGTCCACTACCCCGGCGGCCCGGGAGAGCCTACCCCCGACGCCGAACCACCGGAAGGCCTCGATTGGGATTTCTGGTGCGGGCCGGCGCCGCTCCGGCCGTTCAACCCGCGCATCCACCCGCGCGGATTCCGAAACTTCCTCGAATACGCCAACGGCACCCTGGGCGACTGGGGAATCCACTGGCTCGACCAGATCCTGTGGTGGTCGGAAGAACAGTATCCGAAAACCGTGTTCTCCACAGGGGCTCGCCACATCCGTCGGGACTCCACGAACGCGCCGGATACGCAGGTGGCCTCGTTTGCCTTCGAAAACTTTACGGCCGTATGGGAGCACCGCCTGTATGCAGGCAATGCGGCTGAAAAGCACAACATCGGCTGCTATTTTTACGGCACGGAAGGCACGTTGCACCTGGGATGGCAGGATGGCTGGACATTCTATCCCACCGCGAAGGGCGCCTCCACCGTTCACGAGGAACCCCGGCTCGACAAGCCCGACGATCAGAACATCCGGGCCCTATGGGATGATTTTCTGGCATCCATCCGGACCGGCCGCCCTCCGATGTGCGACATCGAAAAGGGCCACAGGGCCACCACCATGAGCCTGCTCGGTATGCTCTCGCTCAAAGTGGGCCGCAGCCTGGCGTGGGACGGAGAAAAGGAACGGATCGTGGGAGACGAGGAAGCCGGCCGGCTGCTGAGCCGGCCGTACCGGGCTCCCTGGGTTTACCCCGATTAATACTGCGAGTACGCCGTTGGGCGCAGGATGATGTCGGTAATGTTCGACACGGTATCCTTGTATTCTTCCCTGGCGCTCAGCTCTTTCCAGGCCGGACTGTTCCGGAACGTATCCCAGTTGGCATCCCTGGCAGCCATATCGTCGAAAACGAGCATGTAGGTCAGGTTCGGCATACGCGGCCCGATCAGGGTTTCGCCAAAGAATACCGGCGCCAGGCCGGTATCCCGGAAAATCCGGATTTCACCGCCTTCGTTGAACATTTCGATTTTTTTACGCGCTGCTTTCTCGCCGTGGCTCTCGTAAATACGAAGTTCGAACAGACGGCCTTTGTTTTCCTTTTTGTCGGCCGGAGGTTCCAGCTTCGGCATTTCGGTAAATGCCCGCATCAACGAGCTTTCCCAGCGGAGATAGGCCGGGTCGGAGAGCGGTACGTTCAGAAAGTCGGCGCCGGACCGACGCACCTCGGGGTCATCCAATAAACGCCCCTGGGCCGTCATCACCGACTCCATGGAGTTGTGAGGCAGAAGCAGGTACAGCGACGCATCGTTGGGCCCGTACACGACCGTAAACACCCCGACCGGCCCGATACCCATCCGGTTATAAGCGGGCACGGCCACTTCGCCCAGAAAATCGTTGAGCAGTTGCTTCTTCGATCCGGAAAGCTGCCGGTAATGGCGAAGCTCCAGATACTGGCGGTCGGACGGAGCGGAGGCGCCGGTCCCGAAGGCGGCTGCCGGCGCGGCTCCGGCCAGGGAGGCGGCGGCAATGAAATGGCGTCGGTTCATGGGGTTGCCGGAAAAGAGGAGTAGAAAAGGGATGCCGTTAATGATAGACCGTAGAAGGTAAAAGCGAAACTATCGGCAGAAATAAGTGATCGGCGTTCAGGTTTCGTACAGGTTCTCCGGAGCCGTCCGATCCAGCTCCACCAGGAAGTCCGCGAGGCGGTCCGTAACGACCTCCAGGAACCGCCGACCCTTATCTGCGGTCGCCTTTGCCGGGTTGCCGATACCGGTATCCGCCGTGGCCCGGCTCCACTCCCGCTGGGCCCACACCCAGCGTTCCCGCAGGGCCTCGATGGTAAACCGATGTTCCGTACCTGATCCGGCCTGCTCCAGCGGCAAAACCAGATCGGGTGCGACGTGCATCATGACACTCGTTTCGAGCTCCCCGGCATGTTCCCCAAGGTCCTCGAAGAACCGATCCCACGGGGCGGCGGCATACCAGTGCACCTGACAGAGAAAGACGCCCGGATACCGGGGCTGAAGCTCCCGGATCATCTGTCGGAAATCGTTGCCTCCGTGGCCGTTCATCACGACGAGCTTGGGGACGCCCTGCCGCGAGAGCGAATCCACCACGTCACGCAGCACGAGCGCCTGTGTGCTCGGGTTCATGTTGATGTCCAGACGGATATCGAGTTGCCCGGTATTGACGCCGAACGGTATCGTGGGCAGCACTACCACCCGGGCGCCGCGCTCCCAGGCTATCGCGGCTGCCTGCGCCGCTACGGCATCGCATTGCCATGTATCAGTGGCGTAGGGTAGGTGGAAGTTGTGTGCTTCGGTGGCTCCCCAGGGCAGTACGGCAACCTCGTAGTGCGTTTCCCGGACAGTTTTCCAGGTGGTTTCGGCGAGCAAGTAAGGGCGACCGGGCATAGCGATACCAGCGGGTTAACCGGATATGGTAATGGAAGGCTTTCGAATGCGTTTGCGGGGCTCGGTCGGCAGCTCGATCCGAAAGGTGGTCCCCAGGCCCACGCGCGATTGCACGACGGACAGCGAGCCGCCGTGGTAATCCTCCACGATGCGTTTGGCCAGACTGAGGCCGAGTCCCCAGCCCCGTTTCTTCGTACTGTAGCCGGGACGGAACACGTTCTTCCAGTTGCGGCGGTCGATGCCTTTGCCGGTATCCCGTATATCGACGAATACGCGATTATCCATCTGA
>CBDUBS010000132.1:0-10148 GCA_965365445.1 uncultured bacterium | reverse complement strand
AGCCGTCAAGAACGTCTCCTCGCTTTTCCCGCTCTCCGTCGCCTTGATTACAGACGATGAAAGCCTCTATCGTAAGCGCGCCTATCCGATGATAGAGTACATGCTCTCTCGGGAGAAATTCCTTTTTACCGTCGATTCGACGATCACGGCGCAGGGGGCGTCATGGCGAATGAAAGGACCGGCAGCGCCTATTTCGGAGTTGACCGCCCTGTACTCGTTTTCGGGACGTCATACACCGGTATTCCTTTCTCTGGCCGACTCGCTACTGGGCACCGAGCGGGTACTAAACCTGGATACGAAAGTTCGGGGCGACAGATGGCCCAACCTGTTGGCGATGTACCATGCAACCGGCGACAGCACGTATCTGGCCAGGGCCGTGCAAGGCGCCGACTTGTACTTGAAAGCTCGCGTGAATCGGCCGGCAACAGACTATTTTGACGACTTCGTGGGCGGAGAACCCTTCTTCTGGAATGAATTCGTCCCGGCGTTCATCTCCTTATACGCCTTATACGAAGCAACAGAACGGCGCGTTTACCTGGATGCGGCCATTCAGGGAGCACGCGCCTATGCGATGTTCGCCTGGATGGCGCCCACGATTCCAGCCGGCTATGTTCGGGTCAATGAGGGCGGGCTGGCTCCTCATTACTGGTATCTCAAAGCGAAGGGCTATCCACCGATGGAAGCCCGCGAATCCTTCGTCGATGCGTGGAAGCTATCCGAAATCGGGTTGACCTCGGAATCCGCGGGAACGAGCAACGGGCACAGAGGCATACTTCTTGCCAGCCCCGCACCCTGGTTACTCCGCCTGGCGTGGGAGGGCAGCGACGACTTTTTGCACGACCTGGCCCGCTCTGCCGTGATAGGCCGCTACACCAATTTCCCGGGCTACCACATCAATACGGCTCGCACCGATGTGTTCATGAAGGCAGATTATCCCCTGAGAACCCCCCGTATGCTGAGCTACAATTCTATCCATTACAACCATGTTTGGCCGAATATTGCTTCTCTTTTCCACTATCTGATCGAGGAGGCGTACACTCGCTCAATGGGCCGAATTGACTTTCCATCCTCGTATGCAGAGGGGTACGCTTATCTTCAAAGCAAAGTGTATGGAAACCAGCCGGGGCGTTTTTTCGGCGAAGGCAACGTTCATCTCTGGATGCCGAAAAACCTGTTGGAAGTGGATCACGATCAGGTCAACTACCTCGCCGCGCGAGGCAACAATGCATTGTACCTGGTTTTCATGAATGAGTCGGATGAGGAAGTTCGCACTTCCGTACGCCCCTCAGAGAACATGTTCCATCCCACCGACTGGCGGGACCATTCGGTGACTTTCTGGACCAGTGATTCGTCCCGGGCGGCCACCGTTCCGGAAACAGGAGTCCTTACCATTACTATACCCGCGAAAGGCATTCAGGCCCTTTCGGTTCGCAACGTGACACTCTCTCCTCGATTTCAGCATCGTATCGGGCAGGGTCCATCCCTATCTGACCAAAGCTTTACTACACTCCGAACGGGAAATACCAGGGCAGCCCTGTTGTCGATGGGTAAGGATCTAGTAACGGCTTATGTGTACCTGGAAGCCACCTACAAAGAGATCACGGAAGCCCGCCTTCATTTCAGAGGGATCGACGGATGGCAAACCCGTATCGATACTACCTATCCCTTCGAATTCACGTATCCCGTCCCTGACCCCGCTAAACCGTTCGAGTTCTTTATCGAAACAGTAGGCGCAGATGGAACTGTTCAGAGGTCAGAAACTGCACGGATCCATCCTTGATATCGCAAGGGGCACGAGCCGTGAAACCCGTCCATGTGGTACAGGGAAGCTTCGGTAGGGTTACGATATGGCTGAAACAGTTACCACGGCGGCGGTTTTTCTTTCCAACATGCTGGTCGATTCCCTAACGACGAGGTACGGTTCGAGCAGCGTGCGGTGCTCTACGGCGGCATCCCCTTCCAGGCGACGAAGGATGCGGTCTACGGCCAACCGGCCCGTTTCGGCGCGGGCCTGATGGACGGTGGTCAGCGGCACGCGGGCCCGGCGGCTCTGCTCGATGTCGCCCACGCCGACGACGGCGATGTCGCCCGGCACCCGAAGACCGCGATCCAGCAAGGCATCCTGCAACCCGATGGCCGCCATATCGTCGAAAACGAACATGGCGTCGGGCCGATCCTCCAGCCCGGCAATGCGCACCCCGACTTCGTAACCCGATTTGTAGTCGTTCCACTCTCCCTCATAGGGGAAGTAGTACTCGAACTGGGTCGGAACCTCCAGTCCGTGTTCCGACAGGGCGCGGATGTACCCTTTTTTCCGGAGGCCGCCGGCGATGCTGCTTTTGGAATCGTTGATGTATCCGATGCGGGTGCGGCCCGTCCGAATGAGGTGGTCGGCAGCCAGATAACCGGCTTTTTCGGAATCCATCGTAATCATGTAGATGTCCTCGTCGTGCGTGTAGGACACCATGCAATAGGGAAACCGGGCTTCATGAAGCTCGCGCACGACGCTGGTTGCCACGTAGGTTCGGCTCATCGATGCGATGATGAGCCCGTCTACCCCGAGGCCCATGAAAAACCGGATCTGGTCATCTTCCTTCTGCCGGTCGTTGGCCGAATGAGAGAACAGAATGCGGTACCCGCGCACGGCCGCTTCCTGTTCGGCTCCCCGCACCACTTCCAGAAAGAACGGACTCGTAAGGTCGCGCAGTACAAACCCTATGAGGTGCTTTCGACCTTCCGGAATGCCCGATTTCTTTTCCGCGACGAACGTACCCTTCCCGACGCGGCTGGAGAGCACCCCCTCGCTTATGAGTCCGGAGAGCGCCTTGTTGATCGTCATGACGCTTACCCCGTACACTCCGGCCAGTTCGCGGAACGGCTGGATGCGCGAGCCGGGAGGCATCGCTCCCGACGCGATTTTCTCCTTGATGTCCTCAGCGATTTGCTGATAGAGCGGCGTATTGCTGTCGTGCTCGATGCTCATGACGTGTATCCGAACGGGACCAAAATAACCTCTACTCCAATCCAGAAATTAGGGTACGAACCACGAATGATATTACCAATGTAACAAAGGCTGAAACGATTAATCCTTTTTATTTTTCGTTGATCCGTCACGAATAGAGGGGTTGTCATGTCTGAAATCCTGTTGAGCGGCGAACGCATAGCGGCGCGGGTTGCTCCCGAATCGGGGGGTGCTCTGGTGTCGCTGCGTTCCCGGCGCAGTGGAAAGGAGTTTCTGTTGCCCTCCAGTAAGCTGAGTGCAACTGTTTACGGAATGGACTTCGCCCGGACCGACCGCGGCGGGTTCGACGAGTGCTTTCCGACCGTAGCGCCGGCCGCCTTCAAACGGAGAGGCCGAACGACCGACTGGCCCGACCACGGCGAGCTATGGTCCCGGCCCTGGGCTTACCGGACCAACGGGGACGCGCTGCACCTATGGATCGAAGGGGAGGCCCTGCCATACCGCTTCGAGAAATGCCTTCGACTAACGAGGGACGGGCTTGAGATCAGGTATACACTCAGCCACGCCGAAATCGCCTTCCCGTACCTGTGGGCGGCGCATCCCCTGCTGCATCTCGTGGGCGGGGAACGTATCCGGCTTCCTCCGGAGGTGGACAGGGTCCGGGTCACCTGGGCCACGAGGAGCAGCTTCGTTGAGGCAGGGAGTTCTTTGCCGTGGCCTACCCTCGGCGTGGCCGGAGCGGACTACTCCCGTGTACCTGTATCACCGGACGGGCGCGCCGTCAAGGCATTTACGCCCCGACTCCGCAACGGGTGGGCGGAAGTCCACTACCCGGATTCCGGCGAACGGCTGCGTTTCGAATTCGACCCCGCGCAAACAGGGTACCTGGGCCTGTGGTTCTGTTACGGAGGCTGGCCGCAAGACGGCGAGCCGCAGTACACCCTCGCCCTCGAACCGACTACCACGGCGGCCGACGCTCCCAGCGACCATCCCGTATTACGGCCCGGCGAAACGCACGAGTGGGGACTGAGCCTGCATATCCTTCCCTGACAGGGACTACCGGGAGCGAACCTGCTGCAACAAATCGGAGAGTTCCCTGACGACCTCGGGGTGCTCGGAGGCCACGTTCCGGCGCTCCCCGAGATCCTGCCGGAGATCGTACAGCTGCGGTTCAGGGAGATTGCCGAGCTCGGTGTTGGTCGGTTCGTTCCGAGCGGGGCCGTCGCTGGGCTCGATGTACTTCCAGTGGTCCCGGATCAGCGAAAGCGTGCTGTTTACAGATTGCGCAATGACATACTCCCGGTTCTCGCGGGACTCTCCGAGCAGCGCGGAGAGCCGGTCGCGGCTATCGGGTATGGCCCCCTCGGGTGGTGTCAAACCGGCAAGCGCAGCCAGCGAAGCGGCCAGATCGACCTGTGAGAACAGGGCGTCGGACTTACCCGTAGCCACCCGCGCCGGCCAGCGAACGATGAAAGGCACCCGGGCGCCTCCCTCGAAAGCACTGTACTTACCCCCGCGCAGCGGGCCGGCCGGTGTATGGTCGCCGAGAAGCTCGACGGCCTGATCCCGGTAGCCGTCGTCCACCACCGGGCCGTTGTCGCTGCTGAGGATGACGAGTGTGTTCTCGGCCAGACCCAGGCTATCGAGCGCGTCGAGGACGGCGCCTACCGAGCCGTCGAACTGGAGAATGACATCGCCGCGCGGCCCCATGCCGCTTTTATCCGCGTAGCGGGCATGCGCCACCCGCGGCACGTGAATGTCGTGCGTGGCGAAATAGAGGAAGAACGGCTCGTTCCGGTGCTTTTCCATGAACGCGACGGCCTTGCCTGTAATGACGTCCGCCATATCCTCGTCGGTCCAGCGAGCCGCCTTGCCGCCTGTCATATAGCCGATTCGGCTGATGCCGTTCACGATGGTCATGTCATGCCCGTGACTGGGGTGCATCCGGAGTAATTCCGGGTTTTCCTTACCTGTAGGCTCGGCGCCTACTTTCTCCCTGAAGCTGACCGAGATCGGGTCGGACGGGTCCAAGCCCACTACCCGGTGGTTCTCGACGTATACCGTCGGGACGCGGTCTCCGGTGGCCGGGATCAGGAAAGAGTAATCGAACCCTATTTCGAGCGGGCCCGGCTTGATCTCACCGTTCCAATCGGGGCCGCCCTGCGGGCCGAGCCCGAGATGCCACTTACCGACGACGCCGGTGGTGTAGCCGGCTTCCTGAAGCAGCGACGGAAGGGTAACCCGCCCCGGCTGGATGAGCGCCGCCGCATCGCCCGGCGCGATGCCGGTGCCTTGCTCGCGCCAGGCATACTCGCCCGTAAGGAGGGTGTACCGGGAAGGGGTGCATGTAGCCGAGGACGCATGAGCGCGGGTAAACCGAAGGCCATTGGCGGCCAGCCGGTCGATGTGCGGTGTCCGGATTGCGGTAGCGCCGTAGCTGCTTACGTCGCCGAACCCCAGGTCGTCGGCATAGATCAGCACGATGTTCGGCCTGGGGGCGGGTTCGGGAACGGCGTCGTCGGTCCGGCATCCTGCGAGCATCATCGAGAAAAGGAGGCCGGCGGAAAGGGCTACTCCGCAAAAACGGTTTCGGAGTTTGATGATGCATCCGGACATAGCGACAAACGGTGTTGGTTCGGAGGATACGCCGAAAAAGTATACGCCTCATTTACGACGAATGCCAAAAGGGTATGGTATGAAGAAAACGAACGGCGGCGCACGTACATTGGCGCTTGCGTCGTTTACATTCCGGCCCACGCGAACGCCCGAGCCTCTGGCGTTCAAGTCGAACCATTATCCATAGCAGATAGCCATGAGTCCGAAGAAGGAAACGCGAAAGCCTGCCGGAAGCGCCGATGCAGGCGCCGGGAAGGCCGGTGGATTCACCGACCAGGAAAAGGCCGCCATGAAAGCGCGGGCCAAGGAACTGAAGGCCGAAGCACGTGCGAGCCGGAACAAAGCCGACGGGGAAAACGAAGTGCTCGCCAAGATCGCCGAAATGCCTGAGCCGGATCGCTCCATTGCAGGGCGGCTCCATGAAATCATCAAAACCGAAGCGCCGGGCCTCGCACCGAAAACCTGGTACGGGATGCCGGCTTATGCCAGAGACGGCAAGGTCGTCTGCTTTTTCCAGAGTGCGCACAAGTTCAACGCCCGCTACGCCACGTTCGGCTTCACCGACGCGGCCAACCTCGATGACGGCGCGCTGTGGCCGGTCGCCTTCGCGCTGAAGGAGTTGGGCGCCGAGGAGCAAGCGAGGATCGTAGCGCTTTTGAAGCAAGCGGCGACCTGAGATCGGCCGACTGGTGCTGCGACTCCCGGCGGGGTGGTCGGGTGGATGCCGCCACCGTGGACACGCAGGGTATTGCCCTCGCATACGGTGTTCGCCGGAAGTATAAACCCGCGCGATCACCGCTTGTACTTCAGGAGTTACGTGTATACACCGTGCTCTCGAACGGCTCGAATGAAGGCTTCCAGGTTTTCCATGGATGTATCGGCCTGCACGATATGGGCCGGGGCGCACAGATAGCCTCCACCCCTGCCAAGTATCCGGATCTTCTCCGCCACGTCGGCTTCTATTTCCCGGGGCGTACCCCGCGGCAGGAGGTACTGCTGGTCGATGGCTCCCCAGAAGGATACCCGGTCTCCGTACTCGCGTTTGAGTTCCTCCGGATCGTGGCCGGGCACGTTGGGCTGGACCGGGTTGAACACGTCCATGCCGATCTCGATGAGGTCGTTCAGGATGGGCGCCACAGCACCGTCGCTGTGGTACATGATAAGCACGTCGGGATTGACGCTACGCAATTCCTGAAACAGCTCCGCAAAACGCGGCTTGAACAACCTCCGCCACATCCGGGGCGAGATCATCATGCCGTTCTGCGCGCCGAAGTCGTCTCCGGCCCAGATTCCATCCACGCCGAGGGCGGCCAGTTGCTTGCCCATGCCGATGGTGAAGGCCAGCACCCGGTCCAGGAGTGCTTCGACGTACTCCTCGCCCGACGCCATATCGACCATAAATTTTTCCAGACCGACCATGTGCCAGGCCATCTCGAAGATGCTGAGTTCGAGATCGCCGATGATAAAGTGCGTATCCCTGAACCGTTCGGTGATTTCCCGGGCATCGTCGGTGCGGCCTTCGGCGTAAGGGTCCGGCATGGGCAGATCCTTTACTTCGGCCACGGTGGAGGCGCCGGCCAGAGGCTCCTGTACTACCTCCATATACAGGGACCCCTGCCGCATCTTCATGCCGAACTCGTTGACGATGCACCCGTCGGCGGTCCGGGGGTGGCTGTAGCCTCGGGGCAGACTTCCTCCAACGATCACGCAGTCGCTGCCCATGGCGGTGCGCAGCTCGTTGGCCGAAATGCGGTAGGTTACGTCTTCATAGTAGGAAGTGGTGTACCGGACGGGGATGCCGTACTTCCGGCCAAACGCCTCCAGAAGTGATCGCGACAGGTCGAATTGCAACGGAACGCGGTCGGGGGCGCCCATGCGACGGAGGGCGGTTAAAACGCGCTGGCGGGAAGTCATCGGTGTGTGGATCAGTCGAGGTGAAATACTTCTTCAAGTCGGACCATGCTCTCGTCGGCATGAGCGCCGCCGAGGTTGTCGAAGTAGGGGGCCATGAATTCCTGCCACCGAGCGTTTACTTCTTCCCCGGCCATGCCGTCCAGCGCCGCCTGGAAGCTTTCGGGCGTCTCGAAATAGCCGAACATCAGTCCGTCCTCGCGCAAAAAAAGGCTGTAGTTGCGCCACCCATGTTTTCTGAGCGCTTCCTGCATTTCTGGCCAAACGGCGGTATGGTGTTTTTTGTACTCCTCTATTTTACCCTCCTTTACTTTCAGGAGGAAGCCGACTCGTTTCATAATGGCACGGTTCGTATCGGGAAAGGCCGGCGTTCGGGCTTCGCATTCGGGGCGGGCCAACACCGCGATTTTCCCTTCATGGTACGGGTAGAGAGCGGATAAAACAAACGGCCGTAGCGCCCCTTAACCGGATCGTCAGGAGGAAGAACGTAGCCGTTTACCCACTTCGCGCAGGGTTTGCACGTCCGCGGGATGAATCGAGCCGTCCGGCAGGGGTCCGGTGTTGAGGAGCAAGTTGGCATTCACTTTCCGGGCGTGGCCCAGCATCTCCATAACGTGATCCGCATCGTGGTGGCTGCCGTCGAGATCCCTGTTATAGCCCCACGTCGATCCGCCGTGGACCCCGGGACGGTACGCCTGTAACGTATCGCAGATCTCGATGGGCTTGCCCTGATTCTTCTCCCATGCCCGATTGCTTATTTCCTTGCCGTAGGTGTGCGCGCGAGGTGTGCGCTCCGGGGCGACGTAATCCTCCTCTCCATTGGCTCCCTGCTTGAAGGATATCAGGGTCTGCGGTTGCAGCGACCGGATGAGTTGGTACGTCTCCTCGATGGGGAAAAGATCGGGGCGAGCGTAATACCCCATGATGGGGTCCAGCCAGATCCCGGCCACGGGACCGTAGCCGGTTAGCAGCTCCCGGAGTTGGCCGTGCGTGAAGTCGATGTACTTCCGAAAATCATCCTCGGTCTGGTAGCGGTACTCCGGCTGCGGCTCCTCGTAGGCCGGGCGGGCATTTTCCCAGCCGACCTCCCGGGGGTAGAAATACGGGTGCCGCCAGTCGGCTCCGTAGGAGTAATACAGGAACAGCCCCAGGCCCTTGTTCCGGCAGGCATTGGAGAGGTCACCGACCAGGTCCCGGCGGCATAACGGCGCATCGACGCTGTTGAAGTCGGATTGCCGGGTCCGGAACAGGCTGAAGCTATCGTGGTGACGCGAGGTGAGGTTGACGTACTTCATCCCGGCCTCCAGTGCCAGGTCGGTGATGAAATCGACGTCGAACCGGTCGGCTTTGAACCGGTCTTTCAGCCGACCGTATTCGGCCACCGGGATTCGCTCCCGGAGTTGCACCCACTCCCCGCGTCCGAGCAGGCTGTAGATGCCGTAGTGCATGAACAGACCGAACCGGGCATCCTGAAACCACTGCAGGGCCGCATCGCGCGGGTTAACCGCGTAAGCCGACTCGTAGCCTCTGAGGTACGACGGGATCGTTTCCGGGGCGTTCCGGCGCAAACCTGTGCTTCCTGTTTTGCAGCCTGCGAGCGGCAGCGCGGCGGCCCCGGCAACCGACATGAGGAATGCTCTTCGATTCATTGGGATACCAGATTATGGGGCGCAACGATTAGTTCATGCCGGCGCGCCGGCTATACCCCTGCCGACGGTAGGCGTCCAGCAGGGACTTTAGTTCCTTTACCACCTGCGGAAAATCGGCGTACCGATTCATGGTTTCGTAGGGATCGGCCTCCAAATCGTATAGCTGTCCCTCGGGGCCGCCCTCTTGCGGCTCGATGCGGGCCGGCGCGGTGAACCCTCCCGAACCCAACCCTTCGATGTATTTCCACTTTCCTTTTCGTATGGCGAACATCCCTTGCAGGGAATGATGCACGAGCGCCTCGTGTATGGGCTCTGCGGGCGGTTTACCAAGCAATACAGCGGAAAAGCTCTCGCTATCCTCGCCCGAACCATTGGGAAGGGGCTTTCCGGTCAGGGCGGCGAACGTAGCGAACAGATCCGTGAGGGCCACCGGCTCGCTGCTGACCGATCCGGCCCGAACCCGCCCCGGCCACCGAACGATGAACGGCACCCGGTGGCCGCCCTCCCAGATGTCGGCTTTCTGGCCGCGCCAGTCGCCGTTGGCCCTGTGGTCGAATTGTTCGATATCCGCAGGCAGCCAGTGGGCGCCGTTATCGGAGGTGTAAACGACGAGTGTTTCTCCGGCAAGATCCAGCCGTTCCAGTGCCTCCAGTACCTGCCCGACGGCATCATCCACTTGCATGGCGAAATCGCCGTAGTATCCTGCCCCGCTTTTTCCCCTGAACGCCTCACCCGGCAGCCACGGTGTGTGCGGCGCAGAAAGCGGAAGGTACAGGAAGAAGGGAGTTTCACGCGCGGCGTTTGCTCTTTCTTCCAGGTAGGCCACGGCCTTGCGTATCAGATCGGGCAGCACCTCATGATGGTCGAAGCCGGGAGAAGCCTTTCCTCCGCGCCAGAAACCTCCTCCTCCTTCCCTGCGGTGAGCGCTTCCCGCCACGCTGTCGGTAGGAGGGGCTATGGGCCGGTCGTTGAGGACGTAGACGTACGGGTCCATGTCCAGCGAGGCGGGG
>CBDUBS010000131.1:0-10153 GCA_965365445.1 uncultured bacterium | reverse complement strand
GGCCTCCCGGTACTCCCTCAGCTATTCGCTGCTGCCGGACGAGCTCAAGCCGGCGGCCGAGTTCAGCACGCTTCAGGTCGGCTTCTATGGTCAGGATAAAATCGCTGTGACCCCGCACCTGTCGGTTACCGCCGGCCTGCGCGTGGATGCGCCGTTCTACCTGGACGACCCGCTCTACAACCCGGCCGCCGAGGCAGCCTTCGGGATCGACAACACGAAGCTGCCCAGTGGCAGCCTGCTATGGTCGCCCCGCCTGGGCTTCAACTGGGACGCCTCCGGAGGGGCGCGCACCACGCAGCTTCGCGGCGGCACCGGCATCTTCTCGGGCCGCACCCCGTACGTCTGGATTTCCAACCAGTTCAGCAACAGCGGCATGGATATCGCGCGGGTCGATAAGCGCAACCTGCCCGCCGGCTGTTTCGTCGCCAGTCCCGACCCGGCCCAGCAGCCCCGGCCCGGCACGGCGCTGGGTACGCAGTGCGGCCTTTCGGCCATTACGACGGCTGAAATCAACGTAGTCGAAGAGGATTTCAAAAACCCGCAGGTCTGGCGCACCAACCTCGCCGTGGATCAACAGCTTCCCTGGGGCGTCATCGGCACCCTGGAGGGCATCTATACGAAGTCACTCAACGAGGTGTCCTACCAGAACCTCAACCTGGTCCAGACGGGTACTTCCGCCTATGGCCGCCCGATTTACGGTACGGCCAGTTATAACGGATCGTCGAAACTCAAGGATTCGCGTTTTACCAATGCGCTTCTGCTCAAAAACACCAACGAGGGCTACGAGTACAGCCTCACCGGGATGCTCCGTAAGCAAGCCGGGGGCCTGGACGCCATGGCGGCCTACACGTATAACCAGGCCGAAAACGTCAACAATGCGACCTCCAGCCGGGCGATTTCCAACTGGCAGTACAACGAGAACTTCGACGTTAACGGGGTAGAGCTTGCCCGCGCCGACTGGGAGGTTCGCCACCGCATTATCGGCAGCCTGGCGTACCGGCTCGACTACGCCAACCGGTTCGCCACCACGCTCGGGCTGGTGTACGAGGGTCGCTCAGGTACGCCGTTCAGCTGGGTATACAACGGCAACGCCAATGCCGATACCCGGCGCGACAACGACCTGATCTACGTGCCGGCCTCGGCATCGGAGATCGATCTGAAAACGAACAACTGGGATGCCCTGAACCAGTTCATCGAAGACAACAAGGATCTTCGCGAGGCGCGCGGCGGCGTCGTTCAGCGAAACTCGGCCAACGCCCCGTGGCGCAATATCCTCGATCTCAACGTGACCCAGCAGATCGAGACGCTGCGCGGCCAGCGGATCGAGGTGATGGCCAACGTGTTGAACGTGCTCAACCTGCTGGATAAGGAGTGGGGCCTCATCAAGTACCCCTCCAACGATGCCGTCCAGATCCTGAACTTCGACGGCTATACGACGGACGGTAAACCCATCGTATCGTTCGATCCGGCCAAAACCAGCGACAGCGCTCTGTATACCCGGGCAAACCTCGCTTCGCGCTGGCAGCTGCAACTCGGCGTGCGGTACGTGTTCTGACCCCAATGCGAGAGATGAAGCGAAGCCCCCGGTGGTCCGTATATACCGCCGGGGGTTTCACTTTTTCATTACAGTTTTTTCTAAATGGCTGCCGCCAGATGGAGGGGGAGAGTTGCGAACAAGTAATTCATAAAATTATTGTTAAGCGGCCGGGGAACCTCAGGGAACAGCTGTAGAAAACTCAGGTTACACCTCTCTCAACACCATAGCATCGTCGGTTTCTGTCTCAGGCTTTCTGCTTCAGGTGTGTGAATTCATTTCACCTCGTTGCGGAGAGCTTTTCTCGTATGGCGGCTGCCTGATGCGAATCAATCAAAAAACATCATGAACATCTACGTAGGCAATCTGCCTCACGCCACCACGGAAGGCGAGCTGCGCCAGGCTTTCGAAGCATTCGGCACCGTCACGACTGTATCTCTCATCAAAGACAAGTTTACTGGCGACTCCCGCGGATTCGGTTTTGTCGAGATGCCCTCCAAAGAAGAAGCCCGCGCGGCCATTTCCGAGCTTAACGGCCAGGATTTCGGCGGGCGCACGCTTACCGTTAACGAAGCCCGCCCGCGTGAAGAGCGCTCCGGCGGCGGCGGCGGTGGGTACGGCGGCGGCGGTCGCAGCGGCGGCGGCAGCCGTGGCGGCAGCGGCGGTGGATACGGCGGCGGCGGTCGCAGCGGCGGCGGCGGCTACGGCGGCGGCGGCGGCCGTGGCGGCAGCGGCGGTGGGGACGGCGGCGGCGGAAGCCGTGGCGGAAGTCGCAGTGGCGGCGGCCGTGATCGTGGCGGCTACTAGTCCTTGCGCGCAGTAATCACCGGCTATCCGGTAAAAAGGCTCGGCCCGATTGGTCCGGGCCTTTTCTGCTTTTCAGGGGTTCGACGGCCGGTGAAGGATACGGCCTGTCAGGATACCGTTTCCGTCCGCGCATGTCCTTCGATGAGCAGCCGCGCGGCGCCGGCCACGTGGGCGGCAGGGTTTGCGGGTCCGAACATACGGGCGGCCGTCCAGGCGCCGTCCATCAGGAGCAGCAGCCGGCCGGCCAGGATGGAGGGCTGCTCCAGACCGCCGGCCTCCGCCAGTTCAGTGAACCGCTCCATTACGGCCTCTTTGTGGCGCATTGCCGCCCGGTGCGCCGGGTGCTCCGGGTCGGGAAACTCGGCTGCCGTCACTTGGAACGTGCATCCGTAGCAGGTCGGGCTCGTCACGAGCCGTTCCAGGGCTTCGAATACGGCGATGAGCCTGTCGGATGGAGCACCGGCCCGGCCAAGGGCTTCATCAAACCACTGGCGAAAGTACCCGTCGGACCGCTCCAGGTAGGCGACGATCAGGTCGTCTTTGGAAGGGAAATGCCGGTACAACGTCATTTTGGATATTCCCGCCTCCGCAACGATCGTGTCTACCCCGACGGCCTGAAATCCGTGGTGGTAAAAGAGCCGGGCGGCCGTATCCAGGATGATTTCTCGCGAAGAAGCCATGAGCAGAAAAAAGTATGGGAAGTGTTGCGATGATACAGAACGGTCTGTATCATCGCAAGCGATACAGACCTGTATACTATGAGGGAGGGTGAGAAGATGAACATTGGCCTGTTCGGGTCGGCCATGGTCGGCCAGATCGTCGGGAAAGCGCTGGTAGAAGCCGGGCATGACGTGGTTCTGGGAACGCGCTCGCCGGATAACCTCGATGAAAAGCGGGGAATGGGGGGCGCCCTGAGGGACTGGATCGACTCTACGGGCGGCCGGGTAGACACACTGCAGCGGGCGGCCGAACATGGGAAGGTGCTCATCAATGCCACCAGCGGCGCGGGTTCTATCGAAGCCCTTCGTACCGCCGGCGCCGAGCAAATGGCCGGCAAAATCCTCATCGATATATCCAATCCGCTCGACTTCTCGCAAGGGATGCCGCCGAGCCTCACGGTATGCAATACCGATTCGCTGGGTGAGCAAATCCAGAGGGCGTTTCCGGAGGTCCGTGTAGTAAAAACACTCAACACACTCAATGCTTACCTCATGGTCGATCCCGGCCGCCTGGCCAGAGGGGACCATCATATTTTCCTGAGCGGCAACGACGCCGGGGCGAAGGCTACGGTGGCTGGATACCTGCAGGAATGGTTCGGCTGGTCGCCGGAGTCGCTTATCGACCTTGGAGACATCACGACCGCCCGAGGAACCGAGATGATCCTCCCGATATGGGTGCGTCTCTGGGGAGCTCTGGGTACCCCGATGTTCAACTTCCGGATCGTTCGGTAGGCGTTCAGGCGCTGCCGATCATGCCGAAGATGCCCGCCCGGATCATGGCGACGGCGATGGCGGCCAGAAACAGGCTGGCTACCTTGGCGACCGCTTTCGAGGCGTTCTGCCCGAGGTAGGCCATGAGGGTAGGGCCGAAGAAAAAGGCAAGCGTCACGAGCAGTAGATTGGCTACGAGCGAAACCAGCGTAGGCAGGTACCCGAATCCCTGTTGCGATACGAGAATGGTGGTGATGGCCGCCGGACCGATGGTGAGCGGGATGCCCAGCGGCACGATGCCCACGTCCGCAACCGCCGCAGGACCTTCATCCGTTTCCTCCGGGGCCCGGCGGCGAAAATCGCCGAAGATGAGATCGACGATGCTGAGGATGAGCAGGATAAGCCCTCCCCCGACGCGCAGGTCGTTGAGCGTGATGCCGAGGGTGGAGAAAATGAACTGGCCCGCAAAAAGGATCAGCACCGCCACCACGAATGCCGTGCTGACGGCCTGGATGGCCAGATGCCGGCGGCCTGCCCCCGTCATGCCCTCCGTCAGGCTGATGAAAAGCGGCAAAATACCCGGCAGATTGATCGCGACGAACAGCGGCAGGAAAGATTCGAGGTAGTCGTTCACGAAACCGGAAGGTGGTTGATCGGTTAAGCACCCGGCGTATCCGATGCCCCTACCGATTCATGAATGTGCCTATGCGGCCCGTCGTTTTTCCCGTCCTTCATCGCTTCACCATCGTCCTTTGTTTCATCGCGGCAGCCCTATCGGGAGCCGGTTGCATGGCTCCTGCGGACGATATTCCCCCTGGAGACGACGAAGCGCTCGTTCTCGAAACGTTGTATTACGAAGTACTTGCCCGCGGGCAAACGAGCTCGCTGGCCGACACTACGGAAGTCGTGATCCGGTCGGGGGCCGAGTGGGAAGAATATCGGAATAAACTGGACACGCCTTCCCCCATCCGCCCGGTCGATTTCTCGCAGGAGATGGTGGTGCTCATTGCGATCCCGGCGGCAACCGGCGGCTACGAAATCGACCTGGCTTCCATCGACCGATACGATAATGGGGAAATCCTCGTCAGTTACGTAGTAGAGGAGCCCACGCGGGACTGCCTCAACCCCGACGTGCGGAGCACGCCCTTCGTTGCCGCCATCGTACGTCCGGCTCCGGGTGCGGTTCGCTTCGAGCACACGACCGAGCAATCGCGCTGCCGCTCAGGGTTGTGGTAACCTCTCTCCACAGAGAAGCTCTTCAGAATTGTAGTGCGTAAGACCCTGGTTGGTACGTAAAGCCGCAGTTCTTCGGATTTTGAAACAAAGCATACAGCGGTATGCAAGGTTGACGGAGGGAGTTATCACGCCGGCGAGCCGGATTGCGGACATATCCCCTTGTACGTAGCTTCCAGATATGAAAGTCTATCTGGACAACTGTAGCCTGCAACGTCCGCTCGATGATAAATCGCAACTTCGCATTCGTTTGGAAGCAGAAGCGATTATGAGTGTTCTGGATCTGGTAAAGACCGGACAGCTCCAACTTGTCTCATCCGATGCACTGGTTTTTGAGGTAGGCCGGAACTCGAATCCCACGCGTTATGACTTTGCCTTGGAGACAATTGCAGGGGCAGCGGTCTTTGTACCAATCTCGCAGGTGGTTCAAAGACGCGCTCACGAACTAAACCAAATGGGCATTCAGCCGTTGGATAGCCTACATCTGGCTTCTGCGGAGGCAGCGGAAGCAGATCTTTTTTGTACATGTGACGATACGTTTCTCAAGAAAGCGAGACGAGAAGCAAAAACGAAGGTCGTTTCGCCGCTGGAACTTGCGGAGGTAATAGCATCATGGCAATCCCTGCACGACCGCTGAGTGAAATAACGGAGCAAGCCATCCGTCTGTTGGTCCGGGAAATGGGACCCGCAGACGCTGCTCGTTTCATTGGCCAGTTCTCAACAGGGTACGGTGACTATACCAGAGAGCGCGAAAAACTGTTCGAGGGTCTGACGATAGAGGACATCATTCGGGAGATCGGTGCTCGGAAACAGGGAAACGGCTAATCTTTGTCAGCGCCGTCGCTGGTCGGCGCGGCCTGCCTGGAGCACGCCCTTCGTTGCCGCCATCGTACGTCCTGCTCCGGGTGCGGTTCGCTTCGAGCACACGACCGAGCAATCGCGCTGCCGCTCGGGGTTGTGGTAAAGAGGGACTTTTCTGCGCCTATTCGTCTTGTTCGACCGGGCAGAGTAAGTAACCGGAAAATTCGCTCGCATCAAACGGCCGGAATGTGTAGCATCCCGTATGCGAGCTGCTTTCCCATCCGATGCGGGAATGTGCCCCGTTCCAGCCCTATGATACGCCGTTTCCTCGCGGCCTGCCTGACGGCTCTGCTTCTTGCCCTGTCGGCGGCCGATGCCCAGCCGGTGGCTTCGTTCACGGTTGAAGCCGGGTCGTACGAGCGGACGGATACCCCGATTGCCTTTCCTATCGATGGGCTGAACTACAATCCGGACAGAGGGGCGCTTGTCCTGTACGAAACCACCGGCGGGGTTCGGGCCCGGGTGGCGGCGCAAGTGGATATCTCGCCGGTGATGCTGCTCCGATTCGTACTGTCCGGGGTTACCCAAGCCGGCATGTCGCGCACGTTCAGCCTGGCGCTCGAAGAACGAGCCGGCCTGTCCGAAATGACCGTTCAGGATGACGGCCGTTCTCTCCATCTGGGGCCTCCCGGCAAACCGGTTCTGAGCTACCGGTACGAAATTATGCCGCCCCCGGAGGGGGCGAGCGGGCTGTACCGCCGGTCGGGGTATATCCACCCCCTTCGGACGCCCGCCGGGCAGATCCTGACCCGTATCCAGCCCCCCGACCATTACCATCATTACGGCATATGGGGCCCCTGGACACGGACGTTCATCGGCGGCCGGGAGGTGGATTTCTGGAACCTGTACAAGGGAGAGGGTACGGTACGCTTCGCGGGCTTCCTCTCCCGAACCGAAGGTCCCGTATTTTCCGCCTTCCGGGCGTTACAGCATCACATCGACTTCAAGGCGGCAGGGGAGGATCAGACGGCGCTGGCCGAAGTGCTGGAGGTGCGTGCGTGGCGACCCCTGAACCGGCGGGTCGTCATCGATTACACGACTACGTTCAGCACCTTCCTGGATTCGACGCTTACGCTGGCGGCGTACCGGTACGGCGGGGGCATAGGCTTCCGGGCGACCGAAGCATGGACCCGTTCCAACACCTCGGTGCTCACTTCGGAGGGCAAAACGAGAGCCGATGCCGACGGCAGCCGGGCCCGGTGGTGTCTGATTCAGGCCGATACCCCCGATCCGGCCGGTATTCTGTTCATGAGCCACCCGGTGAACCATGCCTTCCCGGAACCCATGCGCGTCTGGCCGGAGGATGCCAACGAGGGACGGGGGGACGTCTTTTTCGAATTCACACCAATTCGGCATAACGACTGGAGCATCGAAAAAGACAGGCAGTATTCCCTGCGGTATCGTATGTTGGTATTCGACGGACATTTAACCCCTGTGGAAGCCCGGTCCTACTGGCAGGATTGGGCTCACCCGCCCACTGTCATCCTGAACGATTAGACGGCCGGTGACTCCATACCGGCGTACTGGTGATGAAAGCGTTTTTCTTCATGTTGCTGGCTTCCGTTCTGTTCGAGGCCGCCGCGGCTACCCCGCCGAACCGGCAGATCCTCATTTACACCCGAAACTACACCCCGGACGGGAAGGGATACGTCCACGAGAACATCGCGGCGAGCGTCCGGGCCCTTCAGGAAATCGGGGCGGAGCTTGGCCTCACAACGGTCGTTTCGGACGACCCGTCGATTTTTACGCCGGAGGGGCTCCGGCCGTTCGGGGCCGTCGTTTTCGCCAACTCGAACAACGAGGCGTTCGCCACCGACGAGCAACGCCGGGCGTTTCAGGAGTACATCCGCTCCGGAAAAGGGTTCGTGGGGATCCATTCGGCCTGCGGTTCCGAGCGAAACTGGCCGTGGTTCTGGGCGATGCTGGGGGGTAAATTCCGCCGCCATCCTCCGCTGCAACCGTTCGATCTCGTCGTGGTCGATTCGACGCACCTCTCTACTTCTTTTCTTCCCCGGCCCTGGAAGTGGGAGGACGAGTGTTACTACATCGAAGAACTGAACCCGGATATCCGCGTCCTGCTGGCCGCCGATCTGAGCACCCTCGAGGATCCGAAACGGGGCGAATACCCCGGCCGGACCTTCGGCGACTACTTCCCGCTGGCCTGGTACCATACGTTCGAAGGGGGCCGCCAGTGGTACACCGCGCTGGGCCACAAACCCGAACACTATCAGGACCCGCTGTTCCGCGAGCACCTGAAAGGCGGCATTCAGTGGGCCCTTGATATGAAATCCTGATTCGAGCCATGGAAAGACGTACCTTTTTGAAAACTGCGCTGGCCGGAGTGGTCGGCCTACCGGCCATCGTTCCCTCCTCCGTATTCGGTAAATACGCCCCCAGCAGGGTGCTCAACATCGGCCAGATCGGTGCGGGACGCATCGCCCGGGACATGGACCTTCCGGATACGCTCCAGTACGATTCGGCCCGCCTGGTAGCCGTGGCCGACGTGGACGCCAACCGCGCCCTCGACGGCAAACGCCTCATCGAGGACTACTACCGCAAGGCGAAAAACTCGGACTCGTACGTCGATGTAAAGGTATACGACGATTACCGGGAGATGCTGCTCGATAAGGATATCGACGCGGTCATCATCAGCACCCCCGACCACTGGCACGCCCAACCTGCCGTGGAAGCCGCCCTGGCAGGCAAGCACATTTATCTTCAGAAGCCCACGTCGCTTACCGTAAAGGAAGGGCGGGTGTTGAGCGACGTGGTCCGGCGCACGGGCGTTACGCTCCAGATGGGCACGCAGCAGCGCTCCTCCGAGCAGTTCCGCATCGCCGCCGAGCTGGTTCGCAACGGACGCATCGGACGGGTGCATACGGTCAAGATCGGCCTGCCGGGCGATCCCTCCGGTCCTGATGCGCCTCCGATGCCGAAGCCGGCAAGCCTCAACTACGATATGTGGCTGGGGTCCACGCCGGAGGTTTACTATACCGAGATACGCGTCCATCCGCAGCAGGGGTACGGCCGCCCGGGCTGGCTTCGGTGCGAGCAATTCGGCGCCGGGATGATTACCGGCTGGGGCCAGCACCACATCGACATCGCCCACTGGGGCATGGACACCGAGCATACGGGGCCGGTGGAAATCGAGGCTGTTGCCGAGTTCCCCCGCTCCGGCCTGTGGGACGTACACGGCGATTTCATGGTGAAGGCGCTTTACCCGAACGGGGCGATGATGTACATCAGCGGAGGTTACCCCAACGGCATCCGGTTCGAAGGGACCGACGGCTGGATTTTCGTTTCCCGGGGGAACTACGTGGCGACTGCTTCGGACCCCGTCTCGCAGGAAAAAAACAGCAAGGCCCTCGACGCGAGCGACCCGGCCATCCTGACCTCGAACATCGGTCCGAACGAGATCCATCTGTACCGTAGCAAAGAGCAGCACGGCAACTGGCTGGACAGCATCCTGTCGGGGAAACCGCCCATCTCGACGGTCGAGGTGGGGCACCGCACCTGCACGGTGTGCCTGTTGAGCCATATCGCGATGAAACTGCCCCGGAAACTGCGGTGGGACCCGGTCGCCGAACGCTTCGTCGGCGACGACGAGGCCAACGCGATGCTCTCCCGGCCAAACCGCTACCCCTACGGAGTCGATCACCTGAAAGTCTGATGCAGAACGTTTCCCGAAACATGATCCGGTTTCTCATGCTCTCCCTCGCGGTATCCGGCGTCGTGGCCGGTTGCGCCGATACGCCTTCATCCGACCCGGCTGCGTTCTCGGGCGCTCCGGGTGAGGTTCGCCTCATGACCCTCGATCCGGGCCACTTTCACGCGGCGCTCGTGCAGAAATCCATGTACGGCGAGGTCGATTCCGTCGTGTACGTGTTTGCCCCCGAGGGATCGGACGTGACGGACCACCTTGCCCGCATCGAAGCGTACAACACCCGCCCCGACGACCCCACCCGGTGGAACCAGCAGGTCTATACCGGCCCGGATTTTCTGGAGAAGATGCTGGCCGAGAAGCCGGGGAACGTCGTCGTGCTCTCCGGCAACAACGCGCGAAAGAGCGAATACATCCGGAAAGCCATCGACGCCGGCCTGCACGTGTATGCCGACAAGCCGATGATTATCCGCCCGGAGGACCTTCCGGTTCTGGAACAGGCTTTCGAGACCGCCCGGCAGAAAAACCTGCTCCTCTACGACATCATGACGGAGCGCTACGAGATCACTACCATGCTTCAGCGGGCGCTTTCGCAGCAACCGGATGTGTTCGGCTCGCTCGTGGCGG
>CBDUBS010000130.1:0-10256 GCA_965365445.1 uncultured bacterium | reverse complement strand
TCATCCTCCCCATACTTGTACTCCCTCCCGTTTCCGGGTCGTTCGTTCAAACACGCCGTGCCGCTATTCCCGCCGGTATGGGAACGCTGCGGAAATAAAGCCGTATCCTCGACGCTACGGCCGGCGCCTCCGGGCCAATGGTACCCGATGCGGCCGGCCAGGAGGTGCGCCGCCTACCCGTCAAACATCACGGATCAAATCGTTTGGAAGAGGTAAACCACACGGAAGGCCGCTCTGGCGCCGAGCCATCGGGCCACCGACACGCGGACGGCCACGCGCACGGAGGACACAGCCACGCACGCGGGAGGGGTGTGCTGGAGGGTCAGGGGGGCAATCGGAAGCGCCTTGCGATCGTGTTCGGGCTTGTGGTGGCGTACATGCTGGCGGAGGTCGTTGCCGGGTTTCTGGCGAACTCCCTCGCCTTGCTGGCCGATGCCGGACATATGCTTTCCGACGCGGCTTCACTTGGGTTGTCTCTATTCGCCATGTGGATGGCGGGTCGCCCGGCGTCGCCTCAGCACACGTACGGCTACTACCGCACCGAAATACTGGCCGCGCTGGTCAACGGCGTCACGCTGGTGGCTATCGCGCTGTTCATTTTTGCCGAAGCCTACCAGCGTATCGGCAGGGTAGCCGAGGTAGATGGAACGCTCATGCTCGTTGTGGCTACGGGCGGCCTCTTCATCAATCTGGCAAGCTTGCGGCTGCTTCATGCAGGTAAGAGCGAGAACCTCAATGTGAGGGGGGCCTGGCTGCACGTGCTCAGCGATGCCCTGGGCAGCATCGGAGCGATTGCGGCGGGGGTGTTGATCTGGGCGTTCGGCTGGCACTGGGCCGACCCGGTAGCGTCGGTGCTCATTGGTTTGCTGGTGCTGATTTCATCGGTCGGCCTCTTGCGGGAGACGGTCCGGGTGCTGATGGAAGGCGCTCCCGGCCACATCGACGTGGATGAGGTCTATCATGCCGTGTCCGATATTCATGGGGTCGTATCCGTCCACGATCTCCACATATGGACCATCACGAGCGGTCTGGTGGCTCTCTCGATCCATGTGGTCATCGAGGACGTTGATTCGTCTACCCGTCTGCTCAAAACCATACAGGACGTTCTCTACAGACGTTTCGGGATCGGACATACGACGGTGCAGGTAGAACCCGTCGGGTTCGTCGAGCGCGACCTGATCGTATGAACCCGACCGACGAATCGTGCATGAAACGGGAACCGGCCGTTCAGGTAAGGGAATCGCCACGCTTTATCCGGCCTCCATACGGAATGCCGGAGAGTACGCTGCCACGCGTCATGTATTGCCTGAAATCCTTTCGATCTCTCTTGACGGGTCTGCTGGTCCTGTGTGTGGCGTGTACACTCGAACGCCCTCCTCAGCCGGATTTGGAGCCGCCGGGACGCAATCACCCGGCGGCGGCTTATGATGCCGGTCGGGGCCGCGCCGTGCTGTTCGGAGGTGTGGGGGCGAGCCGGTTCGGCGATACGTGGGAGTGGGACGGGGCGCGCTGGCGCCAACGGATGGTAGAGGGTCCGCAGGCTCGGGCGGCGGCGGCCATGGTATACGACCCGCGCAGGCGGCACACACTGCTGTTCGGAGGGGGCGCGGCCAGTGGAGCCCTCGGAGATACGTGGATCTGGGATGGTATAACATGGACACGTCTCTCCGTAGACGGACCGGAGCCTCGGGCCTGCCACCGCATGGTGTACGATAGCCGACGCAACCGGGTGGTGCTTTACGGCGGATCCGGAGGCGCAGGAAAAGCCCGCTTAACGGATACCTGGGAGTGGGATGGTGCGGCGTGGCGTCGTGTTGCTACGGAGGGACCACCCGGGAGCTGTTTTCACGCGATGGCCTACGATGAAAAGCGAGGTCGTGTAGTGGCGTTCGGCGGGCGCGGCGACGACGGGGGAACGTGGGAGTGGGACGGCCGCTCGTGGGTGCGCGTGGCGTCGGACGGGCCGCCATCCCGCGATCAACACGCGATGGCGTTCGACGCCGCCCAAAACCAGGTGGTGCTATTCGGGGGCTCCGGGCACTTTCCGGACGGGCGTTGGGACGGCGCTCATTACGACGATACGTGGGCCTTCGATGGGGCAACCTGGCGGAGGCTGCCCGTCACCGGCGCGCCCGGCAGGGGAGGGGCTCCGGTCTTGCTTTTCGATTCGAAAAGCAATCGCCTGTTGCTGTATGGCGGTGTGTTTACCCATTCCGACAGCCCGGCAGAGCAGACCGCGCATCTCTGGACGCTCAACGAATCCCGCTGGATCAGGGCGCCCCTGTAGAGGGTCCGGCCAGGATAGGGCGTCGGCGGACGGTTCGGTCATGCCGGAACGTTCAGGAAAAGGCCGGTATATGGATTCCGAAGGCGCGCTCGATAGCCAATCGTACGGAGCCGTTTTCGAAAGGTCGATTACGGGGCCTGGGCAACAGGGCCGCTTCCAGGGTTTTTTCTACCGCATCCGAATCGAACTGCCCTTCGGGCGCCACGGCCACTACGGGAAGTCGCTCGCAGCCGGGGACGGCGCGGAGCTTCTGTATGATGGTAGACCCGGAAAACCCGGAACGGGGCGGCATTTCCAGTGAAGCCATCACGCAGTCGTAGGAAACGTGGCGCAGCATCTGGATGGCCAGTATGCCCGACATCGCCTGGTCGATGGCGTACTCGTCATCCAACAGTAGCTGAAGCAGGTTGCGGATGCTCGGATCCCGGTCGATGACCAGCAGGCGAGGTTTTTCCTGACCGAAAATGCCGTTCTCCATCCGTCGTAATGTGTTCGGTGGATCGAAGGGTGCTTTCCGGCGCCAACTCGAAAGGGTAGCCGTCGGATATAGCTTATCATCGACCTCTTTACAACGAACTTAAGCCGGTCGCTGTAGATTGGTCGCGGCCGATTACGTCAACACCCCGATCCCTCGCCCCGCCCGATGAGATCTTCTTTCTGGTCCGACTTCAGCCGATTCCTGAGGAACCGAGTCCGTAAAGGCGAACGGTACGGCCTCGGGTTCACGCTTGCTTTTCTGGTCGTCTTGTTCGCGTTGATCGTTTTTCTGGTCATTCTGAACGGTGTGCTCACGCAAAACGAGTGGTACGCCTGGGACCTGCACGCTCAGCGCGTCATGCGCAACATTTCCGCCCCGATTCTTACCGAGCGCGTTGTTTTCATAACCAATCTCGGAGGAAATCGGGGCACTATGATGGGGGTAGCCGTCGTCGGTCTCGTGCTGTTCTTACTGCACCGCTGGTGGCATCTCATCGGACTGGTGGCGGCTACCGCGCTCGGGGGGGTGCTGCAGGCCTTGCTCAAGTGGATATTCAGACGGGCTCGCCCGCTCGAACAACTTATACCGGCCTCGGGATACAGTTTCCCGAGCGGCCATGCGTTTGCGGCTATGGTGTTTTACGGGTACCTGATTTACCTGGTCTGGAATAGCCGCATTCCGCTTTTCTGGCGCGTTCCGCTCGTGCTGGCTGCAAGTGGTATGATCGCGCTGATCGGGTGGACACGGGTTTACCTGAACGTCCACTACATGACGGACGTGCTGGCCGGGTACGTATCCGGTTTGATCTGGCTCATCCTGGCGGTACGCGTTTTCCGCACCGTGGAGCACCGCACGCTGGCGCGGCCGTTACCGGAAAAAAATGATGCGGGCCGCACGGGTTAAGGCAGCCCTCTCCACCCTTATCAGTAGCTGAATTCGCCGAGTTTGACCTTTCCGCGGAAAGTCCAGTATACCACAATGGTATACGTCAGTACGAGCGGTATTCCGATGGCGGCCACAATAGCCATGATCGTCAGCGTTTTCTGAGAGGAAGCCGCGTTGTATATGGAAAGCGTGTATTCGGGACCGAGGCTGCTGACGAGCATGTTCGGAAACAGGGCCATTCCATACAGGAAAACGAGGGCCAGCAGGGTGGATGCGGAAGATAAAAAGGCGTAAAACGGTTTCTCGAGGTAAATGGCCCGGGGGATATTGGCAATAGCCAGCACATTGAGTACGACTGCCAGCCATGCTATGGGATACTCCTGAAAATGCCGCGTCACGTCGGGGCGCTGTACGAGGGTAAAGATCGTAACCAGCACGTACAGGATCAGGAATACCCCGAACGTGCTCCACATCCATCCTTTTATTCGTTCCTGAAGTGCGCCCTCTGTTTTCAGGTACAGATATATGGACCCATGCATACAAAAAACGGCCACGGTAAGCACCCCGACCAGAAGGGCGTACGGATTGAATAAGTCCCACGTGGATCCCTGGAAAACACCTTGCGGGCCAATCGGAACACCCCACAGCGTATTGCCGACGGTCACGCCCATGAGCAAGCCGGCCAGCGCGCTGGCGCCGGTAAAGGCTTTATCCCATGCTCCTCTCCAGAAAGCCGCCTGTTGCTTGCTTCTGAACTCGATGGCAGCCGCCCGGAAGATCAGCGCACAGAGGAGCAGCATGAACGGGATGTAAAAACCGGAAAATACCGAAGCGTATGCGATCGGAAACGCGGCGAACAAGGCCCCGCCGAATGTCACGAGCCATACCTCGTTGCCGTCCCATAGCGGCCCGATCGAATTAATGACGAGCCGCCGCTCGTTGTCGGTTCGGGGAATGAAGGCATGCAACATACCGACCCCGAGATCGAAGCCGTCGAGCACGGCATACCCGAAAAGCAGCAGGCCGAGTAGAATGAACCATAATACGTGTAAATCCATCCGGGTAAGCCTGTTTATGAATGGGGCGGGGGTGTATCGTGAGAATCGACATCCGGTTTGAAATCGTCGCCTCGAGCGGCGCTGAGGGAAAAGCCGGAAGGATTCGCCCGCCGCGCCGATGCGTCGATCCAGTCGCGGGCTCGTTCGCCGGTCCCGTGAACGGCAGCCGCTTCCGGGCCGTGCTGGATTTTGCTGTTCATAACGAATACCCAGATGGCAAAAAGGAGCAGGTAGATCAGGGTAAACATGATGATGGACGACAGTACCATCTCTGCCGTGACCGATTCCGAGAGCGCCTCACTGGTCTTGAGCAGGCCGTAAACGATCCACGGCTGCCGGCCGGCCTCTGCGGATACCCAGCCGAGCTGGTTAGAGGCATAGGCTCCGAGTACGGCAAATACAAAAATCCAGAGCAGCCACCGTTGCCTGAATAACGTGCCCCGCCACAAGAAAAATGCCGCCAGAAGGGTTATCCCGATAAAAAACAGCCCGAGCGCGACCATGGCGTGATAAGTCTGGAATACGAGCGGTACGTTCGGCCACTCGTCCCGCGCGAAGCGGTCCAGCCCTGCAACAGGCTCCGTAAACGACCAGTGTACCAGAAACGACAGGCCGCCGGGCAATGGAATGCCATAGGCTACCCGTCCCGTCTCGTCGTCGGGGAAACCGAACAGGTACATATCGGCCGGGCCCGTCGTATAGTGCCCTTCGAACGCGGCCAGCTTGGCCGGCTGGTATTCCGATACGATGTGCGCCGAATAGTGCCCGGTGAACAGCGCTCCGAGTGATCCGGCGATGCCGACGGCCAGGGCGATTTTGAATGTTTTCTCGGCAAAATCGATGTGCCGCCCTCGAAGCAGATACCAGGAAGCGATGGAAAGAACGAAGAATGCGCCAAGGATGAACGCTCCCATCCAGACGTGAAGGAGCCGGATGATGCTGGACGGATTGAAAACCATGGCCCAGAAGTCGACGATTTCGGCTCGCGCCAGCGGTCCTTCGCCGACGAGGTGAAACCCGGCCGGGGTCTGCATCCAGGAATTCGCCACGGTAATCCAGATGGATGAGAAGATGCCTCCCAGCGCCACCATGAGCGTGGCGAAAAAGTGCATCCGCGGAGAGACGCGATCCCATCCGAATACGAGTACGGCCAGGAACCCGGATTCCAGGAAAAACGCAAAGATGCCTTCGGCGGCCAGCGCCGATCCGAAGATGTCCCCCACGTACCGGGAATATGCCGCCCAGTTCGTGCCGAACTCGAACTCCATGACGATTCCGGTAGCCACCCCCATCGCAAAGTTGACGGCGAAGATTTTCGTCCAGTACTTGGCCATAGCCTCATACTGAGGGTCGCGTGTTTTCAGATACATACCCTCTATGCCCACCATGATGGCAGCCAGCCCGATGGTCAGAGGCGGGAACAGATAGTGGAACATGATGGTCAGGGCAAACTGCACGCGGGATAGCAGGAGGACATCGAGTTCCATGTGAGCCGGTCGGCTAAGGAATGTGCAGGAAACCGCTCAAAACTAGTCAGCCATCGGTTACGCATCCAACGAAAAACGCATCACATTGTTACGGTTTCATGAAGCAGTCTGCATACCCCGAGGAGAAACCTGCTCCGGACAGGAAGCCGAGTAAAGCGGAATTGGAAGCGGCCTACGGGAAAACCCTTCCCGACGTGATTGCATATGATCTCCGGGTCCTGTTCTGTGGCATCAACCCCGGATTGTACACGGCCGCCGTGGGCCATCACTTTGCGCGTCCGGGTAATCGATTCTGGTCCGCACTGCACGCCGCCGGGTTTACGGATCGGTTGTTGGCTCCTTCGGAGGAGCAGGAACTCCTCGCACGTGGGTACGGCATTACGAATCTGGTGGCCCGCGCCACTACGGCCGCCGATGAGCTTACCACGGAGGAATACCTGGAGGGTGGGCGCATCCTGGAAGCCAAAGTGAGGCGGTACCGCCCCCGTATTGTCGCCGTTGTTGGGCTCGGCGCGTACCGTAAAGCTTTCGGTCGCCCGAAAGCAGTAATCGGCCCGCAGACGGACACCATTGGGGACACCCGGATATGGGTGTTGCCGAACCCCAGCGGATTGAATGCCAATTACAAACCGCAGGACTTCGCCCGGTTGTTCACGGAGCTACGGATTGCGGCAGGGTAACTCTTCCAATTTCATTTGCTCAGGGTGACTACCTGCCTTACCTTCAAGTAGAAAGCGAAGCTAGGGGTGTCCCGCCGGAAAATGCGGGACTGAGAGAGTCCCTCGGAACCTGATCCGGATAATACCGGCGAAGGAAAGCTTCTCGATGCCGCTCTCCTCGTGGGCCTGATTTCCGGCTCATCTCCCCCGGCAGTACGCTTCGCTACGACTCCTTTGTTGTAATGAAACCGGTGCGAAGCCATGTCGAAATACCCCGAGTCCTCCTCTGGAGACGGTGCGCGGGATCTTCCCGATAATTTCCCGCTCCAGTCGGGCGAACTGGCCGCAGAGATGCGCCGGGCCCTTCCGGGGTCGCGAAAGGTATACATTCAGGGGAGTCGCCCCGATCTCCGGGTTCCGATGCGAGAGGTGCAACAGGAACCTACGCCGTCCCTTTTTGGAGCGGAAAACAACCCTCCCATTTATCTCTACGATACGTCGGGACCCTATTCCGACGAATCCGTACAGATTGATTTATACCGGGGGCTGGCGCCGCTCCGGCAGTCCTGGATACTGGAAAGAGCCGACAGTGAACAACTGGAGGCTCCCTCATCGGCAGCCGGGGAAAGCCGGATCGAGCCCAGGCTATCGGCGGCGTTTGCCGGGCGGCTGCCGCGTCGGGCGCTCGACGACCGGCGGGTAACCCAGATGCATTATGCCCGGCGAGGAATCGTAACGCCGGAGATGGAGTACATCGCTCTCCGCGAGAATCAGCGTCTGGAAGCCGTGGAGGATGCCCGGCTGCTTCGCCAGCACCCGGGCGAGTCGTTTGGCGCCGCTATCCCGCCGCGTATCACACCGGAGTTCGTTCGCTCTGAAGTGGCTCGTGGCCGAGCCATCATTCCGGCGAACATCAATCACCCCGAGCTGGAGCCCATGGTGATCGGGAGAAACTTCCTCGTGAAGATCAACGCCAACATGGGCAACTCGGCCGTTACCTCGTCCATCGCGGAAGAGGTCGAGAAAATGGTGTGGGCCATCCGGTGGGGCGCCGATACCATCATGGACCTCTCGACCGGAAAAAACATACACGAAACCCGGGAGTGGATCCTGCGCAATAGCCCCGTCCCGGTGGGTACGGTGCCCATTTATCAGGCGCTCGAAAAAGTGGACGGGAAAGCCGAGGATCTGACGTGGGAGTTGTTCCGGGATACTCTCATCGAGCAGGCGGAGCAGGGCGTAGATTACTTTACCCTGCATGCCGGCGTGCTGCTTCGCTTCGTGCCGTTGACCGCTCAGCGTGTTACCGGCATCGTTTCGCGAGGCGGCTCCATCCTGGCCAAGTGGTGCCTCGCGCATCACCGCGAAAACTTCATCTACACGCACTGGGATGAGGTGTGTGAGATTCTGGCGGCGTATGATGTCGGCATCTCCCTCGGCGATGGATTGCGGCCCGGTTCCATAGCCGACGCCAACGACGAAGCCCAGTTTGCCGAATTGCAGGTGCAGGGCGAGTTAACCAGACGCGCCTGGGCGTACGACGTGCAGGTGATGAACGAAGGGCCGGGCCACATCCCCATGCATCTCATCCGGGAAAACATGGAAAAACAACTGGCCTGGTGCGATGAAGCGCCGTTCTACACGCTCGGGCCGCTCACGACCGACATAGCGCCCGGATACGACCACATAACCAGCGCCATCGGAGCCGCCATGATCGGATGGTACGGCACCTCGATGCTCTGTTACGTCACGCCGAAGGAGCACCTGGGGTTGCCTGATAAACACGACGTTCGGGAAGGCGTTATCGCCTATAAAATCGCGGCCCACGCGGCCGATCTGGCAAAAGGCCATCCCGGCGCGCAGGTGCGGGATAACGCGCTGAGTAAAGCCCGCTTCGAGTTTCGCTGGAACGATCAGTTCAACCTTGGTCTCGATCCGGAGCGGGCCAGGGAGTACCACGACGAAACCCTACCTAAAGAATCCTCCAAAGTGGCCCACTTCTGTTCGATGTGCGGCCCCAAGTTTTGCTCGATGAAAATCACGCAGGAGGTGCGGGAGTTCGCGAAAAGCATCGAGACCGGATTGCAGGAGAAAGCCCGGGAGTTCCGTGAGGAAGGCGGTGAGCTGTACCATCCGGTTTGACGAGGATCTAGGGCACGAGCCGTTCGAAACGGGCATAACCCGTCTCCGTGCTATCCGTCCGGATCCGGTATCGGCCGATGACTACGCTCAGAGGCTCGCCGTAGGCGTTTGCAAAGGCGGCCCTGGCCTCATCGGCATTCTCGATGCACACGTAGGCCGGAGGAGAATCCCCCTGTGTCCGTGGCAGCCGCTCCGCCGATGTCGCTTCGGGCTCCACACACAGGCGGTCCTGCCTGTCGGAAAGACGACCGGCAATCGTGACCTCGCCCTGGAAGGTAATAATCCGAACCCCTGCCGCCCCGGAACGAGAGGAAGTTTGCCGAAGATCGGATACGCGCCATCCGGAGAGCGTATCGCCAACAGATACCGAGGCCGCGTCGAATACGGCTGTAGGCGCAGCAAAATCGGACAGATTCAATTCGGGCGCCGTACAATCTCCGACGCCGTGGAGGCTGTCCGGTGCGGTGCAGTCCTCCGTTCCAACGGCAGCAGATTGCTCATCGCCGGAGGCGTTGCAACCGGGGCAAACCAGAAGCAGAAACACGAGCGCGGCAGCCGGAAACGAGAAAAACGCAGGCATGAGAACTAAGCAAAAAGGGAACCGCTCCACCTGAAACGGTTCCCTTCGTTGGTCAGGATGGGATCAGGCGAGAGCCGGACGTTCGGCGCCGGCCGTCAGTTCGGACGTGCAATGGGGGCACCTGCTCGCTTCGATCGGAATATCCGATACGCAATAAGGGCATTTCTTGATCGTAGGCGCCGGGGCCGGGCCGGTATCCGGACGCCGGAGCTTATTCATGAACCGGATCAGCATGAATACCGCCAGCGCGACGATCAGAAAGCTTACCACGGTGTTGATGAACCGTCCGTAGTTGATCGTTACGGCGCCTGCTTCCTGCGCGACCTGTAAGGAAGCATATGGACCGGCCACAGCCCCCTCCTTGAGCACGAGGAACAGGTCCGTAAAATCCATGTTGCCCGCCGCCAGGCCGATAGGAGGCATGATGATGTCGTTCACCAGCGACTGGACGATCGTACCGAAGGCTGCACCGATAATGATACCGACAGCCATGTCTACGACGTTGCCGCGTACGGCAAACTCTTTGAACTCCTTGGTGAAGCTCATGAAGGTATGTGGGGTAGGTGAAAGGGAGGGTCAGGACCGCCTGCAGCCCCACGGACAACGTGCTGCTCCGCGCGGATGATGAAAAATACACCTTCGGGGTGAAAAGCAAAGGGTTTCGTGTCGGCGGATATAAA
>CBDUBS010000129.1:0-10270 GCA_965365445.1 uncultured bacterium | reverse complement strand
CTCGATGCAGTAGGTATCCACCGCGCCCGCAAAGCGTTCGGAGGGCGTCTTCAGGCCCTGGATAACCGGTACGGCCATGTAATCCTGTGCGAAGGTCGTGTAGACGCCCAGCATCCGGAGCGTTTCCTCAACGGCTTCTTCACGCGTGGCATGGGCGGTATGGCCCTCCTGCCACAGGAACTCCATCGTCCGAAGAAACAACCGCGTCCGCATTTCCCATCGGACCACGTTCGCCCACTGGTTGATCAGGATAGGCAGATCGCGCCAGGACTGGATCCATTTGGAGTAGGTATCCCAGATGATCGTTTCGCTCGTGGGCCGAATGACCAGGTTCTCTTCGATCCGGGACTCCGGGTCGGGCTCGACGCCGCCGCCTTCCTTGACCCGCAGGCGGGAGTGGGTGACGACGGCGCACTCCTTGGCGAACCCCTCCACGTGCTCGGCTTCTTTCGCAAAGAACGATTCCGGGATGAGCAGCGGAAAGTAGGCGTTTTCGTGGCCGGTGTCCTTGAACATCCGATCCAGGCCGGCCTGCATGTTTTCCCACAGGGCATACCCGTTGGGCCGGATGATCATGCTGCCCCGCACGGGTGAATAATCCGCGAGCTTCGCCGCGCGGACGACGTCGATGTACCATTGCGAGTAATCCTGGGAGCGGGGTGTGATGACGTCGGCCATAGTGTACACGAAGCGAAGACAATACCGTACAGAAAATGATGCCTGCGGGGCGTAACTTTCTGTAGAACGCGAAAGCGTACTTCGGCGTGGTATTTGCGGTGTTTTGGGTGAGGCGTTACCTCCAGCGCTCGGCCGGCGGCCTGTTAGTTAAGCGCCGTTGCCGGGCGTGGATGTCTGCCGAAAGGGTGAAAATATAGTCCCCCCGGGGGCCGATATCAACGTACGTGTTTTTTCGCTTTTTATTTCCGGTTTCAAAACCACTTGCCGCGTATCGTGTAGTAACTATACGGACGTACGGTTCGTATACGCTCGGTACCATAACGCATTGACTACCATGGGTAAATCCTCTGTAGTACTCACAAGGGTAACCCGCCGCCTGACCCTTCCGCTTCTTGCCGGCGTATTGCTGGGGCTCACCGGCTGCTATACCCAACTCGCTGTGGCCGACCGCGACTATCAGCGCGAGCCCGAATACGTCGAGCGCGAGGAACGCGGGGACGATGTCGTGATCGAACGGTACTACTACGACGATTACGACTACGATGACGGTTATTACTTTAACGATCCGTACCGCTACCGCCGGTACTTCAATCGGTTCAACCTGGGTTTCAGCTTCGGTTATGACCCGTTCTGGTGGGATCCGTTCTATTACGATCCCTTCTACGCCGGAATAGGGTGGGGCCACGGATACTTCGGATTCGGCTCGTACTACGGATACAGTCCCTTCCGGTATCGCAACTACTATCCGAGTTACACCTACGTGTACGCGCCGTACTACGGCGGCTTCCGGTACGATGCGCCGTTCAACATTCGCCGCCGGGGCTACTACGAACCTCGCGGCAGCACTATGGGCCGCTCCTCGCTGGCAGGCTACCGGGGTTCCTACGGTAGAGGGTATAGCCCGGACGGGATTCGCGGAAGCACCGGCCGCAGCACCTACGGCAACGACGATTATAACTACCCGCGCAGCACCAGGGGCGTCATTCGTTCCGGGTCTGGAACGTCGGCCGGGAGCTCCGTAGGCACGACCCGGGGCAGCAGCGGGTCGCGGGAAAGCGGCCGCGGAACCGTGGGCCGCAGCACGACGGGCTCATCGAGTACGGTTGGCCGTTCCACGACACGCTCCTCCGAAGGGCGCGGTACGGTGGGCCGGTCGAGCAATAGCGGGCGCAGTACGTCGACGGATCGCTCGTACCCGCGGTCGTCCTCGGAAGGCCGAAGCACCGTTGGCCGTTCGTCGGGGTCGTCTTCTTCCGGCAGCGGCTCGACCGATCGGTCGTACCCTCGCTCTACCTCCCGGGGCAGCAGCTCCAGTGTCGGGCGTTCTTCCGACAACTCTTCCGGAAGCTCCAGTGTCGGGCGTTCTTCCGACAACTCTTCCGGAAGCTCCAGTGTCGGAAGGTCATCGGAGGGGTCCTCGACGCGCTCGTCCGGCAGCAGCCGCTCGTCGGGTAGTTACGAGCGTCCGTCTCGTTCGTCGTCGTCGGGTAGTTCTTCGTCCGGCAGCTACAGCCGTCCGTCTTCGTCCTCGCGCGGCTCGTCGTCGAGCGGCGGCGGGTATCGCTCCTCCGGTTCATCCTCCAGAGGGAGCAGCTCCGGATCGTCGAGCGGGCGTTCTTCAAGCAGCGGATCCTCCAGCGAAAGCAGCTCTTCCGGAAGCCGCCGAGGGCGTTGATAGCCGGGTCGAGCCATTAACGTGCATTTTGAAAGCCGGATAAGGCCCGTGCCGGTGCGCGGGCCTTTTTCACACCTCCCGAAACCGGCAGGAATTCCTCTCCGTGGAAGTCGGCCTGCCGAAACTATGCGCATCGAACCAATCGCCATGATCTATATGTCCTTTTCCAAAGGCTGCCTGACGGCAACGGCGCTTCTCGTCGCTTCCCTGTTCGTCGGAGCGGCTGACTTGCGGGCCCAGTCCACCGACGACGCGCTGCGGTTTGCCGGGCGCGCTCCGGCTACGGGCGCCCGGATGATGGGTATGGCCGGCGCCGGTACGGCCGGCATCGCCGACTTTTCGGCCCTGTTGAGCAATCCGGCCGGTCTGGCTTATTTCAACAAATCGGCTGTTTCAGCCGACCTCAACACCTTATCGACCCGGGATGAATCGTGGTTCAATGCAACCGGTTTCCGCGGCGCCGACGAAAGCGACCTGCGTTCTACCGGGCTGGCGAATTTCTCGTACATCGCCAAAGCGCCTACGGTTAAGGGTTCGCTCGTTTTCGGAATCGGATACAACAGGGTCAACAGCTTCGACCGGGATCTGGCCTTCGAGGGGGATAATTCGGGCAGTTCCATTTCGTCCTTCTTCCTGCCGCTCGCATCCGAGTACGAAACGTTCATCAATCCGGGGCCGGACGACCGGCAGGGGACGAGCGACGATTTCTACGATTTTGAAGTATTCCGCCCCCTATCCTTTATCGCATACCAGACGTATGCCATCGATTTTTACGAAGATCGCGCCCAACGAAATGAGTATCCGTTCCTCGAAGTGGTCGATATCGGTGCGGGCAAGATCCGGCAGATCGGGCGTGTCATCGAGGAGGGGGGAACCAACGAAGTAAACTTCGGAGGCGCTCTGGAAGCCTCCAAAGGCGTCATGGTCGGGCTCTCGGCCAACCTTGCCTTCGGAAGCTACCAGTTCGACCGAACGTTCGAGGAGTCGGACGTAAACAATGCCAACAACGGCAACAACGGTACGGCGGACTTCGACTACCTCGTATTCGGTGAGCGGTTCAAATCGGACCTAGTAGGTGTGAATGTGCGCGCCGGACTATCCACCGAGATACCGGGCGGCCTTCGCCTGGGGGTAACCATCGAAACGCCCACCTATTTCTCGATTGACGAAACGTACTCCACCACGCTCGAAACAGGGTTCGATAACGGCCAGAATTACTCCTACGGCTTCAATCCGGACGACGACGAGGGGGCGGGCGAGTTCGAGTACCAGATTACGACCCCCTGGCGCCTCGCCGGCGGCCTTGCGTATTCGCAGGCGGGCCTGACCGTCTCGGGCGACGTCGAGTTCGTGGACTGGTCGCAGATGCGGATGGAAGCTTCAGAAAGCGAAACCTACTTCGCGAACCTCAATACGGAGATCAGGGACAACCTGGAGGCGGTCCTGAACACGCGCTTCGGCCTGGAGTACCGGCTGGGTGCGCTCGCGCTGCGGGGAGGTATCGCCTTCCAGCCTGATCCTCGACAGTCCGATATCGAGCGAGGCGACGGCGAAACGCTGGACCGCACCCGGAATTACCTTTCCGCGGGAATAGGATTCATGGTGGCCGATCAGATCCAGTTGGACCTCGGCTGGATGCAGATGCGCACGCAGGATCTGTACCTGCCGTACACCGAGGTCGAGAATGCTCCCCTCGTAGATGAGGACATCATTCGGAACCGGGTCAGCCTTGGCGTAAAGGTGCTTTTCTAGCTCCCCCGGCGGGATGGGATTACGGCGCCGTGGCGCTCTGCTGCGCCCGGCGCTGTTCCATGAGGGTGCGGTACTCGGCCGCCGCCCTCCGGTGCTCCTCGAACGTCCGGCTGAACGTGTGGCTTCCGTCCCCCCGCGCTACGAAGTACAGGTAGTCGTGCCTGTCGGGCGATGCCACCGCCCGGAGCGAAGAAGGGGAAGGGTTCGTTATCGGGGCCGGCGGAAGCCCCGCAAAAAGATACGTGTTGAACGGGCTATCCAGCCGGTAATCGGCGTACAGTAACCTGCGTTTCTGCCCCTCCCGCTGGATGACGGCGAACTGTATGGTGGGGTCGGCCTGTAACGGCATCCCGATGCGCAGCCGGTTCAGGTAAACGCCGGCCACGATGGGCTTCTCTTCCGGTATGCCGGTTTCCCACTCCACGATGGAGGCCAGCCGGACGACCTCTTCCCGGTTCAGGTTGAGCGACGAAGCCCCGGCCGCCAGTTCGTTTTCATACAGCGTATCGAAGCTCTCCTTGATGCGGGCAACGATGGTGGGTGCGTCGGTAAGCCAGTAGAAGGAATAGGTTTCCGGCATCATGAAACCGAACAGATGGGCGGCATCCGTTCCCAGGCGCCGGGCCAGCGAGCTGTCCTCCAGCGCGTTCAGGAATTCTTCCGCCGTAAACGCCATCACGTTGCCCGCTACGGCTGCCATTACGTCCGGGCGCGTTCCCGGCGGTATGGTTAACCGGATAGGGGTTTGCAGGCCCTTGCGTATCGTATCGAGAATGCGGTAGTTGGACGCCCCGCTTTCGATTTCGTAGTATCCCGCCTTGACCTGACCGGCCCAGCCCGTAACCCGGCCCACAAATTCGAAGGTGGAGCGCGAACCCAGGATGCCGGCTGCTTCCAGCGAGTCCGTCACCGCATCGAAATCGGCATTTCGGGGAATCTTCACCCCGCGCGCTTCGTCGTATGCGCCTGTATTCGGTCCGAAAACCACAAAAAATACACCGGCCCCAATCGCCAGCAGAAGCACCCCTGCCGCCAGACCGGAAATGAGTAAGACCTTGCGCATACGGTATCGGGCCACCCTTAACGATGAACGAGCGCCGAGCGCACCCCGGCGTTTGCCGTAGCCGGTACCCTCGGCGGGTGTATCAATCCTCCTGGACCATCTGGCGTTCCAGCGAGCGTGTTTCGTCGATGATACGTTCGTACAGCCGCCGCACGGCCGCATCCGAAAGCGGGCCCTGATTGGCTTTCGTCACGTTATCGAGCACTTCCTGTTCGCGCGCCGGCATGTACACCGGCATACTCAGTTGCTTTTTGATCCGGCCGATCCGGTTGGCGCAAAGGGCGCGCTCGTTCAGCATGGCCAGAATTCCCCGGTCGATACGGTCTATCTGGTCACGGAGCGCCCCCAGGTCCTCCCTGGATAAGCCCTCCGGCGCCGGATCGATCCGGCTTGCGTCCGATCGGAGAATGTCCTCGAATAGTTCTCTGAGCATGGGGCCTGTGTTCGTTACGGTACGGCGGTGAGCGTCAGCGGGCTCGTCTGCCCTGCCCGGAGCTTATACCGGCCGGCGGCTGCAATCATCGCTGCATTATCCATACAGTACCGGGTAGGAACGGTATAAAGCATGAATCCTTCTTTACGTGCCCGTGCGTGCATCGTTTCCCGAAGTTGCGTGTTGGCCGAAACACCCCCGGCCATAGCCACATGGCGGATGCCGGTTTCGTTTACCGCTCTGCTTACCCCTTCGGCCAGCACGTCCACGACGGCCTGCTGGAAGGAGGCGCAGAGATCCGCCAGATGATCCGCGTACAGCGCTTGCCGCTCCGCTTCCTGAAAGCCGTTCAGGTAATATAGAACAGATGTCTTGAGCCCGCTGAACGAAAAATCCAGTCCCCCCGGCCGCGAACGCGGAAAGGACTGAAACGCCGGATTTCCCTCACGGGCCAATCGGTCGATGATCGGCCCGCCCGGATACCCCAGCCCCAGCAGTTTGGCTACCTTGTCGAACGCTTCCCCGGCGGCATCGTCGCGCGTGCGCCCGAGTATGGTGTGCCGCAACCCTTCTTCTACGAGGACGATCTGCGTGTGTCCCCCGCTCACGATCAGGCTGAGGAACGGAAACGGAGGGAAGGGTTCCTCGATGAACACCGAATAGATATGGCCGTCGAGATGGTTAACCCCTACGAGTGGAATGCCCAGAGCCAGCGCCAGCGCCTTGCCGAAGCTGATCCCCACGAGCAACGAGCCGGCCAGGCCGGGGCCGTACGTTACCGCCACTGCATCCAGATCCTCCCGGCCCACGGCGGCCTCGCTCAATGCCTGCTCGATCACCGGGACGATCATCCGTTGATGAGCCCGGGAGGCCAGTTCGGGCACCACTCCGCCGAACGCCGAATGGTCGAGTTGCGAGGATACCACATTGGAGCGAAGGGCAGCCCCCACCATCACCGCAGCCGAGGTGTCGTCGCAAGAACTTTCTATGCCCAGCAGGACCGTTTCCGAATTCATCGTTCATACTCCGCGACCGGCGCATACTAAACCGGCAGCACGCTTCGTTACCAACAGGCCGCGCTAGCCCCGCCGCTCTCACCAATGCGCTGTAAAGGCGCGGGTTTCCGACAGGGTACTGCTTTTGGCCGTCAATTTTGCTTTGCCGTGGAGAACAAACGCAAAAGATTCCGGTTATTGACAATACTGCCCGGACAATCTATACTATCCATCTGATAGGGTTTGCACCGCGAATTTTTGAGGTCGTTATGCCCAGAATGCTATCTCTTTTGTGCCTGGTCTTTTTCCTGGCTATCGCCGTTCCGGCGCAGGCGCAGCTCCGTGTGGACGTCCCGGCGCAACGAGCCCCGGCCCGGTTGTTCGGATCCTCCAGTGCAGGGGTCGTGCTGAACAAGCTGTTCAGCCCCGAGCATTTCCGTATGATGCATTCCTACGAAATGTCTATGGGGTCGTTCGGCGGAAGCACTTCCTCCATGGGTATGTACACGAACTCCATGATGTGGCAGTTCAACGATAAGCTGGCCGCTCGCGTCGATCTGAGCTACGCGCATTCCCTATTCGGCGGCAACGGCGGGATGGCCCAGAAGGCATTCGGCATGCAGAACGATCAGGGCCGGTTCTTCCTTCAGAACGCGGAGATTGCCTACCGGCCTTCGGAACGGGTGCTGCTTCATCTGTCGGTGCGCCAGAGTCCGTACGGCGCCTATATGGGGCCCTATGGGTACCACAACCCGTACATGTTCGGGTACGATGTGGGGGGTATGCGCCATGCCGACGATCTGTTCTGGAGAGGGCGCGCTCGCTGAGTCCTCTGTTTTGCGTATCTTTCGAAGCGCGGCCCTTCCGTGAGGAGTGCCGCGCTTTTCGTTTTCCGGAGAATCCAACGCTCGATTTATGGCCAGGCGTAACGGAGGCGCACGCTGGACCAACCTCGCGCTCAATGCGGGTCTGGTCTTGCTGGGCGCCGTCCTCGTCATCTTCGTATATTCGCTCGCATCCCGGTATCTCGTCCCGCAGCCGCTCCCGAGCCGCCTGGAAAACCCCGCCGAACTGGTGGGCGAGATCATCCAGGTGGAAGTGCGGAACGGGTGCGGCGTATCCGGCCTCGCGGCCGAAATGACGCGTTATCTCCGCGCGGGCGGCTTCGATGTGGTGGATGTCGGCGATTATTCCTCGTTCGATCAGGAAACCTCGCTCGTGATCGACCGCAGCGGAAACCCGGAAGCGGCCAGACAGGTCGCCCTGGCCGTCGGGATACCGGAGGGCGAGATCGTGCAGGACATACGCCTCGAGGACTACGTTGATGCTACCGTCGTCATCGGGAAGGATTACGCTGCACTGAAACCTTTTCGAAAAGAGTGATCGATCCCGGCGCCTTCACGTATTGCTACGGGAGCGGTTCGGCCGCCCCGTTGTATAACCCGTTACATACCGACCATCCACGCAAGGTGATATGCCCGCAGCCAACCCGGCCATTCCGGTTCGTACCCCCGAGAAAAAACGTTCGACTTCTACTCCGGCGCGCCTGATCGCTTCCCAGGCCGTCGATGCCGTACTCAGCAAAAAAGCGCACGACGTGACCGTCATGGATATGCGCGAAGTGAGCGGCGTGGCGGACTATTTCGTCGTGTGTACCGGCGACTCCGATCTACAGATCCGGGCCATTGCCGACGCCGTGCGCGATCAGGTGAGAGACCGCTTCGATGAGCGTCCGTGGCACACGGAGGGGTACGACCACATGCAGTGGGTCCTCGTCGACTTCGTGGATGTCGTCGTCCACGTTTTCAACGCGGAGAAACGCGCCTTTTACGCCCTCGAACGCCTCTGGGGAGATGCGCCCGTCGAAGAGGTTCCCGACACCGCCGGAGGAGTCGATGTGCAGCTCCTTCAGGAAAAACCGGAGAGTCGGCAGAGCGCGCAGGGGCATGCGCAGGAATAATCTCCGCCCGGCCTGGCTGAGTGTGCTGGGTGTATTCGTGCTGGCCGGCTGCGTCTCATCCGATCCGGCCGCTTTACCGCCGGACTTGCGGTACGGCCACCGGTACGAACGGGAAGGCCCGGACGGCCGACTGACCATGCACATAACCGCTCCTGAACCCGGCCGCCTGTATTTCAGGTATCCCGTCCCTATGGACAGCGCGTACGTACGGTCGGGGCCGTTCAGTACAACCCCTCCCGACAGCGGCAGCACCACCGCCGAAGTCCTGTTGAAGGGAACGCTGCCCGATGCGTGCTCCGATCTGGATTCGGTCGGGTACGAGAAGTCGGGCCACCTGATCCGGATGTCGGTGATCATGCGGCGGCCCCAGGGAGCCGTGTGCGCGGCCATCTCCCGGCCCTTTCGCCTGTATGTCGATTTCGAGGAGCCTTTCGCAGCGGGAAGCTATACCCTTAAAATCGATGATGTGGTTTTTCCTTTCGAGATCCGACCTCCTGAAGTCCGCCGGTAGCCGGAGATGCATCCCATGACGCGTCGTTTACTGATTCTGGGGTCGGTTTTTGCCGGACTGGGGGTTGCAGCAGGTGCGTTCGGAGCGCATATGCTCGGGGCTTACGTCGCACCGCACCGGCTGGGCACGTTTGAAGTGGCGGTGCGCTATCAGATGTATCACGCCCTCGCGCTCCTGATGCTGGGCCTGTACGGTAAACAGATAGCCGGCCCCCTGTTGACGTGGGCCGGCTATCTGTTTACTTTCGGTATCGTATTGTTTTCAGGGAGCCTGTATCTGCTCGTCCTTACGGATAAAACCTGGTTGGGCGCGGTAACCCCCATTGGGGGCGTCGCATTCATCGCCGGATGGGTTTTACTGGCGACCGCGGCTTATCGCCGCCCCGCCGCATGAGGCCGATTTCCGGCCGGCCGGTTCAGGATACCTCGTCCTCCTCGAACAGCAGCGTGACACTGGGCAGCAGCCCGTGCTCCTGGGCCAGCAGCAACATGGCCTGCGACGCTTCTTCCGAGGAACTATAACTCCCGAAATCCTTGCTGTCAACAGCCAGGGCATATCCGATCTCATCGCCCTCCGTGGGTTCGTAGTCCTCCCATTCCGTCGCCTCTTCGATGATGAACGATCCATCATCCGGCACGTACGTCGCCAGATACCGCTCCTTCCTGGTCTCGGGGTCGATGAGGCTCAGGTTTCCGAGGGCGCCATATTCCTCGTCGTAAAACAACGTTTCTGCAATCAGCCTTCGGGTGAAGTGATCCAAATTGAATGGTGCCATAGGAGCAATGTATCCTTAAGTGTTTGGGGAAAGCCGGTAGCCCTACCCGGCAACGTCTCTTTAATCTGCCAACCCTACAGGGGTTCGGCCCGAACCGAGAAAAAGAAGGGAAAGCAGTTCCCCGGCGAGAATCTTAATATAGCCGGATCTCCCCGGGAGGATTCGCCTGCCGGGTAAAAACACGGTAACGGTATCTTCCACCGTCTAGATGTTACGCGGTGTACGCGTTCAGGAACGCCCGGGCATCATCGCCTTCTTTCCATTCGGTCGAGAAGCCGAATCGTTCGGCCAGGTGGCCGACGAGCCGCTGCCGGACGAGCGCCTCGTCGGCGGCGCTGCCGGTTTCGACCGCCAGGGAGGTTACGCCCCGGTTCTCGATGCCGCAGGGAACGATGTGCGTAAAGTAATCCAGATTGGTGTTGAGGTTG
>CBDUBS010000128.1:0-10277 GCA_965365445.1 uncultured bacterium | reverse complement strand
CGACGAAGGCCAGCGCCGCGTCCGCCGCCGTCGGGAGGGCCGCCTCGACGAGCCCTTCCGGGTCCGGCGGCAGGGGCCGTACCACCACGTCGGCCGACGGGTTAACCTCGGTGGAGAGGGGCAGCCCGACCAGGTAATTCAGCTGGAGTTCCGAAAGGCGGGCGGCGTTACGGGCTTCCACCCGGCGCAGCAGCACTTCGGATTGCCGGGTTTGCAGGCTGAGCAGGTCGTTCCGCATGGCCAGCCCGGCATCGAGGAGGTTCCGTACATCCTCCAGGCTCCGGTCGATCTGGGCCAGGGCGTCGTCGAACACCTCCAGCATGGCCCGCGTGCGAAACAGGTTCCAGTACGCCGTCTGGACGTCCAGAGCCGTTTCCGCTTCGGCCTCATCGACGTCGTAACGGGCCGCCTCGGCCTGCGCCTCGGCAGCCGTAATGCCCTGCCGGATGCGCCCTCCGGTGAACAGGGGTTGCCGGACCGAAAGGCCCGTCGTAAACCGGTCGAGGATGGCGGGAGCCAGCACGAGGTCGGTTGAGGGCTGCCCCGGAGCGGCGGGCAGCTCGACGGCGAAGTCGGGGATGTTGCCGCTGAGGCGCACGTAACTCGCCTGCGCGTCGAGGGCAGGCAGGCGGGAAGTCCGTACCTCGGCCAGCTGCGCCTGCACTTCGGAAGAAACAGCCCGCGCCCCCGCCAGGTCCCGGCTATTCTGACGCCCCAGCAAGAGGGCTTCTTCGAGCGTGAGGGTCCGGGCCGGCTGAGCGGCGCCGACGGTCGGCGCGAGCAGGAGGAAAAAGAAAACGAGGCGATTCACGGGGTAGCAACTCCGCCCGGCTCCGCGCCGAGCAGCGTGATGAAGGCGTTTTCGAGAGACGGGGGGACGATGCGCCGGCTGACGACCTCGATACCGTGCTCCCGGAGCAGTCCGAGCAACACCGGAACGTCTCGATCGGGGTCGCGGACGAGCACGTTCAGGCGGTCCCCGAACAGTTGCACGTCGTCGGCCCGGGGCGTTCCACGGAGGACGGCGCCCGCCCGGTGAACCTCGCCGCAGACCATCTCGACTATGCTGCCCGGCACGAGCGCCCGGACTTCATCCGGCGTGCCGGCGATCATGAGGCGTCCCTGGTTGAGCAACCCGACGCGGGTGCATCGCTCGGCTTCATCGAGGTACGGCGTGGACATGAGCATCGTGACGCCCGACCGGCGAACGTCGGCCAGAAGCTTCCAGAAATCGCGCCGGGCGACAGGATCGACCCCCGTGGTGGGCTCGTCGAGCAGGATGAGGCGCGGCCGGTGGATGAGCGTGCAGGCCAGAGCGAGCTTCTGCCGCATCCCCCCGGAGAGCTTCCCGGCCAGGCGCGTGCGGAACGGTTCGAGGCGGGTGAAGGCCAGCAGTTCGTCCCGGCGCCGACGATAATCGCGCACCCCGTGGATTTCCGCGAAGAAGGCGATGTTTTCATCGACGGAGAGGTCCTCGTACAGGCTGAACCGCTGGGAAAGGTATCCGATGTGCTCGTGCACGAGCGAGCGGTCGCGGGGAAGCCCGAAGCCGAGCACCGAGACCTCACCCCGGTCGGGCGGGAGGATGCCGCACAACACCCGGATCGTCGTGGTTTTCCCTGCCCCGTCCGGCCCGACCAGCCCGAACATCTCGCCCTCCTCGACGGTCAGGGAGAGTCCCCGTACGGCCTCGATGGAGCCATACCCCTTGTGCAGATCCCGGATATGTACGGCAGGTTTCACGGCGCCTCGGGGGTTTCCAGGTCGATTTCGGCGTCGGCGTACATGCCGGGCTTCAGGGCGCCCTCCGGATTCGGCAACTCGATTTTGATCTCGTACACCAGCCTGGCCCGCTCGTTTTTCGTCTGCACGTTCTTCGGCGTGAACTCGGCCTCGGGCGAGATGAACGTGATGCGGCCTCTGAGCGCCCGGTCGGGGGCGCTGTCGGTAAACACGTTTACGGTTTGCCCGAGCCGAATGCGGCCGAGGGCCGGCTCGGGCGCGTACACCTTGAGGTATACCGGATCCGTGCGGACGATGGCGAGCAGCGGCATACCGGGAGCGGCCATCTCTCCGGCTTCGGCGGCTTTTTCCGTCACGACGCCCGAGAGGGGGGCCACGATGAAGGCGTCCGCAATCTGGCGGCGAAGTACGTCGCCGGAGGCGACACTTTGCCGGACGCTCGCTTCGGCGGCGTGGATCTCCTCCGGCCGGGCCAGGTTGCGCAACTTGTTTACGTTCTGCAGGACCGCATCGAGCTGCGCCGCGGCAACGGCTACGCCCGTTTCGGCGTCGTCGAGCTGCTTCTGCGTGGCGCTGCCGGAATCGAACAGCGTCCGGATGCGTCGCCGGTCGGCGAGCGCCTGTTCGTGCCGCACCCGCACCTGCTCGGCGGCGGCCTGAGCCCCGGCGATGTCTTCGGAGCGCGCCCCCCGGCGGAGCAGCGCAAGCCGGGCTTCGGCCGCTTCGGCGCCGGCCTGCACCTGGCGCAGTTGCAACCGGAGCAAATCGTGATCGATCACGGCGATTGTATCTCCCTGCCGTACCGTATCCCCTTCGCCGGGCGTCAGGCGAAGGATCTGCCCGGCCATACGGGTCGAAACCCGGACCTCGGTAGCCTCTACGGTGCCGGATGCACGCAGGGAGCCGTCGTCCGGTCGGGCGGCGCACCCGGCCGTTCCGACACACAACATTACACCAAAAAAGAGGAGAGGCCGCACTCGTCCTGCTTCGGCAGCCCGTGCTGTAGGGTTGGCCCTCATGATTCAGCCTTCATTCCGTGATACAGGAGTTCGAAAAGATGCGTTTTACGCGCTTCCAGGTAGGCCTGCCGGTCGGTTGCGGCCCGCGGATCGATAGCCTGGACGACAGGGTAGGCGATCAGGAAAAACACACACGACGAAATGACCGTAAGGAGCGTCTGGATCGGATCGAGCGGGCGCACTTCGCCGCTTCGGATCGCCTGCTTCATGCGTTCGAGAAACACCTGCGGCGGCGTAGCTCCGGCCGTATTCAGGAAGTCGGCAATGCGCCGGGTGAGCACCTCCGCCCCGGAAAGGATTTCGTTCATCATCAACCGGGTCACGACGATGTGCTGGTCGATGAACGTGATGTACTGCCGGATGAAAAGGCGCAACACCTGCTCGAAGGTTTCGGCCTCGTCTACGGTGTCGGCAAACGACGAGGACAACCGGCGAAACACGAAGCCGAACACCTCGTCGTACAGCCGTTCCTTACTGCGGAAATAATAATGCAGCAGGGCTTTGTTGATCCCCGCCCGGTCGGCGATCTCCTGCATACGGGCGCCCTGCTTGCCGCGAAGGGCGAACACATGCAGCGCCGCCTCCAGGATGCGTTCTTCGGTGTCGGTCAGGGCCGTGCGAGGCGTGTGCATAGCTGCTTTTCCCGAGTTAATCCCCCTTCCCGGATAAATGTACGAAAGAATAACCATAAGGTTTAACCGTATGGTTAAAATATTTCTGCGGTCTGCGCCCGCGCATTGCGTCGCGGGCGCGGCTCGCTAAACCGGCGTGGCAACGTTATCTTTCGGGCCGGCGGTAAGCCGCCTCCAGCCGTGTACTACATGCCCTTCACAACGCAAATCCGGGAGATGCTTGCACTGAGGCTCCGGGGCGGCGAGCGCCGCCGTTCGGTCTATCGGCAGCTCACGGGACCGCAAATCCTTCTCGGTTCTTTCCTCATCCTGATCGGGGGGGGCACGCTCGGGTTCGAAGTGCTTCCGGGCCTGTATACAGGGGCCTCCCTGGGCTGGCTGGACGCCCTGTTTACGGCGACGAGCGCCGTGTGCGTAACCGGCCTGATCGTGGTGGATACGGCCACGTACTTCACGGCAGCCGGGCAGGTCTACCTCCTGCTCCTGATCCAGTTAGGCGGGCTGGGCATGGTGACCATTGCCACCTGGATCATCATCGCGCTCGGGCGGCGGTTATCGCTGCGGACCGAAGGGCTGGCGGCAAGCGGGGCCGAAGTGGCGCCCAACATCGACGTAAAACGGCTGGCGCTCGATATCGTGCGGTTTACGTTCCTACTGGAAGGAATCGGAGCCGTGTTGCTGTATCTGTTCTGGATACCCCAGTTAGGGGCGGCAGGGGCCGTATGGCCGGCCGTGTTTCATGCCGTGAGCGCGTTCTGCAATGCGGGCTTTTCCACGTTCAGCACCTCGCTGATGGGGTTTCAACAATCCCCCGGGGTGCTGTTCGTCATCATGGCGCTGATCGTAGCCGGAGGCATCGGATTCCTGACCATGGAAGAACTGTTCCGCCGGCGCCGGTCCGCCGTGCGCCGCCGCCGGTTTTCCCTGCATTCCCGGCTCGCTCTGACCACCACGGGAATCCTCATCGTCGGAGGGTGGGTGCTATTCGCCTACTTCGAGTGGTCCATCACGCTCGAAGGGCTGCCTCTGGTGGATAAGCTGACCAATGCCCTTTTCCTGAGCGTCACCCCCCGTACGGCCGGCTTCAATTCCATCGACTACGCGCAGGCTACCGAGCGGACGAACTTCCTTACGATCCTGCTCATGTCCATAGGGGGCTCGCCGGGTTCGACGGCCGGGGGACTCAAAACGACGACCGTTGCCCTGATCGGGCTCATGGCGTGGTCGCGGATGCAGGGGCGGGAGCTGGTCACGCTGTGGGATCGCTCCGTGCCGGAGGAAACGGTGCAGCGGAGCATCGGGCTGTTTGTGCTGGCCTTCGGAATCGTGACGGCGGCCATCTTCCTGCTCACCAGCACCGAGATCGAGAACGCACCCCACACAGAGGTAGGACATCTGTTTCTGGCATACATGTTCGAGGCGGCCAGCGCGTTCAACACGGTGGGCCTCTCGATGGGCGCTACCGGCAACCTGACCATTACCGGCAAATGGACCCTGATTCTGCTGATGTACCTGGGGCGTGTGGGTCCGCTCACGTTCGCGGCGGCGCTGGCCCTGAAGCAGCGGGTGCCCTCCCGGCGGTTCCGGTATGCGTACGAGGATACGGTCGTCGGCTGAACCGAAGTTTCTCGGCAACCCGGAAGCCGGATCGGTTCTGGCGCGTTGAAGAGGATGCTTCCTTCACCAATCCGGTACACTCATGGCGGCAACCCCGCGCATCCTCTGGGTCGATGACGAAATCGACCTGCTCCGGCCCCACGTCATCTTTCTCGAAAACAAAGGATACGACGTCACCAGCGTTTCCAACGGCGCCGACGCGGTGGCCCGGGTGCGCGAGGAGTATTTCGATCTGGTGCTGCTGGACGAGCAGATGCCGGGCATGGGCGGGCTCGATACACTGGCCGGCATCAAGGAGCTTCGGGCGGATATCCCCGTCGTGATGGTGACCAAAAGCGAGGAAGAACACCTCATGGAAGAAGCGCTGGGGGGGCAGATCAGCGACTACCTGACCAAGCCGGTCAACCCGAGCCAGATTCTGCTGACCTGCAAGCGGCTGCTGGACCGCTCCCGGTTGCGAACGGAAAAGGTATCGCAGGATTACCTGCAAACGTTCAGCCAGATCACGATGGCCCTGATGAACCCGCTCTCGCATGATGAGTGGATCGAGCTGTACCTGAAGCTCGTCCGGTACGACCTGGCGCTGGAGGGCGACGAAGCCGCCCGGCAGATCCTGGACGATCAGTTCCAGGAAGCCAACCGCGAGTTCGGCAAATACATCGAAACCGTGTATCCGGACTGGATCCGCAACGCCCTTGGAGGGCCGCCCGACCAGCGGCCTGTGCTATCGCACGAAGTAATGCCCACCTTCGTGCTGCCCGAGCTGGAGCGGGGCCGTCCGGTGATTTTCTTCCTCATCGATTGCATGAGGTACGATCAGTGGATCGAGTTCGAGGGACTGCTGTACAGCCTGTTCAACATCGAGAAGCATTTTTATTACTCAATCTTGCCCACCGCCACCCCCTACTCCCGCAACGCCATTTTTTCCGGATTGCTGCCGGCGGAAATCAAGAAGCGATTCGCGCAGATCTGGTCCGACGCCGAGGAGGACGAATCGAGCCGCAACCGCAACGAAGAGCAATTCCTCCAGGACCTGCTCGACCGAAACGGGGTTTCGTCGCGGTTGCGCTACGAGAAACTGATCGGCACGCAGGACGGGCGGACCTTCGCGCAAAACATCCGCGACTTCGCCCAGAGCGACCTGAGCGCCATTGTGGTCAATTTCGTAGACATCCTGGCCCACAGCCGGTCCGACTCGGACGTGCTGAAGGAAATCGCGCCGGACGAACGGGCGTACCGCGCCCTCACGCGCACCTGGTTCGAGCACTCGTGGCTGTACCAGGCGTTTCAGGAACTCGCGCGTATGCCGTGCACCATCGTACTGACCACCGATCACGGGGTGATCCGCAGCCTGCATCCGACGAAAGTCATCGGGGACCGGGAGACGTCCACCGCCCTGCGCTACAAGTACGGGCGCAACCTGAAAGCCGACGAGCGCCACGCGATCATCGTGAAAAACCCGGCCGACTACGGATTGCCTTCGGACAGCATCAATACCAACTACATCATCGCCAAGGAAGATTATTACTTCGTATATCCGACCAATTACCATCATTACGTGAACCTCTACCGGGACACGATGCAACACGGGGGCGCCACCATGCAGGAGATGATCCTGCCGGTCATCAAGCTGCTTCCGAAACCGGCCTGAACCGATGCGCGCGGACGGCATGGAAACAGACCGGCAGGAGGAACCCATCCTGACGAGCGGCCCCCGGGAAACCCTGGAGTACGGCCGCCGCCTGGCCCGCCGCCTGAAACCGGGCGACGTGGTAGCCCTGTACGGCAACCTCGGCGCGGGCAAAACCCACCTCATCAAGGGCATCTGCTCCCGGTTCGGTATCGAAGAAAACGACGTGACGAGCCCGACGTTCACAATCCTCAACGAGTACTCGGGCCGGGACTTTCCCGTGTATCACTTCGACGCTTACCGCATCGAGGACCCGGCCGAATTTTTCGAGTTGGGGTTTCAGGAATACTTCTACGGCGAAGGGATCTGCCTCATCGAGTGGCCGGAACGGGTAGAAACGCTGCTGCCCCAATATACCCTTCGGCTGCGGCTTGAGCACCAGGGCGGAGACCGCCGCCTCATCGTGGGCAGCGCTCCATGCTGACGCCGGAACAAGCCCACGCGTATCTGCTTTCGCTGCCGCGCTTTACGGAGCAGGGGGCCTCGGCGTATAAACCGGGCCTGGAGCGTATGCACCGGCTTCTGGAAGGCATGGGGCGGCCCCACGAGCGTTTCCCGAGCGTACACGTAGCCGGCACCAACGGCAAAGGGTCCACGGCCTCCCTGATCGCGGCGATAGGCGGCGCTGCAGGCCGCCGCATGGGGCTTCACACCTCGCCCCATTTGCGTACCGTGAACGAGCGTATGCGGATCGACGGACGCTGCGCGCCGGACGAGTGGCTGGCGGCATCGGCCGGGCGGTTTCAGCCCCTTTTCGAACGGGTCCGCCCGAGCTTCTTCGAAGCCACCGTAGCCCTCAGCTTCCTGTATTTTGCCGAAAGCCGGGTGGATATGGCCGTGGTGGAAGTGGGGCTGGGGGGCCGGCTCGACGCCACGAACGTCCTCCATCCGCTCCTGGCCGTCATCACCGGGATCGGGCTGGACCATACGGACCTGCTGGGCGATACGGTAGAAGCCATTGCCGAGGAGAAGGCGGGCATCATCAAACGGGGGGCGCCCGTGCTTTCCGGCGTGCGGCAGGAGGAAGCGCGCCGGGTCATCGAGCGCGTCGCACGGGAGCGCGGAGCCTCGTATCACGACCTCTTTGGCGGGCAGACCGTCCGCGATGTGCGCTTGCTGGATGACGGGTGTTCGTTTGTGCTGCAAACCCCGGTGCGGCGGTACGAGGAGCTTTTTTGCGGCCTCGGAGGGGTGCATCAGGCGGGCAACGCCGGCACGGCCGTCCGGGCCGCGGAAATGCTTTTCCCGGACCTCACGGAGGAGGCCGTACGGACGGGCCTGCGGGAAGTGAAAGAGCGGAGTGGCTTGCGGGGTCGCCTGGAAGTGGTGGGCCGGGAGCCGTACGTCGTCGTGGATGTGGCGCACAACCCGGAGGGCCTCGAAGCGGCCCTGCGTTTCACCCGGAGCCTGCCGGCCGAAAGCGGAAGCCGCCTGTACGTGCTGTTCGGCCTGATGCGCGATAAAGACGTCGGCGAGATGGCCGGAATGCTGCACCGGGCCGAGGCAACCGTGTTCGCGGTGCGCCTGGATGCCGAGCGAGCCATACCGGCAGCCGAAATGGAGCGGGTTCTGAAGGAGAAAGGAGTCTCCTGCGGGGGCAGGGGCGCCCTAAGCGACGGGCTGGCCTGGTTCCGGCGGGCGGCGCGCCGCCGGGACGTGCTGCTGGTGGTCGGCTCGCACCAGCTCGCCGCCGACGCGCCGGGCCTTCATCCCTGCCGGAGCGAGGGGGTCGTCAAGGATTAATTACGTTAGAAGCACATTTTTCCTGTGGATTCCATTGCAGAGAGCCCTATTTTAATGGAACACGCATGTGTTGCTTGAGCGTAAGAGATCCAGGCATAGCCCAACAATACCCTTCCGGGCTGCCGGTTGATCGAAACACCCGCCTACCTCCTCCATTTTCCAGCTTAATCCATTTTGTGAAGGGCGCCCGGTCGGCGCGCCGCCTCGTGATGCCGCTCGAATCCGCAGCGATCTTCTGACGGCGTGACGTGCGCCACCAATCGCACAGCCTGGCCCCCGCGTATCCATCCATCCATTCATGGTATGAAAATTTCCATTCTACAGGAAAAGAAACTTTCCGATCTCAGAGACATTGCCCGCGACATGGGCCTCGCCGGATATTCCGGTATGCGCAAGCAGGACCTGGTGTACCTGATCCTGGAGGCGCAGGCCGAAGCAGCGGCCAGCGGCGGCGAAGGCGCCCGCAAAAACCGCTGCAGGCGGTAAACCTTCGGCGGACCGCCCGCAGAACGGCAGCGCCCGGCAGCGCCCGGACCGGCAACGACCCGAACGTCGGCCGCCTCCCCGTCGCCCGGATGGGGCTTCCGCTCCGGAATCCGCGGCAGCGCCCGAAGCCGAGCCTTCGGAGAAACAACGGCCGCAGCGCCCGGAGCGCCGAAATCCACGCCCCGATCGCACGAGAGACGAGCGGGAGAAGCGCCCCGAACCCCCTGCCGAGGGCCGGCCGAAGGCGGAACCTACCGAACCCGCACGGGAGAACCGACCGGACCAGCGCCGAGAGGAACGCCCCGACCGAACGGGCGAGCAGAAACCCGACCAGCCAAGAGGAGAGCGCCCCGACCAGCGCACCGACCAGCCAAGAGGAGAGCGCCCCGACCAGCGCACCGAGCAAACCCGGGAACAGCGTCCGGAACAGGGGCGGGAGAACCGACCCGATCAGCGCCGCGAACAGCGCCGGGACGATCCCCGGGGCGCCCGCCCGGACAAACGGGACGAACCCCGGCAGGAATCGCGCGACCGGGACGACCGAAACCGGAATGATCGGAACGACCGTCGCAACCGCAACGACCGCAACGACCGTCGCAACCGCAACCGCCGCGGGCGGGACAACCGGCGCCAGAGCCAGGACGAGCGGCGTGCCCGCATCTACGAAGGCCGCCCCGAATACGTAGCCACCTACGACCCCAACCGCACCGAACTGGAAGGCATGATCGAGAAACTCGGCGTGCTGGAAATCCTGCCCGACGGGTACGGCTTCCTGCGATCGCCGGAATTCGACTATCTCCCCAGTCCGGACGACATTTACGTATCCCCTTCGCAGATCAAGCGGTTCAGCCTCAAGCTCGGCGACACGGTGCTCGGGGAAGTACGCCCGCCCAAGGAAGGGGAGCGGTTTTTCGCGCTCATCCAGGTCAAAACCATCAACGGGCGCACGCCCACCGAACTGGAAGAGCGGCCCAGCTTCGACTTCCTGACGCCGCTTTACCCTACGAAGCAACTGAAACTCGAGACGTCGCCCTCGGAGAACAGTATGCGGGTGCTCGACCTGTTCTCGCCGATCGGCAAAGGCCAGCGCGGCCTGATCGTGGCCCAGCCGAAAACGGGTAAAACCATCCTGCTGCAAAAAATCGCCAACGCGATCACGACGAACCACCCGGAGGTGTACCTGATCATTCTGCTGGTGGACGAGCGGCCCGAGGAAGTGACCGACATGGAACGGCACGTGCAGGCCGAAGTCATCGCCTCCACGTTCGACCAGGAGCCGGAGAAGCACGTCGAGGTGGCCGACATCGTGCTCGAAAAGGCCAAACGCCTCGTCGAAGCCGGCCAGGA
>CBDUBS010000127.1:0-10449 GCA_965365445.1 uncultured bacterium | reverse complement strand
CGCCACAGGAGACCCCCAATTCCGGCAACGAAATATGGATCCGTATATACGTCCGGAGACCGAATCCGACATTGAAGCGATTTTCTCGGTCACCGAAGCGGCTTTCAGGGATGTTCCGGTCAGCAGTCACACGGAAGAATACATCATTGCCGCGCTGCGTTCGGCCGGCGCCCTCGCTCTTTCTCTCGTCGCGGAGATCAGCGGAAGGGTCGTCGGCCACATCGCTTTCTCGGCCGTTGCGTTCTCCGAAGAAGGCCGGAACTGGTACGGTGTGGGTCCAGTCTCCGTGCTTCCCGAGTGCCAGCGAATGGGTGTCGGAACGCGCCTCATGCGTGAGGGCCTGACGCAGATACAGTCTCGGGGAGCGGAGGGGTGCGTGCTCGTCGGCCATCCGGAGTTTTACCGCCGCTTCGGGTTTCGCAATCTCCCTGATCTGACGCATGAGGGCGTCCCGCAGCCGTTCGTTCTCGCGCTGCCGTTCGGTGACGGCAAGCCGAGAGGCGCCGTTCGGTTTCATGATGCATTTCGGGCCACGTCTTTCTGATTACCCGGCCGGGTTCATGAGGACGGGCAGCAATCCCTGCAACGGGGCGAAATTCATGGGGTCCATACTTCCCGCCGGCGTTTCATCGGGCGACAACCGGTATCTTCCTCGCCTTTACGGATCCATTCTTCCAAACGGGTATGTCCTTTCTCGACGCGGCCATCCTGTTTTTCGTTGCCGGTTCGGCCGGGGCGCTCAATTCCGTTGCGGGCGGAGGTAGTTTCCTGACCTTTCCCACCCTGATTTTTCTCGGGGTGCCTCCAGTGACGGCCAATGCTACCAGCACCGTAGCCTTATGGCCGGGTTCGATTGCCAGTGTCGGAGCATACCGGAAGGAACTGTTGACCGAGCGGCCTCGCCTGGGGCCTCTGAGCATCGTCAGCCTCGTCGGCGGATTTCTCGGGGCTCGTATTCTGCTGCTCACTCCGCAGGATACGTTCAGGAACCTCGTTCCCTGGCTGCTGCTGGTCGCAACGCTGATGTTCGCTTTCGGCGGACCGCTCATCGGACGACTGAAAAACCGGGGCGGCATGACCCGCTTTACGAACTCCTCCGTCGGGCTGGTTCTGGGTATGGCCCTCCAATTACTTATCGCTACGTACGGCGGCTATTTCGGAGGCGGAATCGGCATACTCATGCTGGCGACGCTGGCCGCAAGGGGACTGGAAACCGGGCATGCCATGAACGGAATCAAGAACTGGCTCGCCGTATGCATCAACGGCGTAGCGGTTGCCACGTTCGTCATCGCCGGGGCCGTATACTGGCCTCAGGCGCTCGTGATGCTGGTGGGGGCTATCGCCGGTGGATACGGCGGCGCTTCGACAGCCCGCCGCATGAATCCGGTACATATTCGTCGTTTCGTGATCTCGGTAGGGGCCACACTCACCGCGTACTTCTTTCTGGCCGAATGAACGGGCAGGCTGACTTTCCTGTAGAATTAACCATCCGCCAGGATCTTACCGTCCTCCGACGATTAGCAGGGCAGCCCGCATGAAGCCTCATCCTCTCACCGACCAGCAGTAGCCGTTGTATGTACCTGAGCAAACTGGAGTTGCACGGATTCAAGAGCTTCGCGCAGCGGACGGTCATTCAGTTCGATCCCGGCATCACGGCCATCGTGGGGCCAAATGGTTGCGGGAAATCCAACGTGGTGGATGCCGTTCGGTGGGTGATCGGTGAGCAACGGGCGCGCATCCTCCGCTCGGAGAAGATGGATAACGTCATATTTAACGGGACGAACAAAAGGAAGCCCGTGGGCATGGCCGAAGTCCTGCTGACCATTCAGAACAGCCGGGGGGTGCTCCCTACCGAGTACAGCGAAGTAACCCTGGGACGGCGGCTTTTCCGCTCCGGCGAGTCAGAGTACCTGCTGAACGGCATCAAATGCCGCCTGCAAGACATCACCGATCTGTTCATGGATACGGGGATGGGCGCAGGCGCCTACTCGGTAATCGAACTCAAAATGGTGGAGGAGATCCTTTCGGAAAATGCTCAGGATAGAAGAAGGCTCTTCGAGGAGGCGGCAGGCATCACGAAGTACAAGCTGCGCCGAAAACAGGCCCTTGGCAAACTGGAAACCACGCAGTCCGACCTGACCCGACTGAGCGACATTACCGAAGAAATCGAGAAACAGGTTCGCTCTCTGAAACGCCAGGCTGAGAAAGCGGCCCGATTTCATGCCGCACGCTCGCGCCTTCACCGTCTGGAGTGTGCTCTGGCACGGGCGGAGTACGATCGCCTCGTTACGCGGCGGAAGGACATCGAAAGCGAAGCGGGCGTATTTCGGGCGCAGCTAGACGACTTCACCATTCGGGAAACGACGGAAGAAGCCGCGCTTGAGGCAGGACGGATGCGGTTGCTGGCAAACGAGGAGGATGCAGCCTCCCGGAGAAAGGCGTTGGGCGACCAGATAGGGCGGGTTCGCACGCTCGAAGCGGATGCCCGCCTGGAGGACGAACGAATCCGGAATATGCAGTCGGAGGGGGACCGCATAAAACACGAACTGGAAGCAGGGGCGGTGCGAAAAACGGAATTGACCGCCATGCTCGAACGTATGGCTTCCGAAAAGGCCCTGGCAGAGCCGGAGCTGGAAAAACTGGAGGCCGCTCTGCAAGTTTTGAAGTCCTTGCGGGACGAAGCGCAACGAATCGCCGGAGAACTACGCGACCGTCTGGGCCGACTGCGGGAACAGGAACGGCAGGCTACCGTCGCTCGCGGAGCCGTGCAGAGCCAGTTCGACCGGCTCACGAGCCGAATCGAGGTGGTCGAGCGCGAGCACCAACGCGCCACAGCTGATCTGGAGATGCTTCTCCAGTCCGGCGGCGAGCTGGAAGCCCGTTCTCGAAATGCACTCCAGCATCTCGAGGTGCTTCGTACCGGCGTCCAATCCGCCCGAGAGGCGGTGTCGGGGGCGCAGTCGGCAATCGACGGGTGCAAGAAGAAACTCGAGGAGCACATGGAGGCTCTGCGCCGCCTGGAGCGCACCCGAGACGCGACTTTGGCCGAGGCCAACGTTCTCCAGAATCTGGTAGCTTCCTACGAGGATTTCTCCGGCGCGGTGCAGTTTCTGGCTACCCATCAAACGTGGAGCCGCTTCGAGTTGCAAACGGTCGCCGATGTTGTTTCGTGTGATGAGGCCCACCGGCCGGCTCTCCAGACAGCGCTCGGTGAGATGGCTGCCGCCATCGTCGTCCGAAACGATGGTGAAGCCCATGCCGCTGTGGAAATGCTTCGCTCGAGCCGGAAAGGGCAGGCCACCTTTATTCTGCTCGATCGTTTGCACGATGAGGCCGTACCCCTACCCCCCATCGTTCGGGGAACGGCATTCCAGCCGTTGCGGGACCTGGTCAGGGTAGCGCATGACGACTTCAGTGCTATGGCGGACTTCCTCCTGAGCGGATGTTACCTCGTTGAGTCTCTGGAAAGGGCGCGTGGACTGGACATTGGCCGGGTTGGGGCCGCGCGTTTCATCACCCCCCTGGGCGAGTGGACCGATGCGGGAAAGCTTCTGCATGGAGGCAGCATTCAAAAGCCGTCTACCATGGCTGCACGTATGGGACGCCGGGAGCGACTCGAACGGCTGCGCCACATTCTATCCGAGACGGAGGCCCGCCTCTCCGATCTTCACGAGCAGATCGGGGCGGTAAATCAGGAACTACGGGCCGTCCCGATGGAGCCGTATCAGGCCGCACTGCGTGCGGTCGAAAAGGAAGCGGCCGAACACGAAAAACTGAGCACCCGGCTGATCTACGAGCAGGAATCCCTGGATCGCAGGCAACAGGACCTTTCCGGCCGTATAGAGGGGCACCTTGAAGAGCTCGGCCGACTCCGGCCTCGCCAGACCGAACACCAGACCGATATCGATGCCGTGCGCCGGCGCCTGGAGGAAGCCGAACGTGAACGGATTGCTGCCGAGGAGGCGTTTCACCGGGCCGAATCGGAGAGCCGTATCGCATCCGGCCGGTTCAGTGAGGCTAACCTGCATCTCGTGCAATCCCGAAACCGGCTGGAAAACCTCCGCCGGGATTACGAACGGAACCAAGCGCTTCTGGCCGAACTCGACATGGAGGCGCTGAACCTGGAAACCCGCCTCGAAACGCTCGGGCAGGCCATGAACGAGTCCGCCGAGCGAAACGGCGGCCTGCAGGCCGTGATCGAACGAGAACGGGACCGGCAAAACCAGTTACATGAAGCAGCCGACCAGGTCGACCACATGCTGCGTGAGGTCAGGGCTGAAATTTCGAACCAGGAGCAACGCCTGCGGGGAATTCGTCAGGAACGGGAGCGGCTTTCACGGGAGGCTAACGCTCGGGCGGTTCGCCTCGCGGAAGGGCAGACCCGCCTTGAGGACCTCGTTACCGGTATCGAACGAGACTACGGTTTGCGGCTCGACTCGGACGATGAGGCCGTCGTCCTTTCACCTGAGGAAGAATCATCCGCCCGGGCGGAAGTCGTGGACCTTCGTCGCAAAATCGAAGCCCTTGGCGCCGTGAATGCCCTGGCCCTGGAAGAGTACGAAGAACAAAAAGCGCGACTGGACTTCCTGACATCTCAGCAGAACGATCTCAAGAGCGCCGAGGCTACCCTGCTCGATACGATCAAAGAAATCAATACGACGGCGGCCGCCCGGTTCATGGAAACGTTCGATGCCGTACATCTGAATTTCGCCCGCATTTTTTCCCACCTGTTCGGCGAGGACGCCGGAGCAGCCCTGGAACTGGTACACCCCTCCGATCCGCTTGAATCGGCCATCGAAATCATGGCGCGTCCTCGCGGCAAACGCCCGACCTCGATCGCCCAGCTATCCGGGGGCGAGAAAACGCTCACGGCCATCGCGCTCCTCTTTGCCATCTACCTCGTCAAACCCAGCCCCTTCTGCATCCTGGACGAAGTGGATGCCCCACTCGACGAATCCAATGTGGGCCGCTTCATGGGGCTGATACGCGAGTTTGCTCGCGACACCCAGTTCATCCTCGTTACGCACAACAAACGCACCATGGAAGCCGCCGACCGGATGTACGGCATTACGATGCAGGAACAGGGCGTCTCTACACTCGTGGGGGTCCGTTTCGATGAACTGATCGAAACGATGGGCTGAACGGGATTCCTTATCGAATAACGAGGTGCGCACGCCGCTCGGCTTAAGAATCGGGAAACCGATCCGATTCCCTGATTATCTCTGTCTTTCCGCAAGGCCGCTTTCTGTGTCCACTCCGGTGGAAGGAGCCTCCACAGCGACATTCCATGCGCCTGCCGATCCTTCCTGGTCGCTTTACCCACCTACCGGCGAGCGCGCTACGAACCGGACTGGTATCGCTCGCCTTTGCAGTGTCTTTTCTTACTTTTGAATCCTTCGCCGTCCATTTCCAAGCGGAGCCGGGGAAATCTTTGTGGCTGCCTTCCTCGGGGTTGAGCCTGGCTTTTCTCATTCTTTTCGGCCCTGCGTATGCTCCCCTGGTTGCTTTTACGTCGCTGGCAAGCGGCCTGTGGATTGCCGGATCCCTTCATGTGATTCCGCTCATCGGCCCGGCGGTTGCCACGGCCGGCGGAGCGGCTCTGGCAGCCTGGCTCTACCGGAGACAAAACAGATCCTTTCATTCAGTTGCGGCGCCCGTGCTTGCCTGGATCATCGCCGTTGCGGTGGGCCTCTCGGCGTGGACGAGCCTGGTCTATACGGTGTTCTTCACGCTCTATGGCTTGCCCGAATTTACGCCGGACCTGATGCCGGCTAACGCCCTGCACGAAGGGCTCGCTCATCTGGCAGGTATCCTGACGGTGACGCCTCCTCTGCTTCTCCTGGCCGGTTTTTCCGTCACGAGTGGCAGTCCGTCCGACCGCCGGGCGTATGTAAAGCAGTTGCTTTCGAGGATTTCCGGCCGAAGCTACCTGGAAATGTTGGCCGAGGGGGCAGGGATTGCCGTTTGCCTCCTCATCGCCGTTCACCTGCGCCCGGCTTCCGGTTTCCAGTATTATTTCTGTTCGGCGCCAGTCCTGTGGATCGCCATGCGTCACGGCCTTCACCGGACGACCTTGGGCATTCTGATCATCAACATCGGGATTACGCTTTCGTATGACAGCTACGTGTATCCCGTAGCCGCCACCGATGTGCAGTTGTTCATGATCATGCTGGCGATAACCGGCTTCTTTCTGGGGTGTCAAGTCGATGAGCGCCATGCCGCTACGGAAGCACTGGATGCCATCCGGCTGGAGTTGGAGCAGCGCGTCCGGAACCGGACGGCCGAATTGCAGGACATGAACAGGGATCTGAAATTCGAGGTGGCAGAGCGGTGGCGTGTACAGGAACAACTCAAACAACACCTTCAGGAGTTATGGGAAAGCCGTCAGCAACTGGCGGAAAGCACCAGCGAGTTAGTCGTGACGAACGAGCGCCTGTCCCGATCGGAAAGAATCTTGCAGGAAATGAATGAGAGCAAGGACGTTTTCTTCTCGATCATATCCCACGACCTGAGAGGTCCGCTGGCAACCGTTCTGAGCCTTGCACAGGTTCTGGAGGAAGATCTGGATGAACTGCCGCCCGGAACGGTTCGCGCGTTCATTTCGGATCTGCGCGAATCGGCTTCCCAGACATTCCGTTTACTGGAAAACCTGTTGGATTGGGCCCGCCTGCACAACGGCGCCCTGGACGGAACGCCCTCCGCACTCAACCTTCGTGAAATGATCGAACAGGCTTTCGAGCTTCTGGAGCCGGGAGCGAATGCCAAAAATATCCGGCTGATCGATGCCGTCCCTGTGGACCTAACGGTATACTCCGATCACCATATGCTTTATACCGTGTTGCGTAATCTGATTTCCAACGGGATCAAATTTACTCGCTCCGGGGGCGAGGTAGCCGTATCGGCCTGCCGGAAACATGCACAGGTATCGATATTCGTACGGGATAACGGCGTAGGCATCCGGCAGCAGGAGATCCAGCGACTGTTCAGGCTCGACGGGCACTTCAAAACGAGAGGAACGGCCGACGAAGCCGGGTCCGGCCTGGGCCTCATCCTGTGCCACGACATGGTGGAGCGAATGGGTGGCACACTGCACGTAGAAAGTACACTGGGTGAAGGAACGACGTTCTACTTTACCCTTCTGGAGCCCCCTGCTGCATACATACCAAAAAACCCATCCGTCGCCGCCGAAGCAACGTCAATGAATCTCGACCAGTTCGATCTCAAATGTTAGGTCCAATCCGGCCAGTGGGTGGTTTGCATCGAGCGTCAGGCTGTCCTCCGAAACCTCCGTCACGACGACAGGGATAGGTTCGCCATTCTCCTGCTGCAATTCGAGTTGTTGCCCCACCTCCGGGTTGAGGGCAGGGGGAACCTGGGCCCGGTCTACGGTTACGATGAGGTCTTCCCGATACGATCCGTACGCCTGATTCGAGGGGATGACGGCCGTTTTGTTTTCCCCCGGCGCCATGCCTTCGATGGCTTGTTCAAACCCGGAGATAACCTGGTTTTGCCCCAGCGTGAAATTCAGCGGGGGCTTACCTATACTCGAATCGAATATCGTCCCGTCCTCCAGCTTACCGGTGTAATGTACGCTTACCGAATCACCGCTTTGTGCACGTTCCATACGTCCTCCAAATCTGCTTATGACACCGGCAAAACTCCCGGAACAGTCACTGCCGTGCAGGCGATCCGTCCGGTGATAGCGTAATGCCGGGTAATCCTGACCTCGTGAGGCTACGCGGCCCGGAAAGAGATGGTTCATCCCGCAACATGAACGTCACAACGTGCGGGGCATTTCAACCGGGGTGAGGTTTATGCTCCTCTCTGTAGCGAATAAACCCTTTGCTGATGTAGAGCGGCAAAGCTCGCGGATGGTCCAGCGTACAGGTATGCACCCATACGCGGCGGGGATGGCGCTGCCATGCGGCCCGTATCCCGAAATCCAGCAATATTCCTCCGAGACCCTTGCCCAGAAACTCGGGAAGCAAGCCGAAATAGGCGATCTGCGCATCCGGTTCGGTTCGGAAATCGAGTTCGACGTATCCGGCCGGAGTGCCTTGTGCGTAGAGCACGTAGATCGCAACCCGGGGGTTCTGAATGACGGCTCTAATGGAAGCGTCGTCCATTTTTCGCCGGTCCGTCCAGGACCAGCGTTCACCGACGGTGTCGTACAGGTATCTGTAGAAAGAGACGGTAGGGGCGACGGCGTGCACGATGGCAACCCCGTTCGGCAGAGCCCTTTCGGGACGCGCCGGCGGCTCGATCATCTCCAGATGGGTTATGGTAACGGTTTCCAAAGGCAGAGAGCGTTTCGGATAACGCAGGAGGAGCGCAGGGGCGGCAGGCGCCGTTCCTGTAAGAAGCCAACGCGCCCCGAACCAATTCGGGGGCCGCCTGAGCGCAGTATAACCGTTTTTCGACTGGCTTGCCTGGCCGGAACGGCAACCGGGGCGCTATCTCGCGCAACCGTATTGCCGAATCTACGTTTCAGACGGATGAATCACATCTGCACGATCGGCCTCCGATGAGCATTCCTTTTCCCTCGTCTATCCTTCTGGCCCGAGTCGGCGCGGGTGCGGTTGTGTCAGGGTTGCTTTTGTTGGGTTCTCTGCTCTGGCCTGTCTCTGAAAACCTCCTTACCGACGCAGCGGTAGTAAGCACCCGGGTTACCGACCGCAACGGTCATTTGCTGAGGGAGATGACGGGGGAGGGGCGGGGCCGCCCGGTAGCCCTGGACGAAGTGCATCCCGCAACCATCGCTGCGCTGGTTGCCGTCGAAGATCGCGCATTTTTCCACCACAGCGGCGTGGATTTCAGGGCATTGGGGAGAGCCTTCTGGACCAACCTCCGCAACCGAAGCATTGTCAGCGGAGGATCGACGTTGACCATGCAGGTTGCACGCACTCTGCGCGGGCGCATCCGCCGTGGTTGGGGCGACAAACTGGCCGAGATGCATCTGGCTATCCGGATCGAACGGCAGCTCACGAAAAAACAGATTCTTTCGCTGTGGTTGAACCGTGTCAACTTCGGCAATGAAGCGTATGGCATCGAGGCGGCGTCGCGGCTGTATTTCGGCAAGTCGGCCGCCGACCTGACCATACCGGAATCGGCTTATCTGGTAGGGCTTCCCCAGAGCCCGAGTCGGCTCAACCCCTTCCGGCATCCGGAACGGGCGCTCAACCGGCAAAAACGGGTTTTGCAGGCGATGGAGGAAACACACAGATTGTCCGCAGTCGACCGTGCGCATCTCGAATCCATGCCGATATCGCTTATGCGGCCGCAATCCGTATTTCGCGCTCCGCATCTCGTACGGTACCTGACCGGCTCCGCCGGGACTCCGGCCCCGGAAGTTCGCACGACGCTCGACCTGCATTTGCAAACCGCCGTGGAGGAGATGATGCGCGGGCATATTTATCGTCTGTACGGTCATGAAGCCACGAATGCTGCTGCGGTGGTGCTGGATAACCGGACGGGAGATGTGCTTGCATACGTAGGCAGCGTGGATTTCTGGAACGAGCGCAACGGTGGGCAAAACGACGGCATCCGGATGCTCAGGCAGCCCGGCAGCGCCCTCAAACCGTTTACCTATGCGTATGCGCTGGCCTCCGGTCGGTACACGCCGGCTTCGGTACTGCCCGATATTGCGCTGAACGTACCGGAGGCCGGGGGCGCCTTTTCGCCCGAAAACTATGACCGGCGCGAGCACGGTCCGGCGCCCCTGCGCACCGCGTTGGCCTGTAGCTACAATATTCCGGCCGTACGGATCGGCAGGGAAATCGGGACCCCGGCTTTGCTGAACGCCTACAGGCAAGCCGGGCTGACCTCGCTGAAAGGCAGCCCGGAGTTCTACGGAGCCGGGCTCACGCTCGGAAACGGAGAAGTACGCCTGATCGAGTTGGCGCGGGCCTACGCCGGTCTGGCGAGGGGCGGTACACTGCCCCGCATACGGTTCGAAGGGTACCGGATAACGGCAGATCGGGATACGCTTTACCAGAGCGTTGCGCCGGGCATTTCCAACGGCATCTCGCCGGAGATAGCCTACCTCATCACGGACATTCTGTCCGATCCGGCGGCCCGGGAACCGGCATTCGGGCGCGGCGGCCCGCTGGAGCTGCCGTTTCCCTGTGCCGTTAAAACCGGCACCTCGAAGGACTACCGGGATAACTGGGCCGTCGGGTATACGCCACGTCATACGGTCGCCGTATGGGCCGGCAACTTCGACGGGCGACCGATGCAGTGGGTGAGCGGAGTATCCGGCGCCGGGCCGCTGCTCAAAAGTATCTTTTTGATGCTCGGTTCCGGCGGCGACTTTCCGCAGCCCGTGGGTATCGTTACGGCGGTCGTGTGTCCGCTGAGCGGTATGCGTCCCGGAGCGTACTGTCCGACATCGCAGGGCGAAATCTTTGCGGCGGGGACCGTTCCTTCCCGGACGTGCAATGTACACCGACC
>CBDUBS010000126.1:0-10577 GCA_965365445.1 uncultured bacterium | reverse complement strand
GACGATGACGGCCCCTCCGGCCAGCCAGAGGAACAGTTCCAGAATCTGATCGGCGGCAACCCCCGCCGGCACGAACGCCGACTGAGGGCCGTCGCATCCGGCAACGGCTGCCAGCACCGTAACGAAGCCGGCACAGAACGAACCATGTCGGGCGGAGCGGCCGGGCATAGGGGTTGCGGGGATGAGGAGCCGAACGGACGAAATCGCACGGAAACATAAGCGACCGCCCCCGGCAAAAGCACCGATCCACCCCTGTTTTACGGGTTAATTACACCCGTCCCGCAAGAGACGATCAATCCACTTGGCGGCCGCAACCCCGATAAGTCTCTCCGTCGAGCGTCACGGTTACGGCCGAATCGAACCGTTCGCCGCTCATCGAATCGGTGCAGGGCCGGCGTTCGATGACCAGGGTGAGGTCGTGCGCCTCGGTGCGGGCGCGGTACGTAGTCGTCGTTCCCGACGTGATCGGCTCGGGGACGGGGGTTGCGGCCTGGTGTTCGCCGTACCCGTATCGGAATCGGATTGCCCGGCCCTCATCGAGTTCGAGCGCCCAGCCGGGCTCGTTTCCGGTGGCCCGAAACTCGATGCCCCGATACCGGGCCTCATCCCACGGCGAGCGGAGCGCAACCATCCGGCACCCCTCGAACGAACGCCCTGCCAGGGCGAGAAGGGCTTCCCCTCCCTTGTTCCAGAACGTGAGCGTATCGGCTTCGTACCGGGCGCCGCTCGCCGCGCGGGTGCGCCCGAGTACGTAGTACCCCCCTCCGAATCGTTCGGGCAGCCACAGCGAAGCGGCATCGGCGCCGGCCAGGGCGGCAAAGCGGAAGTCGCCCCCGGCGTCCGGGCAGGAAAACACGACGGGCAGGTCGGGCGGGGGCGGTACGGTCGATGGGCTCCGGGCCGAGACGTCGCGCCCGAGCTGGGCTTCCCGGACGAAGCGAATCATCGGTTTGCCGGTCGCGTCCATCAAATCCAGAAACTCTTCATCCACCCTGAACCGGACGGCGGAATCGAGGGTGTTCAAATACCGCTGCTCCTGGCTCATGATCGGGGCGGGGCACGCCATTTTCGTGCTGCCTACTTCGGATACCCGGATGCGGTCCCCCTCGAACGCATATGTTCCGAAATACCGATTGCATCCCGCCCAGCCGGAAAATCGGCCGTTCGGTTCGAGTACGATCGTGACCGGCCGGTCTCCGGCGGGTTCAAAATCGATCCCGTCGAGGGCGGCCGCCACCCACGTTGGGCCGACGGGCGAGAGCGCCCCCTCTATCGGATCGGGGAGGCGGCTTCCGGCGCAAGCCGCCAGGGATATCGCAAGCAGGATCGTCAGAGCGCCGTTCAGTTCATACATGTTTCCATACCGGATGGCTGTTGGATATGCCCGGTTCAACCCGGGCGAGCGGCGCAGGTTTGACCTCCGGCGAAACGGTAACATCCGAGCCGCTGCCGGCGGTGAACCCCGTAAAAAAATTATCCGTTCGCCACAATTTCGTGATAACATAGACACCTGTTTTGTTTACTTTTGCGCCTAAACCAGTCACGGAGGAGGCTCCATGGACCCCAGCAGCACATCCGGCGCCGCGGTTGCCGGACTCGAACCGCTCAATGGTTCCTTGAACCGCCGTCATGCGGCCCATCTCCTGCGTCGCACCGGATTCGGGGTGCGCACGGCGTGGCTCGATCGGCTGGTCGGGATGGATGCCCGGTCCGCAGCCGCGCTCGTCCTGGAGGAAGAAACCGGCGCCCCGATGCCCCCGGCTCCTTCATGGCAGAACGAGCTGCCTCCGCCCTCCACGGCCACGGATGAGGAGAAGCGGGCCTATCAGCAGCGCAACGGACAGTACCTGACCGAATTCCGGCGCGGCTGGTACGAGCGTCTCTGGCAGGGAGGGCTCCGCGAGCGCATGACCCTGTTCTGGCACAACCACTTCGTGACCGAGCTGGGCGCCTATAACAATGCCCCTTTTGCCTACCGGTACGTAACCCTGCTGCGTTCCGACGCGCTCGGTTCGTACAGCCGCATGGTGCAGGAAATCGGTAAGGATGCCGCCATGCTGCAATACCTGAACGGCACCCAGAACCTCAAAGGGCGGCCCAACGAAAACTATGCCCGCGAGCTGCTGGAATTGTTCACCATGAGCCCTTCCGATGCGCAGGGACGGCCTAATTACACCCAGAAAGACATCGAGGAAATCGCCCGGGCGCTCACCGGGTGGCAGGTGGACCGCAACACGCTGACGGTAAAGTTCTCCCAGGGGCGCTTCGATACGGGGACCAAGACGTTCCTGGGCCGGACCGGCGCTTTCGGCTACGACGATGTCATCCGCATCCTGTTCGAAACCCGCTCGGAAGCCATCGCCTACCACATCTGCGAGAAAATCTACCGCGAGTTCGTCTACCACGAGCCGGATTCGTGGGTCGTGCAGGCTATGGCGGGTGTGTTCCTGTTCAACCAGTTCCAGATCGGGCCGGTGCTGAGGGCGCTGCTCGCGAGCGCACACTTTTACGAAGAACGGTTCGTCGGGGCGCGCCTCAAAAGCCCCGTCGAGATGCTCAACGGCTTCCTCCTGGATGTCAACGCCGGAACCGGCTCGGATATGCCGGTGCAGCTGGAACGGTACGCCACGCAGCTGGGCCAGCGGCTCCTCAGTCCGCCCAACGTAGCCGGATGGCCGGGGTACCACCAGTGGCTCAATACGACCACCCTGCCCACGCGGTGGTTCACGGCCGAGACGTTCCTTTCCACCGACAAGTACCGCCGCACGTTCGATATGGCGGGCCTCTCCCGCTATTTGTTGTCGCGCAGGCTGGAAGAAATAGATCCGGCTCTGGCCTCCCTCAACACGGCTCCGGATGCCTTTCGGCTGCCCCTAATGCTGGCGGCGCATTTCCTGTCGGTTCCTCTGCCGAGGCTGGTGCTGGAACCCGTCTCGGATGACTTTGCCCAGCCCACCACGGTGCCTGCCGAGATCCGGTCGGCTCCGGTGTACCTCCAGACCCTTGCCAAAGTATTTCTGGCCGGTGTGCCGTGGTACGAGTGGGGGCTCGATAAGCCCGGCGCTCCGGCGCTGCTCTTCTCCTTCGCCCGGTACCTGACGCAACTGCCCGAGTACCAGCTTACCTGAACCGTTTACCGTACGTATACCCCTTCCCAACCCGCTCGGATATGGAAACGAAACGTTTTTCGGCAGAGGGCGCGCCCCGTTTCGGCAGTTGCCTGGAACATGGATCCGCGCACACCGAGGACCACCTGCGCTGGTCCCGCCGCGACTTCATCCGGATGCTCGGCCTGGGCGCGGGCAGCGCGTTCTTCCTCGGCCGGACCCCCGTAGAGGCCTTCGGGAGCGCTCCGCTGCTGGCTCACCTGCGGGCGGTGGAAACGGACAGGGTGCTGGTGCTGGTGCAACTCAACGGCGGCAACGACGGCCTCAACACGGTCGTCCCGTTCGAGAACGACGTGTATTACAACTTCCGCCCCGATATCGCCATCGCGAAAAACACGGTGCTGAAGCTCAACACCGAGATCGGGCTGCATCCTTCGCTATCGTCCTTCAATACGCTGTTCCAGGACGGGCGGCTGGCGGTGCTTCAGAACACCGGCTATCCATCTCCCAACCTGTCGCACTTCCGCTCTACCGACATCTGGCTCTCCGGCTCCGATGCCGACAAAGTCGTTCCGACGGGCTGGGCCGGTCGGTACCTCGATGCCGAGTTTCCCACCTTCCACACCGACCCGGGCAATCATCCGCTGGCGGTGCAACTCGGCGGCACGGCTTCGCTGCTCACCCAGGGGCCGCAAACCGGCATGGGTATGTCGCTGGCGTCGCCGGAGATCTTTTCCCGCATCGCCGAGCGCGGGGTTGTCTACGAAACCGACAACCTGCCTGCCGGACCCATGGGGGCGGAGATGGACTTCGTGCGCACCGTCGCCAACGACTCGTTCCAGTATGCCGGTGCGGTGCAGCAGGCGAGCGCTGCCGGTAAAAATCAGGTTGCCTACCCGACCGGCAACGGACTGGCGAGCAACCTCTCCATCGTGGCCCGATTGATCAAAGGCCGGCTCGGCGCCCGGATTTACCACGTAGCCCTGGGCGGCTTCGATACGCACGCCAACCAGCTCACCAACCACGCCAATCTGCTCCGAAGCCTCTCGGAAGCCGTCAAAGCATTCTACGACGACCTTGCCGCAGCCCGAGGCGCCGAGAACGTGATGGTGATGACCTTCTCGGAGTTCGGCCGGCGGCCCCGACAGAACGGCTCGCGCGGCACCGACCACGGCACGGCGGCTCCGCTGTTCATCATCGGCGGTTCGGTGGCCGGGGGCGTCTTCGGGAAAGCCCCCTCGCTCTCCGACCTCGACTCATCGAGCAACCTGAAGTACGAAATCGACTTCCGCAGCGCCTACGCAACCATCCTGAAGGATTGGTTCGGTCTGGCTCCGTCGGCTGTCGCCTCGGTGCTCGGGGGCTCCTTCGGTACGCTGCCGTTCGTTTCCGCGCCGGTGCAAACCGCCTCCCCGAGACCCTCCGAGACGCCCGAGGCATTTACGCTGCACGGCAACTACCCGAATCCGTTCAACCCGACCACCATTATCGTGTACTCGCTGGCCCAACCCGGCCGGGTGCGCCTGGATATTTTCGATACGCTCGGCCGTCGGGTGCAAACTCTGGTGGACGAGGAGCAAGCTGTCGGAAAGCACGAACTCCCCTTCGATGCGTACGGCCTGCCCAGTGGTACATACCTGTACCGCCTGCAAACGCCCTTCGGCGTGCAAACCCGGAAGATGGTGCTGGTGCGGTAACAACCGCAATAGGGTATGGATGGCCGACGGTACAGGGTGTTGCGGCACGTCGAGGGGGCCGGAGCGCCCACCGGGCCCCCTGCTTATGGGATCATCGTGTGTTACATTATGGTAACCCCGCTTCATATCCCTCATACCTTCGCATAGCGCGCCCCGGAAATTGCGAGTTTACGGCGGTTGGCCGGCCGCCTATCGGCGGTTCCGATCGGTTTCGTAAACCCGGCGATTGCCATGGATTTCCGGACCCTGGATCGTTTCGCACCCTCCCTTCCGGCCTGGCAGCGGTACGGGTTGGCCGTAGCCCTGTCGCTGGGTGTACTGCTTCTCAAGCTTCTGCTCGCGGAAGCGTTCGAGGTCCGCACCCCCTTTGTTTTTTATACGCTGGCCGTTCTGGCGGCGGCGTGGTACGGCGGAGTGCTGCCCGGCCTGACGGCGACGATCATATCTACGGTCACCGCCTATTACTTCTTCTTGCTGCCCTACGGGGCGTATTACGAAGCGTCCTCCGCTGCCGTTGAAGTGCTGGTTTTTTTGATCCAGTCGGCCGTGGTCGTCTGGTTCGTTTCGCTCGTGCACCAGGCGCGCGGGCATGTACAACGGGCCCACGCCTCGCTGGAGGATGAGTTGGAAGGGCGCCGGCACGCGGAAGGGCGCCTTCGCACCACTGTGAAACAGCTCGAAACGCATGTCGAGAATACCCCGCTGGCGGTCGTGGAGTTCGACCCCGAATTCCGGATAACCCGCTGGAACAGCCGGGCGGAGCAAATTTTCGGCTGGACGTCCGAGGAGGTGCTGGGGCAAAGCCTGAACGGATGGCGATGGGTACACCCCGACGACCACCAGGTGGCCGCCACGGTGGATCGGTTGCGAAACGGCGAAACGGGCGTGTTCTGCCATAATCGCAATTACCGCAAAGACGGCTCCCTGGCGACGATGGATTGGTATAACTCCGCCCTGCACGACGAATCCGGTCGGATCACTTCCATCCTATCCATCGGGCAGGATGTTACGGAGAGGGCCCGTGCCGAAGCGGCGCTTCGCGAAAGCGAGCAAAAGTTTCGTAACCTGGCCGACTCGATGCCCCAGCTCGTCTGGACGGCCCGCCCGGACGGCGCCCCGGATTACTACAACGAACGCCGCCGCGAGTACATGGGCATCGAGGAACGCCGGGAAGGGGAGTACGAGTGGGCGCCGGTCGTCCATCCTGCCGATCTCGCGCGTACCGTAAAGGCCTGGCAGGATGCCGTGGCCTCCGGAGGCGTGTACGAAGTCGAGCACCGCGTCCACCGTGCGGACGGCAGCTTCCGATGGCACCTGAGCCGCGGCCTGCCGGTACGAGACGACGAAGGTAACATAATCCGGTGGTTCGGCACAGCGACCGATATCCACGAACAGAAACGCATCCAGCAGGAGATCGAAGATCACCGTAGGGAGTTGCAACGGCTCAACCAGACGCTCGAAGAGCGCGTGGCGGAGCGCACCCACGCGCTGGAGCGGCTCAACCGGCAGCTCGAACAGCGCAACCACGAGCTCGAACAGTTCGCACACGTAACGAGTCACGATTTACAGGAACCGCTCCGCAAAATTACCAGCTTCGGCGACATGCTGGAGGCAGAATACGGGGACCGGTTGGAAGGCAGCGGACGCGACTACCTGAACCGGATGACGCGCGCAGCCGAACGAATGTCCCGCCTGATCAACGACATCCTGGCACTCTCCCGCATCACCCATCGGGGGCTTCCTTTCCGGGATGTCGATCTGAACGACACGCTGGAGGGCGTCCTTTCGGATCTGGAAATTCGCTTGCGCGAAACGAACGGAGTGGTGGAAGCAAGCCGGCTGCCGGTCGTCCGGGCCGATCCGTCGCAGATGCATTTGCTGCTGCTCAACCTGATCGGAAATGCCCTCAAGTTCCACCGGAAGGAAGCTCCTCCCGTGGTGAAGGTGGACGCCGCACCGGCGGAGGGGGGGTATGCCATAACCGTAGCCGATAACGGCATCGGGTTCGAGGAGCAGTACCTCGACCGGATTTTTACCCCCTTCGTACGGCTCCACGGCCGGTCCGCGTTCGAGGGCAGCGGCATCGGACTGGCAACCTGCCGTCGCATCGTGGAGCGCCACGGCGGGGCGATTACGGCCCGGAGCACGCCCGGCCAGGGCAGCCTATTCACGGCATACCTGCCGGAAGCCGCAGAGTCCGGCGACGCCCTCGTCCGGCGACTGGACGTGACGGACGCCTGAAACGCCATGCACGAAAGCAGCATCGCCGTGCGCCTGGTGGAAGCCGCGCTGGAAGCAGCCCCGGCGGCCTCCATCCGCGCGGTAACCGTACGCGTCGGGGAGCTATCCGGGGTGGCGCCGGAAGCCCTGCACTTCGCCTTTGACGTAGCCCGGCAGGGCACGCCGCTCGAACGCGCTGCGCTGCACATCGAAACGTCGGCAGTAGCCGTGTACTGCCCCGCGTGCGGGTCTGAGCGCGCAACCCGGCTTCCCGAGTTGTTCCGATGCCCCGTATGCGGCCGCTTCCCGTGCGACCTGGTTCGGGGGCGGGAGCTGGACCTGATATCGTTGGAAGTAGAGGAGCCATAAAACGGTACGCCCCATGCCTACACGCATCCTGGAAGTCCGGCGCGGCCTGCTGAAGAAAAACGACGAACTGGCCCGCGCCTTGCGGCTCCGGTTCGAAGAGGCCGGCGTTTTCGTCGTGAACCTCGTCTCCGGTCCGGGCTCCGGTAAGACGGCCCTGCTCGAACAAACCCTGAGCCTTTTCCACGGAAGGCTCCGTACGGCGGCGCTCGTCGGCGACCTCGCAACGGAAAACGACGCCCGGCGACTCGCCCGCTCCGGCGCGCCGGTGCGGCAGATCACGACCGGTACCGTATGCCACCTCGACGCAGAGATGACCGAAAGGGCGCTGAAGGGTTGGGACCTCGCCGGCCTGGACGTGCTGTTCATCGAGAACGTGGGCAACCTGGTCTGCCCCTCGTCCTACGACCTCGGTGAAGCGGTCCGCGCCGTGCTGTTTTCGGTAACCGAGGGGGAGGATAAACCGCTGAAATACCCCACCATTTTCAATACGGCCGACGTGGTGGTGCTCACCAAGATGGACCTGTCCGAAGCCGTCGGCTTCGACCGCGAGACGGCCCTGCGAAACATCGAGGCAGCCCGGCCGGGCGTGCCCGTTCTGGAAACATCCGTGCGCGGCGAGCCCGGGATCGTCGGGTGGCTCGACTGGCTGAGCGAGCGAAAGTCAACTGCCGGTACTTGAACGGAGTTACAGCGTATGGCTGATCGTTCGTCGTATGGCGGGCCGCCTCCTTGATTACGTGAAATGGAACACGCCGACCAGTGAAGAGCGTAAGACGAAATGCATCGTCACCCGAATAAAGAAATACGGGCCGCCGTTGAATAGGCCGTCAAAAAAGGGCAGCAGATCGTACCGGGCCGCGGTCACGCCCGGGGTGTGCTCCGATGCCCGTTTGCCGTCCGGGAGGGTTGCCGATTCGCCCGCCGCCTGACCCCTTCGGCGGATGCAGCACGCCTTTCGAGCAAAGAAGGGGCCCGGCAGATGGTGCGCCAGCGGCCCCTTCTATCGCGCTCCGGCTTACCACTCCATTTCCTTGTTCTCTCCGAGCAGGTCGCGCAGGCGTTCCTGCACGATTTTGTTGCGGTTGCGTTCCCGGGCATCCAGGGTGCGCCGTTCCTCCTGAAGTTCCTCCTCCCGGCGGTCCAGCGCTTCCCGGCGGATCTCCTGTTTGCGCTCGAACAGGGTTTCCAGCTTTTTCTGTAGCTCCTCCTCCAGCCGGCGCCGCTCGGATCCGTCGGCTTCCCGAGCCTGACGCGCCAGATCGCGCGTTTCCTGTTCCATGCGGAACAACTCGCCGTCGTGACGGGCATTGTACCGGCGGATGATGACGTCCTCTTCATCGCCGGGGAAGAACGGGCCCATGAACCGGAGATCGCGCTGTTCGGCGGCTTCATCTGGGAAGGCAAACCGGCGCTCGAACTCTTTCCGCAGCCTGGGCAGGCGATGCGTGCGGAACTCCCGCAACTCGCGCTGGAGGGAGTCCAGCCCTTCGCCCTCGAAACGGAAGGCGAAAGAGCCGTCCGGCGGCCTGACTTCCTTGCCGTTTATGATGACGCGGCCGCTGTTCACCATAACGTGTACCGAGTCGCCCCACTGGTCGTCGAACGGAAGGGGATCGACCTCCTTGCCGTTGATGGTCACGCGGCCATCGTTCACTACGACGACCGTTCGTTTGGTGACGACGGAATCGGGGCCGGGTTGGGCATAAGCTCCGGGTGCGGCGGCGCATCCAAGGAGGACGGCCAGGCCGTAGGCGGCCAGGGTGGTAACGGTTGGTTTCATGGCATTCGTGGGTTGGGTGATGGATTACCGGCCGAGGAGCTCCGTAGCCCGCAGGTCGATGATGCGGTTGCGGTTGCGCTCGCGCTCCTCCAGGCGGCGTTGCAGGTCGAGCAATTGTTCTTCCAGACGGGAAATCTCGCGGCGGCGGTTCTGCTGTTTCAGGTCGAAGGCCTGGTTGAGCAAGAGGTGGAGACGGGTTTTGAGGACGGCGGAGTCGGCGGGCAGCGCCCGGAGCCGGACGGCTACCTCCCGGCTCTGCCGTTCCAGGTCGGCCTCGCGCATAAGGTTCTGCCAGAGCTCCTGGTTTTCCTGCCGAACGTCCGTCAGGTACCGGTCGTACTCGAGGCGCGGCAACTCCCGGGCCGCTTCGAACATCTCCTGAGCCGACTCGCGCAATTGCCGGGCGCTGTGCTCGGCCCCGAACCGGGCGAGTTCGTTGCTGCGTTGCATGAATTCGGTAGCCTGCTGCTGCAACAGCCGCGCCTGTGGGCCGGCCGGCAACGGCGCTTCGAGAGGCGCCCCGGCTCCGTCGAACGCAGAGAGATCGAAGGCAGGCGGCATGAGGCGAATAGACTGAAGCCAATCCGATGGGGATTGGTCCATTTCGCCGCCGGGGATGCCCGAGAAAACGGTATTGAACCGTATGGAATAGCTCGTCGAGACGGGAGGGGCCGCAACCTCCCGGATGCCGTTTCCGTCGAACGTATATAGCCGGCCTCCCACGGCGATTACCGGGTCGATCGACCCGGTGGCGGTGACGCGGGCCTCCCCGATTTCCGCCGTATTCCACGTAGAGGGGAGCGCCTCTTCGGGCACGACGCGCCCATTCAGGTACACGGCGCCCTCGCGAACTTCAAGGATGTGCACTCCCTGGCTCAAGGCCGTATCCGGAGCGAAAGGGGCCAGCCATAACGCGGCCAGGAGGATTATGCGTCGGGTAAATCGGTTCATGGTGCAAACTCGTACGACGAGCGTACCGCTGTAGGGTTTTTTGTAGGCTACGGCTGGTCCGGAGAAACGCCGGCAGGGATCAGCGCATCGAGCATCGCCGGCTCGTCCCATCGCGTGCGCTCGCTGCGGGCCTCCAGGATTTCGACCTGTTTTCTGAGTGTATGGAGTTCTGAGGACGCATCCCAGCCGTATTCGGCCGGGGGCTCTTCACGGAGCGCTTCCTCCACGCGGCGGGCCAGCTCCAGTCGGGAGTCTTCGGCCGGCTCGGTGCGGTCCTCACCCAGCCAGGCTTTTGGCTTGGGCGGGAGGGGGTCGGGGGGTACCGCGACCTCTTCCATTCGGGTATCCGCTGAGGGCTCGGGCGCCAGGGCAAGGTCCGGCTGCACCTCCGTATCCGCTACGGCCACCCGGGGGGCGGGGTCGGTAGGCGGCCACATGCCCCCCACCCCCAGC
>CBDUBS010000125.1:0-10578 GCA_965365445.1 uncultured bacterium | reverse complement strand
AGCACGGCCGTCGAGTCGCCGGAGTGGACGCCGGCCGGCTCGATGTGCTGCATGATGCCGGCAATCCATACGTCGCCCGTAGCGTCCCGGACGGCGTCCACATCCAGCTCCATGCCGTTCTCCAGGAAGAGGTCGAGCAAAATGATGTTGCCCGGCAACAGCTTCCAGATGCGCTTTACGTACTGCTCCACTTCTTTCCGGTTGATGGCGATACGCATACCCTGGCCGCCGAGTACGTAGCTCGGACGGATCAGGATGGGGTACCCGATGCGCTCGGCTTCTTCCTGGGCCTCCAGCGAGGTATGCGCCACGCCGTAGGGGGGGAAGGGAATCTCGAGCTCTTTCAGGACGGCGGAAAACTTCTCCCGGTCCTCGGCCAGGTCGAGCATCTCGAATGGGGTGCCGAAAATCCGGATGCCGTGTTTCTTGAATTGCTCGGCCAGCTTGAGCGCCGTCTGCCCCCCCAGTTGCACGATGACGCCGTCCGGTTTCTCCAGATCCACGACGTCATGGACGCGCTCCCAGAACACCGGCTCGAAATAGAGCTTGTCCGCCACGTCGAAGTCGGTGGATACCGTCTCCGGGTTGCAGTTCACCATGAGGGATTCGTACCCGGCTTCTCTGGCCGCCAGCACGCCGTGTACGCACGAGTAATCGAACTCGATGCCCTGACCGATCCGGTTGGGACCGCTGCCCAGGATGAGCACCTTCTTCCGGTCGCTCACCTCGCTCTCGCAGGACGTCTCGTAGGTCGAGTAGTAATACGGGGTTTGCGCCGGGAACTCGCCCGCGCACGTATCTACCAGCTGGTAGGTGGGGACCACACCGAGCGACTTCCGGTAGGCCCGTACATCGTCCTCGGTGGCCCCGGAGCCGAGCAGGTAGCTTATCTGCTGATCGGAGAAGCCGTACTGCTTGACGTGCAGCATGAAGTCCCGGTCCATGCGGTCGAGCGAGTACCGGTTGACGATTTCCTTTTCCGTCTGGACGATCTCCTGGATCTGGTACAGGAACCACGGGTCCACTTTGGTAATGTCGGATACCTCCTCAACCGAGGCGCCCAGTTTGAGGGCGTTGCGAATCTGGAGGGTGCGGTCCCAGTAGGGTTTGCGGAGCCGGTCGCGGACTTCTTCCCGGGGGGCGTCCTCGCGGTCGGCGCCGAGGCCGGCGTAACCGATCTCCAGGCTCTGCCAGGCTTTTTGCAGGCTCTCGGGGAAGGTGCGGCCGATAGCCATGACCTCTCCGACCGCCTTCATCTGCGTCGTCAGCTCCTCATCCACCCCCTCGAACTTGTCGAAATTGAAACGCGGGATTTTGGTGACCACGTAGTCGATGGAAGGTTCGAAGCAGGCGCTGGTGGTGCCGGTAACATCGTTCGGCAGCTCGTCCAGGGTGTAGCCTACCGCCAGCCGGGCGGCCACTTTGGCAATCGGGTAGCCCGTCGCTTTCGAGGCCAGCGCCGAGGACCGTGATACGCGCGGGTTGATCTCGATGGCGACCATCTCTCCGGTGCGCGGTTCTACGGCAAACTGTACGTTGCATCCCCCGGCGAACGTCCCGATGGAACGCATCATCCGGATGGCGGCGTCGCGCATGGCCTGGTACTGCTTGTCGGTAAGGGTCTGCGCCGGGGCTACCGTTACGGAGTCGCCGGTATGCACGCCCATCGGGTCGATGTTTTCGATGGAGCAGACGATGATGACGTTATCGTTGGCGTCGCGAAGCAGTTCCAGCTCGTACTCCTTCCAGCCGAACAGGCACTCCTCGACCAGAATCTGGTGGACCGGCGAGATCTCCAGGCCGCGCGTGATCTTCCGGTCGAACTCCTGCTCATCCCATATAATGCCGCCTCCGCTGCCTCCCAGGGTGAACGAAGGGCGGACGACCACCGGCAATCCTCCCAGCTCCTGGGTGATCTCCTTGGCTTCCAGCAAGCTGCGGGCCGTACGGCTGCGGGCCTGCCCCACGCCGATTCGCTCCATGAGGTCGCGGAACTTCTGCCGGTCCTCGGTGATCTGGATGGCGTCGATGTCCACGCCGATGACATCCACCCCGGCTTTCAACCAGAACCCTTCGTCGTGCAGGGTCTGGGCCAGGTTGAGGGCCGTCTGGCCGCCCATCGTCGGCAGGACGGCGTCCGGCCGCTCCTTCTCCACGATGCGTTTGATGGACTTCGGCGTCAACTCCTCGAGGTACACCCGGTCGGCCGTCATGGGGTCGGTCATGATGGTGGCCGGGTTGGAATTCACCAGCACCACTTCGTACCCCTCTTTACGGAGGCTACGGGAGGCCTGGCTGCCGGAGTAGTCGAATTCGCAGGCCTGCCCGATAACGATCGGGCCGGACCCGATGAGCAGGATTTTCTTGATGTCGGTGCGTTTGGGCATATCGGCGGTGTGAGGATGGTCGCGGTTTCCTGTCGGTCCGGTTTCGGCAACCGGGGCCATAAAAAGGGGCAGGCGCCTTTCCGAGCCCGCCCCCGTCCGTTGCCTGTCCGTTGCCGGATCAGGCGGCGATAAAGACCTTGGAGGGCCCTTTGTGCAGGGGTATCCCCTTCACGCGGGATATCTCTTGCAGGAATTCGTTGAACAGGTAATGGCTGTCGTGCGGCCCGGGCGATGCTTCGGGGTGGTACTGTACGCACAACCCGGAAAACTTCTTGAAGCGAAGCCCCTCCACGGTCTGGTCGTTCAGGTTTACGTGGGTCACTTCGGCCTGCGCCTCGTTGATCGATTCGGGATGAACGGCGAATCCGTGGTTCTGTGTAGTCACTTCCACGTGGCCCGTAACGAGGTTCTTCACCGGGTGGTTGGCTCCTCGGTGCCCGACGTACATTTTGTACACTTCAAACCCCGCCGCCAGCGAGAGCAGCTGGTGGCCCAGGCATATGCCGAACAGCGGCAGATCGGCTTCCATCGCCCGGCGGGCGGTTTCGACGGCATCCGGCATGGCGCGGGGGTCGCCGGGGCCGTTGGAGAAGAACAGACCGTCCGGCTTCCAGGCGAGTACGTCGGCTAGGGGAGTGGCGGCCGGAAAGACCCGTACGGTGCATTCCCGCCCGGCGAACGACCGCAGGATGTTCAACTTCACCCCGTAGTCGTACACGGCGATACGCGGCCCGCGTCCGGTATGGTAGTCATACGCTTCCTTCGTGGTCACCCGCGAGGCCAGTTCCAACCCGTCCATCGAGGGCCAGTTGCGGGCCTTCTCAACCAGGCTCTCGTCGTCCAGGTCCACCGACGAGATAACGGCGTTCATCACGCCCCGGGAGCGGACCTCCCGCACCAGCGTACGCGTATCCACGCCGGTTATGCCTACCAGCCCGTTCCGTGCCATGAAGCGTTCCAGCGATTCATCGGCGTTCAGGTTGGAGTAGCGGTTGGCATAGGAGCGGACGACCAGACCGGCGACCATGGGCCGGGCGGCCTCCATGTCGATGTCCATCGCCCCGTAGTTGCCGATATGGGGGTAGGTCATCATCATGATCTGGCCGTGGTACGACGGGTCCGTCAGGATTTCCTGATAGCCGGTCATGCTGGTATTGAAACACAGCTCGCCGCCCGTTTCGCCCCGGTGGCCGATGGATACGCCCCGCACGACCGTGCCGTCGGCCAGGGCGAGCTTGCAGACGTTTTGTTGGGATGACGTCATGTGTATGGTTGGCTTGCGGAGAGGAAACCGTCCGGCCGTATACAAAAAAACCCTCCCATTACCGTGGGAAGGTTCATGCGCGAAGCGTTTCGGCCCGATGTAGGATGCCCCTCACGTTCGATTTCACTCGGTAGCTGCTTGGAAAGTATCTTTGGCAGTACGAACCGTTCGTTTTCGGGTTCCAATGATACGGCGGGTGCCGCCATGTTATCAAATGAAATTTAGCCTGCTTGCTCGTGTCGGTACTTAAGTTCTTTAAGAGCGCCCTGTCTCCCGCCTGCTCTTTTTTTACCGGAAGCGGCCTACCGAACCTCATGCGGCTCGCTCTGTTCAATACCGGAGCTTAACCTGCCCCTAATCCGTATTTCGATCCGTGCCGCTCAACCGCCCCAACGACCCCCGGCGTCTGTACCCCGAACGGATGGGAGCGTGCATCGCGGCGGCGCTGCTGGTACTCATCGGGCTGTTTCGGTGGTGGCCGGCCGGTTCCGGTATGCCGCCCCCTCCGCGCATCGAGGCCGGCGAACAGGAGCGCATCCGGATCGAGGACGTCCGCCCCACCCGCCAGGCGTCGGATCGCCGCCCCCCGCCTCCGGCGCCCCCTCCTCCCGTGGTCGTGCCGGATGAAATGGAGCTGGAGTATCAGGAACTCGACCTGTCGCTGAGCGCCCTGCCTACCCTCGACCCGGGCGACGGCGGCTCCGCCGGCGACGGCCCCGGCTCCGGGCCGGCGGAAGCCCCGGAGGCGCCGCTCGTCGGGCCGCGCCCGATCCGGTTCGTGGAGCCGGAATACACGCGCGAAGCCCGACGCAAACGCATCAAGGCAGAGATCGTCGTGGAAGTTACGGTTGACGAGCAGGGCCGTGCGTCGGCTCCTCGCGTCATCGAGCGCTACCTCATCCCTAACGGCCTGGCTTCCAAAGAACCGGTTCCTTCCGTGGGCTACGGCCTCGAGGACTCCGCCCGGGCCGCCGCACTCCTGTGGAAGTTCCGCCCTGCCCACCGGGGCGGCAAACCCGTTCCGAGCTCCACGGTGCTCACCTTCCGGTTCGGGGTGTAAAGCACAGTCATCGCAGGGTTATTCCGGCCTTCGGGTGTGCGATGGACGCTAGAAAAGATCGGCGTGTGTTCCCGTTCTGATCAACCGTACTTCATCTGCCGTGACAACGTATATAAGCAGCCAGTCGGGCTCGATATGGCATTCATTCACCCCGGCGTACTCTCCCGAAAGCGGGTGATCGCGGAGTCTTTTGTCCAGTACGCGACCGTTAACCAGCATTTCAATTACCGCCCAAAGTTTGCTTACGTCCTTGCCTCTGCGACGGATTAGCTTGAAATCTCGTTTGAACTGACTGGTGCGGAATCGTCTTCATCGGACTCCAGGTCGGCCATCAAAGCCTTCGTATTTTTGAAGCGCTTTATGTTCCCGTCCTGGATCGCTTCTTCTATGGCCCGACGAGTAACTTCGTTTGGAATCTTCACTTCGAAAGGCAACCCCTGCTGGTGTATAACCTGTCGTAAAAAAAGGTCGATGGCTTGGCTGGTGGTCAAACCAAGGTAGCTGAGCACGTTTTCCGCTCCGGCTTTGACCTCTGGGTTGACACGCGCCTGAACCGTAGTAGTTTTCGGCATGGCATATCGTGTAGTTGTATTACAATAGCAGTACAACATCGACGTGTTGAGGTTCCGGATCGGCCCTCACCTCTCTTTGAATTGGCGAATCCTGTTGACCCTCTGCTACACCGGAATTCTTCGGGTACTTACGGCAGTGCTTAAAACGGTCCGGCGACTAAGCCGCAGGGCACATCTCGGTGTGAGAAACGCATTTCATTCAAGTACAGGCAACCCATTCCATGCGTGTGGGACAGCCCCATCGCTATCGCTCTTACGCCCAGAAAGCCTACCCGGCGCAGGGTTTGTCATATCATTCGTTTCCGGATGAACCAACAAGAGCAGGTTTTGCACCAAAATTGGGATCGCATGGGATGTGAGAACGTATATTCAGGAGAACAATGCACGCCGCCATGCAAGCCCCCGAAGTTTCACCGGAAGCTTATTTTCAGATCGACGCCGCATCCGAGCGTCGGCTCGAATACGAGGAGGGCATCGTCATCCCGCTGGGGGATGATCCGCAGGGTCTGGCCGGAGCCCGCTGGCATCACAACATCATCAAGGACGGATTTGCGGCCTTGCTCCGGCAGGCATTTCGGCCACAAGGATGCCACATCATCAGCAGCGACCAGCGGACTCAGATCGCCCCGTCGAAAAGATTCTACTATCCCGATGTGGTGGTCGTGTGTGGTAAGCCCGAGTTCCTTGAGAAAGGGGATGCGCTAACCCTGCTCAATCCTTACCTCATCGTGGAAGTGCTCTCCCCATCGACGGCCGAGCGGGACCGGGGCAGAAAGCTCGATGCGTACCTGGAGGTGGAAACCTTGCGGGAATACTGGATCGCCTTTTCGGAGCAGCCGCACGTCATACGTTATGCCCGCAATGAAAGCTCCTGGATTATTACCACCCACAAAGGTCGGGATGCCGTAATAAAGAGCGACCGGTACGCGCTTTCCCTTGCGGATATTTACTACGAATGATTAAGCCGGCGCCCTCCCGCCGCGCACTTTCCTGCCAACCTGTCACTCCTCGTCAGGTAATGTCCTCCCACCGGGCGTCCTCGATGTCGGGTTTGGAGCGGCGGGATACCGCTTCCCGGGGCGCCCGGTAGATAGGCGGCGCCTCCGGCTGCCGGCGCGGGTCGATCCGGCCGGGTTGCACGACTTCCCGATGCACCGCCGCGATGAGGTTCAGGACCGCCCGGATGATGAAGTACAGCAGTATGGCGAAAAATAGCGCTTTTATGAGCATACGGTTCGTGAGCTACCGGTCGGCCTCCGGATTGAAGTAGGTCGTCCCATAATGCGTACGGGATACGATTTGTTGCGCCAACGCTTCCAGATGCGCCGGGTTTTTCACGAAATCGATCAACGTCGCGTTGATGATGAGCACCGGATTCCGGGTATAGCGAAAAAAGTAGTAGTTATAGGCCTCGTTGAGCGAGCGGATGTACTCCGGGTCCATGTCCTTTTCGTACGGCCGCCCCCGCATCCGGATGTTGTACAACAATCGTTCCGGGGAGGATTGCAGATAAACCGTCAGGTCGGGTGTCGCCGTGGCAGGCTCCATTAGCGTATAGAGTGTTTCGTAGAGCGCCAGTTCGTCGCCCCGGAGGTTCAGGTGGGCGAAAATCCGGTCCTTGTCGAAGCTGTAATCGCTCAGGACAACCTGCCGGAACAGGTCGCGCGTGCACAGCCCTTTTTGCTGCCGAAACCGGCTTGCCAGAAACGTGAGCTGCGTTTGAAAGGCCCACCGGGCGGGATCCTGATAGAAGCGTTCGAGGAACGGGTTCTGCTCGAACTCCTCCAGAACGAGGTGGGCGCCGAGCCGCTCCTGAAGCAGGCGGCACAACGTCGTTTTGCCCGCCCCGATGACCCCTTCGATGACTACATACCGGAGGTCGTCTTGCCGGGCAAACCGGGGCGTTTCGGCCGGGGTGCGTATTTCCATACGGGCAGGTAGGCGTGTTCCGGAATAATGAATGATACGAGCATTAGGACGGTGCAGGAAGCCGCCCAGCGGCTCAGCGAAGAATATGCGTCGTCTTCACGAGCGGACCCCTGTCCGGGCAGGCTTCCAGGAGCGCGGCGACGGTAGACCCGAACGGAGGCACGCACAGCCCGGGCGCGAGGTCGGCGAGGGGTTGCAGGACGAAGCGCCGCTCGGGCAGCCGGGGGTGGGGGAGGGTCAGGTGAGGCGTTTCGAACGATAGCGAGCCGAACAGCAGGATATCCAGGTCGAGCGTGCGGGGAGCCCATTTCGGAGCCGTCGCCCGATCCCTGCCGGCAGCCCGTTCGATGGCATGGCAGGCGGCAAGCAGGGCCTCGGGGCCGAGCGTGGTTTCCACTTCGACCACGGCGTTCAGGTACGGGGGGTCGCTGAGGTCGGGTTGCAGCGTATGCGCCCGGCTTTCGTATACCGGAGAAGCACGCCGGAGGGCAACGCCGGGCGTTCCGGCTAGCGCGGCCACCGCTTCGCGGAGGTATCGGGAGCGGTCCCCCAGGTTGGAGCCCAGGCCGATGTAGGCGCAGGTCGGACGGCTCATCGGCGGTCCTCACCGATCCGCTTCCTGCCCTCGTCGCTCAAGGCTTTCCTCCGCGACAACTTTTTTATGAAACCGACCTGACGGAAGCGCAGCGCGGACCAGTCCTGATCGATGGCTACCTGCCGCACGGGTTCGAACCCGGCCCGGCCAGGCGGTTCCCAACCCCGATCCCGGCTCAGGTCGGATGGGTGCAGGCGGGAGGTTTTTTTCGGATAGGCGAACCACACCACCGCATCCGGCCCAAGTTTCGGGATGAGGCGTTCCGTGTAATGTTCCACTTCCTCGCAGGTGGTCGCGAATACCAGCGCGAACGAGATGCGTTCGACACGCCCGAGGTCGGAGTGGACGGTATGGCCTTCCTGCGCCGGATCGGGAAAGGTTTCGGGCACGTTCAGGAGTGCGATCTCCGAAGGCCGCACCAGGTTGAGCCGCTTGAACAGGTCCATCGTGGTATATCCAGGATTGATGTATCCCAAAGATACGATCCGCCCGTCAGGAGTGGCGTCGGAAAAGGCTCGACCTTTCCGCCGTCGGGCCGTACCTTGAAGGGTAAAACCAACTCTGGCCGTACCCATGAACCTCCGTCTCGTTGCCTTACCGATACTGCTTCTGATTCCTTCGACCGCAGGAGCCCAACGGGCCGATGCGGAGCGGCAGGACGACCCGACTCCTTTCGAGTGGGCGTCTACGCCGCCGGAAGGTACGCCCCTTTCGCCCTCCGAAACCTTCCGCCGTGTTGTGTTCACGGGGCGGTATCGCAACTACACGAACGCCGACACCTGGTACCCGAGTTGGGCCGCCGACGGCCACCTCTACTCCCCGTGGACGGACGGATACATTCTGGACCCGCAGGTGTATACACCCTTTCAGGATGCCCACCCCGGTTACGCGACCAACTCACTGGATTTCATGGGCCGCAGGGCGGCCACGGCGCAGGCCCGTATCGAGGGCGACGACCCGATGGAGTTGGCCATCTACAATCTGGAGCCGCGCATCGAGGCGTCTCCCGCTCCATACGGCGGACGCTATCCGGCCGGTACGCTGGTTCACGACGGAGTATGGTATTACGGCACCTATGCGCTGACGAACAACCCGACCAGCGACTGCCGGGGAGTGGGGTGGACGGAGTTCGGGCCGTTCGTCGGCTTCCGCATCTCGATGGATGGGGGGCTGACCTGGACCGAAACGCCCCACTCGGGCGACCGGCCGTTGTTCGGCGAAAACCCCGGTCGGGCGAAAATCCGCATCGGCGCTCCGCACTTCGTGGACTTCGGGCAGAACATGCGGCGCTCGCCCGACGGCAAGGCGTACCTCACGGCCCACGGCTCCACCGACCCCGCCTCCTGCAATAACTGGATCCAGGCCGATCACGTTTACCTGCTCCGCGTAACGCCCTCCCCGGAAACCATCAACGACCCGTCGGCCTACGAATTCTTTGCAGGGCATGACGCCGCCGGGCGTCCCGTCTGGACCACCGACCTCGACCGCATCGAGCCGGTGGTGGACTGGCCGGGACGGCTCGGCAATGTAACGGCAACCTACAACCCCGGCCTGAACCGGTACCTCATGGCCGTTTCGCGCGGCACGGGCGCCCATACGGGCGATACGATGCTGCTCGAAGCCGAGCGCATCACCGGACCTTACCGGCTGGTCACCTACTGGACGAACTTCGGACCGTTTGCCTACTTCGTAAACATCCCCTCGAAGTTCATTTCCGGGGACGGCCGTACGTTCTGGCTGGCTTATTCGGCCAACTGGGCCATGAAGAACCGCCCCGGAAACCCGCCCGGAAGCCACTACAGCCTTTCGCTTCATGAAGTGACCCTGCCGGAGTAACGACGGTCAGGGTAGCGAGCGGCCCTCGGTCCGGTAGCGATTGAGCAGGTGGGTCAACTCCCGGACGACGTCCGGAAGCTCGGTGTACAGGTCGCGCGTTTCGCCCGGGTCGTCGCCGAGGTGGTAGAGGCGGCCTCCGGGCCCGTCCACGAATATGGGTTCCGTGAACCCTCCCGACCCCAATCCTTCGATGAGTTTCCAGGGCCCCTTCCGTACGGCGAATACGCCCCTGGCCGATTCGTGTACGGTTGCTTCCCTGAGGGGCGCTGCGCCCGCCCGGCCGAACAGCACCGGTGTGAGGTCGTAACTATCCACAGCGGTTTCGGGCAGGGGCTCGCCCACCGCCCGGGCCACGGTGGCCATGATATCGGTGTGGGTGATGGTCTGGTCGCTCAGGGAGCCGGGGGCTACCCGGTCGGGCCAGCGTACGATGAACGGTACCCGGTGCCCTCCTTCGTAAATGTCGGCCTTCATGCCCCGCCAGGGGCCCTGCGCCCGGTGGCCGAACTGCCGGATCTCCTCGGGCCGCCAGTAAGGCCCGTTGTCGCTCGTGAACACGACCAGCGTGTTGGGGGCGGCGCCGGTCCGGTCCAGCGCGTCGAGCACCTGCCCGACGCTCCAATCCACCTGCATCGTGAAATCGCCGTAGTCGCCCGCTCCGCTTTCCCCGATGAACTCCGGGATGGGCAGCCAAGGAGTATGCGGCGAGGGGAACGGCAGGTAAAGGAAGAACGGTTGACCGGAGGCGGCCTGCCGCTCGATGTACTCGACGGCCTTTCGCGTCAGATCGGGCGTGACGTCGATGTGGCGGAAGCCTTCGGCCACCGGGCCGCCCCGCCAGAATGCGCCCACGCAGCAGGGCATCGAGGTCGCGGTGCGCCCCGAGAGGGGGGCCGTCACCCGGGCGTTCTCGAAGTACAGGTACGGCGGCATGT
>CBDUBS010000124.1:0-10651 GCA_965365445.1 uncultured bacterium | reverse complement strand
CCCCCGTAACGCATCTCCAACCGACCACTGCCCCGCTCCGCCTCCAAAAACATACCCCCGTACAACGGCCACTGCGCATACCCCACCTCCCGTCCGTCTACACGCGGCTCCCTGCCCCACTCGGCCTCCAACAACCGACCCGATAAACTCCGATACCGAACACGGGGCAACCGCTCCATCTCCACCTCCAAGGCCAACCCCCGTACAGCCTCCTCAAAGTCCGCTCGCGAACGGTACGCCCCGCGCGGGGCAACCTGCACCACGGCTCCGTTGTTCAGCGCAGCACTGTATAAACGCCGGTCGCCTCCGGGCAGATCACGCCACTGGTACGGGGCCAGCGGACGGTAGGCCAGGTAGAGCCCTTCGACGTCGGCGAAGATCCAGCCGGAGGGGTCTTCCGAGACCGATTGCAGATCGCGCGAGAAGTAGCCGTTGATGTGGGGAAAGCGCGTGCCGGGAGCAATGTGGTAGAGGGCAACGAGCGCGTCCTCGTCCTGAAATACCTGCTCGTACGGCGAACCGCCGGTCAGTTTGTCGGGCTGATCGTACGTCGGCTTTTCGCCGCTGATGACGGCCTCGGTGAGCAGTTCGGGCTCCTCGGGGAAGTACATTCCCAGCTCGTGGCCCGACGAATACGGCTGCACCGTGAACAGGACGTTGAACCCCCGGTGCGGATCGTCGGTGGTCCACAGCAATTCCCAGGTGTGTTGTTGCACCGGCTGAAGCAGGCCGCCCTGGCTGGAGCCCAGCGCGTACTCCCGGCGCATGGACATGTACTTGTACACCGGCGCGTTACGCACCCCGGAGTACCGGATACGATGCCGGGTGCGTTTCAGCTCCCGGTGGACATATGGCGTTGAGCGGTCGGTTGCGATGTGGTGGATGATTTCCGGAAGCCGGTAGCCGCTGAGAGCGAGAATGAGCGTGATGCCGTGCGGCCGGTACCCGACGCGGGGCAATACGACGTTGACCGGATCGGGCCGAAAAGGTATGTTACCGAAAAGCAGCCACGCAAAACTCGTGCTGCCGTTTTTCCAGCGCTCCAGGGCAGGCTCCGGATAGATCCGGCTCATGGCGCCGGCATACAACCCGTTCAGATTCTCGGCGGCAAAGTCGGCGATGAGGTAATCCAGCATCATGCCCGCCTTTCGGCGCATGGTTTCCTCTTCGGCGAAGGCATACAGCAAGGCCATCGGGGTAATGAAGAACCCCATGTAATGCGGGGAGTCGTATTCCCCCTGTCCGATGGTGGTCGTCAGCTCGATCCAGTGATTCAGGAAACCCTCGGATTCGCGCCGGTTCTCCTGCGAGGAACGCCCATTGAACCACGTCTCCGGCCCGTCCTCGGGGTACATTTGAGCCATGAGGTACAGCGAGGCATAGTACATCACCCAGTGGTTTTCCGTGTCGCCCCGGTAGGGGGTGTACGTGCGCCACAGGTCGCGCATACGCCGTAGCGTGGCCTCCGGGAGCACGTCCCGGCCCACGTACCGCACGAGCGTCATAGGATACATCCAGAACATGTCGCCGTGCGGGTCGTCGAGGATCCGGTCCAGGAGGTCGAAAGCCCGCTGGAGATCGCGGCGGCGGTAGAGTTTGGCGGCCACCTCGATGAGGCACACCCGGTTCAGGTAACCGCCCGGCTCGCGGTCGGCAAAGAAGTCGATGAGCGCTTCCCGGCGGGAGTCGTACCCCTCGTACCCCGGACGCCCGACGGGCAATCGTTCAGCGGCGTTCATGATGCCCCTCCGGCGAAAGCCAGGTCGTAGATAGTGGCCTCGGAAAGACCGGCGTGCCGCCAGGACGCTCCATCGCCCACGAACAGTCCTCCTCCGGCCGTTCCGGCCCAGAGGCGTCCGCCCGGACCCGACTCGAACAGGAGCGCATGAACAGTTGGCTGCGGCAGGCGGCCGCCGAACCGGCGCCAGCTTCGGCCACCGGTGTCGCTGACCCACACACCCGTCTCGTACCCCCCTACGGCCATCCGGTCCGGATCGGCAGGGTCCAGCGCCGAGGTGTACAGAATGACCATACCGGAACCGAGGGGGCCGGCAGGCAACCAGCGCCTCCCTCCGTCGCGGGAGAGAAACACACCCTGATCGCTCGTCACGGCGATCCAGAGGGCCGCATCGGCCGCACTCTGCGCGAGATGCCGGACGGGCGCAGCAGGACCGACCGGGTGCCATGTAGCTCCGCCATCCTCCGAACGAAAAAGGCCCCCCTCGCTGCCAACCAGAATTACACCGGAGACCGTTCGGTCCGCTTCGATGACGGGGCAGTAGGTATAGAGCGGTTCGGGGATGCCCGTACCGGAAGCACGCCAGTGCTCCCCGTCGTCCTCGCTTACCCACACCCCATAGGCGGAGGACGCATAAATCCGCGCCGGATCGAACGGATCAATGGCTACGTCCAGGACTTCGGTGATTTCCCACCCGGTCGTGATGCGCCACGTCCGCCCTCCGTCGCCGGTCCGAAAGACGCCGTTGCTGGCGGCCATGAATCCATGTGCGGGGCGGTTCGGCTGGAAGCAGAGTCCGTGGCTGCGTACGTTTTGCCACCCCAGATGCGTCCACCCCGCGGCGTCGAGCCGATGCAGACCGGCGGCGGCGTTGGCCGTGCCCACTACATAGCCCCGGGTTTCCAGCACGGCGGCAAACAGGGGGCGGGATGGAGTCGACGAGGTGAAGGAGTCAGGGGTACGTTCGTTCATGATCGGCTTCTGTCGGTCAGGCCGGGGGGAAGGAAAGCGGCGACCCTGGTGAACACCTGCGCTTCGATGGCCCGAGCCAGCGCCTCGACCACCGCCAGGGCGTGCAGACCAACCCGTCCGTCCGTCTCGGGTGCGGTCCGGTCAGACAAAACCTGTCCGAAGTGTTCCATCTGCTTGCGGTAGCTCTCACGGTCGTCGGCGGAGAAGTCGTCATCCGTCTCCTGTCCACTGGCCGGGCGAAACCACACCCGGTGGGGTGTCGCCCGCAACACCCCTTCCGTGCCGGCAATCCGGTACTCGAACAGGACGGGGGTGCAGTAGTGGCTGACCATCGTGCCGGCAGGCCCGCCCTCGAAGCGGAACACGGCGGCCACACTATCCGTGACCCCGGGCCGGGCCAGTACGGACCGCCCGTACCCGCCGATCTCCTCTATGGCGCCCACCAGGTAGTGCATCAGATCGACGGCGTGGATGCCGAGCTGCATCACCGGAAGCAAGGGGCACTGATCGGGGCGGAGGCGCCAGGCGTCGGCCGGCAGGCGTTTCACGTTGTCTGCGGAAAAGTGGATTTCCGCGCTGACAATTTTGCCGAGCCGCCCGCCCCGGATCAACTCATTCGCGAGCCGGGCTGCGCTGCCGAAACGCATGTTGTGCCCCACCATGAGCACCCGGTCGGAGCGGTCGGCCGCCTCAATCATAGCGTTCCCGTCGGCCACTGTGTTGGCAATAGGCTTTTCGATGAACACGTCCTTGCCGGCCCGGAAGGCCGCCTCGGCTTGCGGCCGGTGCAGGTGGTTGGGCGTAACCAGCACGACGGCATCCACGTCGTCGCGTTCGAGGATGTGATCGTAGGAGGGGGCCGCGTCGCATCCGAACCGCTCGGCGGAACGGGCGGTTTCTGCCGCGTCGGTGTCGTAAACCGTCGTAACGCGCAGGTTGCCGGCTTCCGCGACCGCCTCCTGAATGGTGCGGCCGTGGTTGCCCAGGCCGACCAGCGCAACCCGTTGTAAGTCTGTATGCATGGTTTTCACGGAACGGTTACCGTATGCGTTGGAGCGTCTCGCGCAGGTACTCCAGGCTCTGGAGGGAGCTTTCGACCGGCGGCAGGCAGTGCGTTTCCAGGGTGACGTGAGGCAGATCGGATTCTTCATAAACCCAGTGCAGGATCTCCGGCCACCGCATTTCGCCCTGCCCTACCGGCGGCCACAACCGCTCCGGCCGGCTCGGAGCGTAATCCTTTACGTGCAGGTTGGCGAGATGAGGCTGAAGGCGCAGAAAATCTTCGTACTCGGGCACGCGCCCACCCCATTGCAGGTTGGCCGGGTCCCAGTTGGCTTTCAGGGCCGGGTGGCCGATCTCCTCCAGCAGGGCGGCTTCCTCTGCGGGAAGGTCTACCCAGAAGTTCGGCTCGTTTTCGATGGCGGCCGTCATGCCGGCCGCTTCGGCTTTTTCGGCAGCCGTTTCGAATGCTTTCATCGCCCTGAGCCTGTCCGCCGCGGGTTCGTCGGCATAGCGCTCGAATCCGAATACGATCAGAACTGGGCAACCGAATCCCTGAGCCAGTTCCAGCGACCGGGGAAGGGTGTTCTCGATTTCTTCGCGCGTGCGAGCTTCGTCGCCGGCCGCTCCCTTGAAGATGCCCGGCGATACCGCCGTAATACGCCCTCCCTGAGAAGGAAGGTTTTCAAGGAGGCGGATTTCTTCGGGAGTAAAGTGCGGGTAGCGCCGAAGGCTACCTTCGCGTAATTCAAAACGGGTAATTCCCCAGCCAAGGCACAACTCGAGGGCCTCGGCGAGGTTGCGGGAAACTTCGTCGGTTACGATGCCGACGTCCAGTGTTCTAGCGCTCATTCGGTGTATCGGGTTCTTTTTTGTTGCGTTCCAGTAGCGCGTTCACGTCGCGAGCGGCACGGTAAACCATCTCCTTCGGGCCGATGCGACCGTAAGCCAGCCGTTCCACGTACTGGCCGATGATTTCCATGGCTTGCTGGTCGTGCGGAAACAGGCCGATGGCCTCCCAAGGCTGATCAATGAACACGCGTAGATAGGGGTCCCGGCTGTACTGCGGCAGCGAAGCAACCGATCTGGTCACGGGCATGATGCCGCCGATTTCCACATACCGCCGGTACACGTCGTCGGACATCAGAAACTCGATGAACCGCCAGGCCGCTTCGGGTTGCAGCGCGTCCCGGCTGACCACCCACAGATACGCGCCCCCGGCGCTCAGCGAGCGGTCGAGCGCCGGGATGGGCCCGACGCCGAACTCGATGTGGGGGTAGTGCTCCTGAAGCCACCGGATGACGTGCATCTCGCGGATGAACATGGCTACCCGGCCCTGGCCGAAGCCCTGTTGGTCGCCCTCCATGTCGATGGAGTCGATGCGGCGGTCGAACAGCATCTCGGTGTACAGGCCGGCGGCGGCAAGCCCGGCCGGGCCGGCGAACCGGGCTTCGGATCCCTGCGGGTTGAATGCTTCGCCGCCGGCCGATAGCACGAACGTGAACCACTTATCCGCCGTGCCGGGCTTGAAGCCGGTTTTCCTGAGCGAGAAGCCGGCCCGCACCACCGACCCGTTGGGCGAGCGGACGGTGAGCCGGTCGGCGTACGAGACCAGCTCGTCCCAGGTGAGCGGTGGACGGTCGGGGTCGAGTCCGGCCTCGCGGAACATGGCTTTGTTGTAATACAGGGCCGTCCAGGTGGCATCGGAGACGATGCCGTAGCAGACGCCGTGGTGGTAGGCCGCATCCCGGATGGATTCGTTGAGGCTGTTTTCGCGGACCATGCGCTCGATGAAGTCCGGGGCGGGCTGGAGCAAATCGAGCCGGGAGAATTCCGTCGTTACGTTCTGATGGGCGACGAAAATATCCGGCGCCTGACGGCTGGCGAAACGCAGGCGGAGCTTTACCTCGAAGTCCTTCAGCGACGACCCCGGAAATTGCTCGATGATGATGTCGGTATCCGGGTGGCGGCGCTCGTATTCCTGTTCGGCCCAGGAATAGAATTCGTTCTGCCGGGTGGATATGAGCAGCAAAAACACCCGGATCTGCTTCCGCCCGTCGGGCCCGATGCCTGTGTTCTCGGAACGGCAACCCACCGCCGCCAGCAAGGCCAGCCACATCGCGACGATGCCGGGGGTTATGTGGAGGGTGCGGTTGCGAACCATGATGCCATTCGGGCTATCCTTTGATGCCGGTCATCGTGACGCCGCGAATGAACTGCCGCTGCATCAGCAGGAAGAACACGATGATGGGCGCTACGGCTACCGTGGAAGCGGCCATCATTTTGGTATACTCGGGGTTGTTGATGTCCGAGAAGCCCAGGATGCCGACCTCGATGGGTTTGAGCAACTCGGAATTGATGACGATGAGCGGCCAGAGAAAATCGCTCCAGGACCACATGAACAAGAAGATACTGTAGGCGGCGAGCGTCGGGCGGATGAGCGGCAGGATGACGCTGAAATACGTCCGCAAGGGACCGCTGCCGTCAACCCGGGCCGCATCGAGCAGGTCGTCCGGGATGCCCTGGATAGTCTGGCGGAACAGAAAGATGCCGAACGGTTCGAGCAGCCCGGTCACCACGACTGCCCAGTAGGTATCCACCCAGCCGAACTGAACCATCATTTCGTACAGGGTGAGCATCTTGATCTGGAACGGCACCATCATGGTGATAATGATGGCGGCGAAGATGAGGTCGCGTCCGGGGAATTTCATCTTGGCGAACACATACCCGGCCATCGAACACAGGAACAGCGACGGAATCATTCGGAGCAGGGTATAGGCCGCGCTGTTAAAGTAGTAGCGGAACATAGGCCGTTCAGTGAAAACGGCCTCGTAATTATCCCAGACCAGGGGTTGCGGGAGCATGTTGCGCAGCACCGCCCAGAGCTGCCGGGGGGTCTGGAAAAACGCCTCGGCATTGGCCGGTGTTTTGAGCGACGTAAGCACCATCCAGATGAGCGGCCCGACCATCATGATGCCGCCAATGATGAGAACGGCATGGATGAGCACCCCCTCCCACCGCGGCAAGCGGTAGAGCCACCGATAGGGGGTTTTGTCGCGAAGCCCGACCTGTCGGGCGGCCTCCGCTTCGGCCGGGGGGCTCAGGGGTCTGCCTAGCATCGGGGCCTCTAGGATTTTTGAAGGAGCGCCGTAACGGCTTCCACGAGCCGATCGACTTCGGACGGCGTATTGAACAGGTGCGTGGAAACACGCAGGGCGTCGATGCCCTGTTCCGTCACGACCCGGCACCGCATGTTGTGCTCGCGAAGCAGGTGCTCGAACAGGACGCCGTAGGGCGCCCGGTCCGTCTTGAACGTGGTGATCGAACCGGAGAGGGTCGGCAATTCGGGAGTGAGCACGGTTACGCCGGGGATGTTTTTCAGCCCGGCTTGCAAGCTGGCGGCGAGAGCCTGCCCCCTTGCAGCCACCCGCTCCATGCCGATGCGCTCCAGGAAGCGGACGGCTTCCAGAAAACCCGCTACCAGCGCCGCATTCCGGGTGCCGGGCTCGTAGCGTTGCGCCCGGGGAGCGTACTCCAGCACGTCCGGGATGCGGTAGGCCCCCTCTCCGGCGTCCGAATAGGCGCCGACTTCCGTGGGCGCCACTTCATCGAAGCGGTCCGCCCGAACGTACAACAATCCGGTGCCGTGCGGAGCGCCCATCCACTTGTGCCCGCTTGTGGCGTACGAGTCGCACCCGATGTCCTTCAAGTCGAAGGGGAACATCCCGGCGGATTGCGCCCCGTCGATGTGGAACCACAGGTTGCGGTCGCGAGCCAGCCGGGCGATCTGTTTCACCGGGAACCGGATGCCCGTGGGCGCCGTGACGTGGCTCACCTGAATGACGCGCGTGCGCCCGTTGATGAGGCGGGCGATGCGCTCCAGGTTGCCGGCCTCGCTGGTCGGATCGGGCTCGAATACCCGGATTTTCAGGCCCTCCTGTTTGGCGCGGCTCATCCAGGGTACCGCCCCGCCGGGGTGGGCGTGGGTTTCGAAAATGACCTCGTCGCCCTTTTTGAGCCGCAGCCCGGAAGCTACGGTCGAGTTGCCCTCGGTGGCGTTGCGCAGGAAAGCCACCTCGGACGGCTGCACCCCGAAAAACCGGGCCGCAGGCTCCCGCGCCGCTTCCAGGATGTCGTGGCCGGTTTCGGAGAGCCGCTGAAGGGCCATCGTGGTGACATCGACCGTTCCGAGCACCGGGTACGACGCCGGTCCGAGGCCGCCGGTGTTGAAGTATATGCGCTCCCGGGTGACCGGGTACTGCCACCGGACGAGCTCCCAGAATGCTTCGTCGGCCGGCCCGTTCGGGGGCGGCCATTGGGGAGGCGGATTGGCGGCGCCCACGACCGTCGCCGCCCCGAGGGCGAGCGTCCCCCGCCCTACCTGTTGGAGAAATGATCTTCGGCTGTGGCTCATTCTTCGGGTTACTTTTCTCGTCCCATGCGCATCTGGAACAGGGTGAGCGCCCCGACGATCAGCAGCAGGATGACCGCCGCCGCCGAAGCATACCCCATCTCGTCGTACTGGATGCCCTGTTCGTACACGTGATACACGAGCGTCCGGGTGGCGTTGATCGGGCCGCCCTGGGTCATGGCGAGTACGATGGTAAATACCTGAAACGACCGGATGACTGCCGTGATGAACACCAGCAGCACGATCGGACGGAGCTGCGGCAGCGTGATGTACCAGAAGTTTTCGGTAGCCGTGGCCCCCTCCAGGCTGGACGCCTCGTAGTAATCCGCCGGGATGCTTTGCAGGGCCGCCGAAAACAGGATGAGGTCGAATCCGAGGTTCTTCCAGACCGTCAGCGCCATCAGCGAGGGGTTCGCCAGGCTCTCGCTGAGCAGCCACGCCTGCGGTGAAAGCCCTACCATCGTGAGCAGAAAGTTGAACAGGCCGTTGGAGGCATACAGCCAACGCCATACCATCGAAGCCGCCAGCAGCGACGTGACGACCGGGATGAAATACAGCGTGCGGTAGACTTTCGCCCACCGGCCGGTCTGCTCGACGAGCACCGCCAGGATGAGCGCCAGGATCACCCCCACCCCCACCGTGACGGCTACGAATACGAGCGTGTTCCACAGTGCCGACAGAAACAGGGGGTCCCGGAATTGCTGAACGTAGTTCTCGAACCCGATGAACGGTGTCTCGCGCCGGAGCAGGCCGTATTCCTGAAAACTGATGACGAAGCTCTTGATGATCGGATAGTACTGGAACAGCACGAAAAACACGATCACCGGGATCAGCATCAGGTAAGCCGCGCCGGTATCCCGTCCGAGTTGTTTCCGGGGCAGGGCCATGCTAATCGAAGCCATACGTCACCTCCAACGCCGTTGCGCCTCGCACCGCGAACGTCGCGTCCAGATAGCACCGCTCCCCTACGGCCGTCACCTCCGAGGGCGTATCGGCGCCCGGCTGCACCGGGCGGGCGGTTCGGGCTCCTTCCGGCAGCAACAGGTGCAACGCCACCTCGGACTCCTCGGCTTCGATTTCCAGCACGATGCGCCGGTGGGCGGCCTCGTGCCGGTACCGATAACCGAACGCAGCCCCGGAGGCGGCATAGCCTAGCGTTACCTCGGCCTCCGTTTCATTCGTGACGGCCCACCGCGGGGCCAGATATACCCGGGAAAAGCTGTGAAACCGGTCGGTGATGCCGCACAGGCCCTGCAAAAAGGCCAGCAGCATCGCCGAGGACCCCCATCCGTCTGTCGGCATGGCGTCCGGACTCGTGCTTTTTTCTACGCTCGACGGCGAGCCGTCCGGAAAATACCACAGATACGTTTCGCCGCGCTCCTCGATCAGGGCGCGGTACTGTTCCAGCGTTTCGAGCCCGTACTGCTCAAATCCGTTCTCGAATGCGGCCAGGGCCAGCTCGCCTCCGACGAGCGGCATGATGCCTCCGTTGACGTAAGCGCCTCCCACGAGCTTTTCATCCCCGAAAATGCCGTCAGGGAACGGCGGGTCGATGCTGAACCACTCGGCGAAAGCGCCCGTCGACTGCCTGCGGCGGCGGTATTCCTCCAGAATCGCCCGGGCGATCTCCGGTGTTGCCAGCCCCCGGTTAACGGCCATCGGGTTGCTCAGGCTGAGCTGTTCCGCCTCGTCGACCCCCTCGATCTCCACCGGGCCGAGCTTGAAAAAATGGGTATAAAACCGCCCGTTGAACAAAACCTGATTGGCCCGATCCCGGATACCCTCGGCGGTGCGATGCCATCGCCGGGCGTCCTCCTCGTTCCCGAGCGTCCGGCACATGGCCGTCATGAGGACGGCCGCTTCGTAAAACCCGCTGTTATCTGCGTGAGAAAGTCCCCAGAACGTATCGGTCGTGATCTGGAAGTTCAGCCACTCGTGCCTCCCGGCGGTGTAGTCGAAATCCCACGTGTCGATGGTATACGGGCGTTTGATGAGGCCGTTGACGTCGTCCCAGCGCCAGGGGTGTGTCAGGCTGTAAACGAGCGCGCGCTCGCAGGAAGGCAGCAGCGCCGAAAGCCAGGAATCGTCTCCGGCGGCCTGCCACGCGAGATACACCGCTTTTACGAAGCGGTATTCCACGTCGGCCTCGACCGGCACGCGCACCCATTTTTCCCAGTTTTCCCGCTCGCAGGGCTTCTTCTCCGGGAAAGTGGTCACGTAGTCGTAGATGCGGCCGTTGACGGCCTGCGCAGCCGCGAAGCACGTCGGGGCGCTGCGCACGTCCGCCTCGAAATACCGCCCGACACGAAGCATGTCCGAATGATCGCGAATCCAGAGCGAAGGGGCGTCCGGACTCCGGTACCCCCGGACGGGGTACCCGTCGATCATCATGTCAACCGTATCGACGCGAAGGAATGCTTCGATGCGGCGGCAGAAAGGCTCCCAGAGCCCGGAGGTGGAGGTTACCTTCAGCAAAAGCGTAGCGGCAAGGCGTTTATAAAGTAGAACGCCGTTTATGATACAAAACACAT
>CBDUBS010000123.1:0-10702 GCA_965365445.1 uncultured bacterium | reverse complement strand
ATTTACGAAAGGCGGGCATACCGCAATCTGCGTTGACGTGACCTTGCCGGCCTTTTCTGCAACTTCTCGGGCAAGCGCTTCCGCCGCACGGAGATCCGTGTTCATCTTCCAGTTTCCAGCAATAAGCATAGTCTTGTGGGTTTATGGTTGAAGCATTGCCTGCCGATTGGTTTAAGGCCAGTACAACCCGATCAGCTAACCGGCCGATTGGCATTCAGCAGGGCGGCGACTTCCTCCTGGATGGACGCCATCGCTCGGCCGTCATACTTGTTGATGAGCAGCCCGTCGGGCCCGATCAGAAACCGCCTGGGTAGAGAAAATAGGTTAAACCGACGGGTAATGTCGCGCCCGGCGCGTGTCGTATCCGGGATGATTACGTGAATCCCCGGAAAGACCCGACCCTCTGCAAACGCCTCGTTCAACAAGGTGTCCGGGTTCATCGAAACCGAAACGACGCTCACCGGAGCGCCGGTGGTAGCCTGCAACAACGCATTCCTGAGGTCGAGTTCTTCCTGATACACCGGATCTTCCGGCGTGTAAAACTCAAGAAGAACCAGCTGTCCCTTCAGGTCGGCCAGCCTGAACCGATCTCCTTCGCGTGTCGCGAGATGCAATTCGGGCGCCGGCATCCCCGGAAGCAGGTGGTTGAAATCGTACAAGGCACGCCGGGCCCAATCCGCCCACGGAGAATCCGGAAAGCGTGTCGCGAGGTCCTGCGCCGCCTTTTCGGCCTTTTCCACCTGATTGAAATCCAGATAGGCCTGTACGTACTCGGTTCGCAGCTCCGCCTGATCCTCCCGATCCCTTGTTTTTCCCACGAACTCATCCAGCAAATCGATGCTGGCGTCGAGGCCTCTCATGCGCGCCTGTGCCCGGCGGGCGGCGCGAGCGGCTTCGAGATAACCGGCGCGACGTGGATCGATGGTACGGGCGCGGGCCAGAAGAAGCGAGTCATTGAGGCCTTCGAGCATAATGATCGACTGCACCGCAGCCAGATCGGCGCCGAGGGTGTTGCCGTAGTTTTCCTGCATACCCCAGAGGATGCCAATCGTCTGTGCAATGCTTCGGGCTAGGGCTTGCTGATCGGGATTCTCCTGCCGGCTCAAGGCAAACAGATTGCGGCTATGCAGTGTCCTGGTGTTTTTGAAAGCCATCCAGGCCGCGTTCTCCCTGGACCGAACAATGAGCGGTCGGCTTTCTCCCATCGGGAATACGGCATTGAGGGTCGCGGTATCCCCGGCAGCTACCACCAGATCCCCCACTTTCAGCACCGTTCCCCGGCGGGTAATGATGAGCGGGTATACGCCCGCATCCGGAGCCGCTACCTCCATCGCGAAACCGCCCGTGCTGTCGGTTACGGCATATCCTATGGTATCCAGCTCCGCCTCGGTTCGGTTGACGACCACCAGTTCGAAATCCCGGTAGTCGGGAATCGTATCCACTTCGGCGCTGACCGAGAGACGTCCGGACAGGTAACTCCGAACCCCTGTTTGTGCCGGCGGTTCACTCCGGCAGGCGCCGGAAAACAGCGCCATTGCGAATATTGGAGGCAAAATGACGTACGGCCACGACCTGATTTTTTCGTATTCCATGAGAGCAATGCAAGGGCGCTGGACGAGCGCCCTTTTTTGATGGTAAAGCGCAGAGCGTTCAGACCGAATCCAGACGCTCGGCAAGCAGCTGCCGGACGATCCTGGGATCGGGAGACCCGGAAAAATTTTTCATGACCTGTCCGATAAAAAAACCAATGACGCTCTGCTTGCCGTTGCGGTATTGTTCCACTTGCGCCGGGTTGTCGGCAATGACCCGGTCAATGACCGGAACCAGCGCAACGGTATCGGAAACCTGAAGCAAGTTGAGGCGCTTCGCTAATTCGGCCGGGCCTTCCGGATCGTCCAGCATAGCATTGAAAATCACGGTTGCCGCCGAAGAACTGATCTCATCGGCAAGCCGCATCCGAAGCAGTCCGGCCAACCGAACGGGATCGATGGGAATAGCGCCTGCCGTCGGCGCACGCTCATTCAGAACTCGGAGAACTTCGGTCATCAGGATATTCGATACGGCTTTCGCCCTGACGCCGGATTCGACGGAGGGGGCCTCGGCACTGAGAGCCCCAAAGACCGCATCAAAGTAGTCGGCAACGAGACGGTCTTCGGTAAGCAAAGCGGCGTCGTAGGCCGGCAGGCCGAGATGCCGGACGAGTCGCTCCTGCCGGGCGTCCGGCAATTCCGGTAACTCGACTCGTTTTTGCTCGATTGCTTCGTTCGTTACGACGACTTGCACGAGGTCTGGGTCAGGGAAGTATCGGTAGTCGTGCGCTTCCTCCTTCGAACGAGTGGAGCGGGTTTCCATGCGGGAGGTATCCCACAGGCGTGTTTCCTGAACGATACTATCTCCATTTTCCAACAAGGCGATCTGACGAAAAATCTCATATTCGAGCGCTTTCTCGACGAACCGGAAGGAGTTGAGGTTCTTGATCTCGGTTTTCGTGCCGAAGCGTCGTTCGCCGCGACGTCGGACGGATACGTTGGCATCGCATCGCAGCGATCCTTCCTCCATGTTTCCGTCGCAGATGCCGAGGTAGCGCACGATCTGCCGTATTTTTTGCATGAACAGATATGCTTCCCTCGGCGAACGTATGTCCGGCTCCGATACGATTTCTATGAGCGGCACTCCGCACCGATTGAAATCGACGTGCGAATTGTAAGGATCCTGATCGTGAATCAGTTTACCCGCATCCTCTTCGATGTGGATACGTGTCAACCCGATGCGCCTGACAGACGCTTGCTCATCCGGCAAAATCTCGATGTAACCGCCGGAACAGATCGGCGTCTCGAACTGCGATATCTGATACCCTTTGGGCAGATCCGGATAAAAGTAATGTTTTCTGGCCAGCACCGAACGCGGCGCGATGGAACAGTGGGTTGCCAAGCCCATGAGTACCGCAAAATCGACCACTTTCCGATTGAGCACGGGAAGCGTTCCGGGGTGCCCCAGACTGACCGGATCGACGTGATGATTGGGCTCCGCACCGAAAGCCGCCGAGTCCGGGCTGAATGCCTTGGATTCGGTAAGCAGCTGAGCGTGGACTTCTAAACCGATAACCGGCTCATACAGTTCGTGAAACATCTTCCCTTTTCGTATTTCAGACGTCGATCTACGGCAAACAGACTTTTCGGACGCATGACGGCACAACGGCTGCGGGGCACGAAAACCAGGCACAGCGGCGCCCGCGCGACCGGCATATACAGCCGACCCGTGCTTTACCCGGTCGTAGTGGTTCTGGGGCTCGTCGTCTCATCCTGTGGTTCAGGCGCGGGCAACGGTGCGATTGACTTCGGCGATCCGTACGAGGTAGAGACCAGCCTCAGTGCCGCTTCACCCGACATCTATCCGTTCATCGAGCAGGACACGGTGTTCATACGCGTTTCCTTCAGCGGTGGATGCCGGGATCATGACTTCGACCTTGAGCACCGAGTCTCGAAAGATACTGCGAAGCTGTGGTTATACCACGACGCAAACGGCGACGATTGCGAAGAGTACGTGCAGGATGAATACCGCTACCCGCTGCCCCACGCGGTTACGGAAAAACCAGTGGTTGTTCTGCTGGAGCCGGCAGGAGGCCCGCCTCACATGCTGCAATGGGGAAGCCTTCCATGACCCGCCTCATGAGTCCGCACGGGCTTTTTCGATCAACTCCCTCGTATGCTCCTCTACCAGCGGCTTTTTGAATACGTGGCGGATGATGCCTTCTTCGTCGATCAGGAAGGTGGTGCGGAGGATACCCATCGATTTTTTGCCGTAGAAGTTTTTCTCTCCCCACACGCCATATCGCTCCACGATGGAGCGGTCCACATCGGCGATCAGAGGGAACGGCAAGGCATACTTTTCGGCAAATTGCGCGTGCGAGTCGGCATCGTCTGCCGATACGCCTACCACTGCGATGCCCTCGTCAAGTAACTGCCGGTAACCGTCGCGGAGGTTGCATGCCTGTTTGGTGCAACCCGGCGTATCGTCTTTAGGATAAAAATACAGAGCAACTTTCCGCCCGGCGTAATCGGCCAGCCGAATCGTTTCTCCGTTTTGGGTAACTCCTTCGAAGTCGGGGGCGGTTTGTCCGGCCTGTGGCATCATGGGATATTCTCTACGGTTGATTGAAAGGCGTGCCTGTAGTGTATGCGCTCGGATATACGAAACGGCCTCGGGACAGGTTCGGAGGCGGCAGGTATTTTTTCCGCACTACGGACCGCTCCGCTCACCTCGCTTCAGAGGAACTTCTATTTCGGAACCTGGCAGCGAACGCCCCATCGATCCCATCTCTGGGTGGAAACGTAGTAAAGTAACCGGCCCCGGTAATCATCGTATCCGGTACGGCGGTGGGCAATTCCAGGGTAAAGTCGCTATGCCGGTCGAGAAAGGCCGCCGCCTGTCGCTCATTCTCCTCCGGCTCGATGGTGCACGTACTGTACACCAGCACTCCACCCGGGCGTACCACCTCGGCGGCCGAATCCAGCAATCGGGCTTGCACACGCTCCAGATCGGTGAGGTCGCCGGGCGTCCGGTTCCACCGCAGATCCGCCCGCTTGCCCAGCACCCCGAGGCCGGAACAGGGCGCATCGACGAGCGCCCTGTGAGCGGTTTCGGCTGGGCCGACTGCATTGCGGCTGGAATCCACTTGCTGAATCTGAAGAATGGTCACACCCTGCTCTACGGCGGCCCGCTGAACGAGGCGGAGCCGGTTCCGGTGGATGTCCAGCGCGTCGATGCGCCCCCGGTTTTGCATCAACACGGCGGCATAAATGGCCTTGCCCCCCGGAGCAGCGCATGTATCCACTATCCGCTCCCCCGACTGAGGCCCGAGCACACGAACGATGAGGCCGGCGCTTTCGTCCTGTACGGCGCAGAATCCCTGTTTCAGCAGATCCGACCCCATGAGCGGCTGCAACCGGCTGACCCTGACGAAATCTTCCAGATAGGGCGAAGGGCGCCATTCTGCCCCCAGCTCGTTCAGCCTCTGGTGGAAGTTTTCGACGGAAATCTTCAGGCGATTGACCCGCACCCCGAAATGAGGTCGCGCGTTGTTCCATTGGAGCAGCGCTTCCGTAGCGTTACGCCCATACCTAGCCAGCCACCGTTCAACCATCCATCGGGGATGCGAAAAACGAATGGCCAGATAAGCAGCCTCATCGTCGGAGGGCGGCTCCGGCAGCGCCTCCCGTTGCCGGAGCACCGACCGCAGGATACCGTTCACGAGGCGTCCGGCATCGGGGCGAACGAGTTTTTTCGCCAGTTCCACCGATTCGTTTACCACGGCGTGGGGAGCCGTATCGAGAAGCAGCATATCGTAAAGCCCGAGGCGCAAAATCTGCTTCAGGGTCGGCTCGAGCGCTGAAAAGTCGGCCCGGTAGAACGAGGAAATGAGAAAGTCCAGCCACCCTTTCCACCGAGTTACACCGGAGACGTATTCGGTAATCGTGCGCTCATCCAAACGACTGCCGGACTCTCCCGGCGGGCGCTTCACCAGGCCCACATAAGCGCCGTGTTCCTCTACCTCGAGCAGGTGGTGAATGGCCTGTATTCGTGCGTGTGACGCCATAAAATATAAAGATGCTGCGCTCGCCGATGTTACGCCCGTGCAGCCCGGTATGAAACGCTCACCGGGCAGGAGCCGAGTCCTTGCTCAATCGCGAGGTCAGTTCGCCGTTATCGTAACCGAGAGGAAAGAAAGCGAGCCCGCCCAATCCGTTTTCCCGTACGAAAGCCACTTTGGCATCGAAACTCACCATGTCATCGAACCAGCCCTGCCGCCAGCCGTCGGCATCGCGGTAGGCATAATACGGCGAGCCCGTCGTAGAGTCCCGTTTCAGACCATGTTGCCGGATGCGATCCCTGGCCGAAACATTCAGGTTCGGCAACATGGTCGTATCGATCGGGGCGAAAGTTATCGTGCGCCCCACTCCGCGCGTCGCGCTGCCGGGCGTTTCATCGAAAGTAGGCCACTCGTATCCGAATAATGGAGCGGCAAACAAAATCTTTGACCTCGGCACGCCCAGCGAGAGGTGCCGGGCCAGCACCCCCGCCCAGTTGTTTACCCCGTTGCCTTTGAGAGGTGCGGGAGGGCCTGCAACGGGCCCGGATTTCCAGAAATAGTCGTACCCCTGAATAACCATGTAATCGACCACCCTGGAAACGGCGGCTTCATCCATGATATCCCCCTGATCGAAAGCCAGCGCGAATACGCTCAGGTGCATACCCGGGTGCTTTCGGTCGAGCATTCTTCGCAGGTCCTGCACGAATAGCGTATAGCCGTTTCGAACATTCTCGGGCACCGGCTGAAACACCTCGATATCCAGGTGAATGCCGTCGGCTCCTGCATCGATGAGGCGCTTCTCAACGGCTTCTACGAGCAGCCTTCGGCGCAACGGCGACTCGAACACCCTGATGAGGGTGTCCGCCTGCGTAATCAGCAACGTCGGAATGATTTGCGTTCCGGTCCGGTCGCCCCAATCGATCAGGCCTTTCCACCTTTCCGGCCAGCCATGCAGGTCCTTCATCTGGCCGTTTTCATCCACCTCTATGGTGAAGAAGAATATTCCCTCGAACTGCGTTTCGTCGTACGTATCATACGTAGATTGCATCCAGTAAGGATGGTAGCCAAACAATCGCAAACCCGAATCCAGATGGGGTTCGGTGTCAACGGGCGATACTACGGGCTTGGGCTCGGAACACGAAGCCAAGAGTAAGCCCGTGAGCAACAGCCACCGTCCTCTATCGCCGATTCTGAGCTGCATTCTTCCGACCTGGTCGCCTCCTGGTTAGTTAGATTTCGAGAACGCCGCCTCGATTCCGTCCAGTCCTATCCCGAGCACATCACGAGCGATCCGGTTCATCGCAGGCCGGTCCCCCTGAACGTGAAAGGTACGATGGATGTGGGTTATGGATTCTCCCGGGCGTAGTGCAGCGGCCGGAGAGGAGGTTTCCAACTCATAAAACGGTCCCAGTGGTTCCGCGCCCGGTGCGGGCGGACCGTCGTTGTAACTATTGACGACATCGCCGCCGTAGGGATCGTCCTGTATCTCCCACATGGAGTTTACGTATGGCCCGCCCCCGTGAAACGGTGCATATTGCACGATGGTGAGCGCTTCGTTTCGGGTATCGAAGCTCCCGAGAACGGACCGGGCGCGCCGGGGCGACAACCCGATTTTACTCCGGTAGAGGCCGTCCCCTCTGAAAAACAGAACCCCATCCCGAACGATCAGCCGGCCTGACGGCACGGGCCCGAAATAAACATCATTCACAACCGGCCCGAGTTGATCCTCAGGACCTGGCATGAACGGAAGAACGATGGTCGTTGCCGGCGAAGGGTTGTACATTCCCAGAATCCAGATGGATAGCAAGCCGGTTTCCTTCGTCCAGGCCTCTTCACCGATGTTGGCGACCCGGTTGATGGATTCGTAGGCGACCAGATCGACATTCAGGCCCTCATCCTGCATCAACGCGTGGAGTGCTTCAGCCCCCGGCAGCACCCGTACCATACGATGCACGTCGAGGTGGAATGATGCGCCCGAGTGGTTTACGAGCGATAGAGCCTTGCGAAACGCCGCCCGGTCGGTTTCCAGTCGCTCGATCTGGAAGGCCTCCGTATCGAGAGCGGGAGGCACCTGCCAGTGGTCGAAATCAAACGGATCGCCGGGCCGGAAGTACAGCCCGAACTGGCCGCCCTCCGGACCGAGCCAGAATCGGTCTTCCCCTCCAAAGGCATTGATGTGGGGTTCCCGGGCACCGGATGCAATCAGATCGCGATTGATCCATCCGAAGCTCAGGCCGCTCATTCCCCGTGCGGTACTGGTCAGTACGCGGCCCTGCCAGGCAGGCGCCACCGCGACTCGGGCGCGGCCTGCACCATCGGAAAGGACTATTGTTTCCGTGTGTGCTTTCAGGAATCGTACATCATCACTGAACATAACCGGATTCGCTGTGCCGCCGGCAGAAGCCGGGACCGGGTCCGACCGACAGGCCGAAAACATGAAAAGGCCTAAACAGGAGAAAAGCGCGGCGCTGGTCGCCGGTGCGCTGACCGCGAAATCAACAATCACCGACACAATGCTTCCCCGGCCCTGTCCAGGCGGTGCGTACCGCCGTTCGCTGGAAGTATCGTTTAGGGAATCGAGTACCCTGCAGACGCCGGCCCGTACCATGTGAAAAACAGAGAGGTTTTGTGGTACGTCGAGGGAATGTTGAACCTTTGTGGGTATGGAAAGGTAGCTTCCCTGCTATACCCGCTCTCCTGCATTTTCTGAAACGTAATGAATCCCGTACTCGAAGACAAACTAGCCAACCTTCCGATGCGGCCGGGTGTATACCAGCATAAAGATGCGGAAGGCGTTGTATTGTACGTTGGTAAAGCCAAAAACCTGCGCAATCGAGTACGCTCTTATTTCCAGGAAGGCCGGCCGCTCGAAGGGCGGTTGCGCATTCTGGTAAGCAAGATCGAAGATGTCGAAGTGTATGTAACGGACACAGAGGCAGAAGCGCTCATCCTCGAAAACAATCTCATAAAACAGCTGAGGCCGCGTTACAACGTCAACCTCAAGGACGACAAGACGTATCCGTTCATCTGTATCAGGAAAGAGCGATTCCCCCGGATTTTTCCTACCCGTCGCATCGTGCGTGATGGATCTCGGTACTTCGGTCCGTACACGGATGTCAAGAACATGAAGCTCATGCTTCGGACTATCCGGTCGATCTTCAAGATCAGGACGTGCAGTTTGAATCTGGCCCCGGAGCCAATTGCTGCCGGAAAATACCAGCCTTGTCTGGAGTATCACATCAAGAAATGCGCCGCGCCCTGTGTGGGTTACCAGTCCGAGGCGGAGTACGACGAAACCATCCGGCAGATCGAAAAGCTGCTCAACGGAAAAACAGGCGAACTCATCGATCTGCTCAAGTCGGAAATGCAGCGGCTCGCCTCCGTCATGAAGTTCGAGGAGGCCGCCGAATTGCGGGATCAGGTTATTGCCCTTCAGAAATACAGCGAAAAGCAAAAAGTAGTCAGCCAGGATGCCATCGACCGGGACCTGTTTGCGCTGGCCGTAAACCGCGAGGAGGATGTCGCCTGCGGTGTCCTTTTCAAGGTGCGCGAAGGGAAGATGATCGCCCGCCGGCACAAGTATCTGCGGCGTATAGAAGCTTTTTCCGAAAGCGCGCTCATGCAGAACTTCGTGGAGGACTATTACACCGAAACGACGTTCTTCCCGGACGAAGTGTACCTCTCTGAGCCCGTTGAGGATGCCGAGCCGCTGGAACAATTGCTCCGAACCAGCCGCGGCAAGCAGGTGCCTTTGCGCACGCCGGAGCGGGGCGAAAAAGCCGGGCTCATGCGCATGGTGGAGGCCAATGCCCGGTTGCTCCTGGATGAATGGCTCCATCAAAAAACGAAACGCGAGGAAGAGCGGGTTCCGCACGCCGTGAGGGCGCTCGAACGCGATCTCCGGCTTCCACGCCTGCCGAGACGCATCGAGTGTTTCGACATCTCTCATCTCGGCGGAACCGGGACGGTTGCCTCCTGCGTGGTATTCGAGAACGGTATGCCGAAGAAAAGCGAATACCGTACCTACAAAATCCGCAGTGTGGCCGAGGGCAAACCCGACGACTTTCAGTCTATGAGGGAGGTTATCCAGAGACGATACCAGCGCACACAGGAAGAAAACGGCCCCTGGCCCGACCTCGTCATCATCGACGGCGGCAAGGGACAGCTATCGAGCGCCGTGGAAGCCATGCAGCACACCGGCGTGTACGGTCGGTTCGTGGTGATCGGCCTAGCCAAACGTCTGGAAGAAGTTTTCTTCCCCGGCGATACGGAGTCGCTCATCATACCCCGTACGAGTTCCTCCCTCCAGCTCATCCAGCGCATACGCAACGAAGCCCATCGGTTCGCCGTTACCTTTCAGCAGAAGCAACGGCAGCTCAAAACATTGCATTCCGAATTGCTTGAAATACCCGGCATCGGCGACAAAACCGTCCGCAAACTGCTGCGCCATTTCGGTTCGGTCAAGCGTGTAAAAGCCGCCGACATAGAAACACTTTCCGGAGTAGTAGGCCCCTCCGCTGCAAAAAAGGTCCGTGCCTTTTACGATACCACTCCGTAACCGACCCTGGACTCATCCGTCCGGTCGCGCGGAGGCTTGGAAATAGCATGTAACCTCTCCGCACCGGGTAGGACAGGTGGCAGGGACTTGTTATATAGCAGGCATTCCATTCTTTTCGACTTCCACCTGCGCCTCCATGCTTAATTACATCTGGGCCGGGCTCATCGTTTTCAGCCTGCTCTTTGCGATCGTACACGACGTTCGGGACGAAGTCAGGGATACGTACCGCAACGGCCGGAGCCTGCCGGTACGGCTGGATTTTCCGGAAGGCGTACAGCCCCAAAGCCGGCGGGTGGATGTAGTCATCCGGCTGGATCCGGGGGCATATCAGCAATTCTACGGCGTTACGGAGCCGCCTGAACCGGTGTATGACGGATACATCGTGCGTACCCGCAGGGGCATCCAGCTACGGTTCGATGAGGAGGAAACCCTCCCGGAGCCCCTTGCCACCATCCGGACGTTCTCATCGTCGCGAGACGACGAGCTGCAAGGCGCCCTGGCGCCGCTACGGCCGGCAACCGATTCCGCTGCCGTTACGGCGGTTCGTTTCGAGC
>CBDUBS010000122.1:0-10713 GCA_965365445.1 uncultured bacterium | reverse complement strand
CGCCGACTCGGAGGGCTTTTCCGGCCCGGTAAATAGAACACGGATTTGCCGATGAGCCGCCGGTATACCGCATGCACGGCCAGGTCGTAGATCACCCTTCCCGCCACGATGAGCGAGACGACGACCGAGATGCCGAGTATGATGCGTGCGGCTATATCTAACGGGTCCATCCCCTGATCCATCCGGAAAAATGTCGGCTGCCTGTCTGGTGGACGCTCGAACCAACCGGGACGTTCCCGGCCGGCCAAAAAGCGCTTCAACACCCGTACGGCTGCCTGTTCCTGAAACAATATGCAGCCCGGATATGAAATCCACAACGGTACTTTTGACTGATTTGTATCGGGGGTTTTTGCCCGTCCGGTGTCGGGGTGTTCGATCCGTTTGCTCGGGGAATACATTGCGCTACATAGCCTTATATTCCGGTGGAAACAACCATTAACGGAGGCAGCGCATGGATTCGGAACGCAACGAGCAGAAGCTGCGGCAGGCCGTGCAGACTCGCTGGGCGGAGCTGGCCGCCTTCGCCGTCGAAAACGACGCCGCCGGATATAACCGGGGGTACGTGCTCCTCAGCGCGGAAGGGGCTCCGCCTCGGTTCGTGCCGGTACCCGACGGGCCGCTGCTCTCCGGCGACCTCGTTCCTCCCCTCTCTCTCGAACAAGCCGTCCTGTGCCCGGAGAATGGGGATAGGTACATCGTGGTGGCGTTGCGGGATGGGCCGCTGTTTTCCTGGGGCCTTTTCCCGGCCGACGACCGCAGCCCTCTCCACGAAGATCGAACGCCCTCCCTCTGAGCGTCACTTTCCGTCCAGATGGGGATCCTGCCCGAGTACATCCTCGATATACAGCATCTTGATGACTACCATCAGTACCGCTGCCAGCGGAGTGGCCAGGAGCACCCCGAGCAGTCCGAACAGCAATCCGAACGCCATCAGGGACAGGATGACATAGGCCGGAGGAAGGAACACGGCCCGTTGCTGAACCAGCGGCGTGACGACGTTCCCCTCGAGCTGCTGTACGACGAAGTACACGATTACAGTGTACCAACCTACGGTCGGGCTGATCATGAACCCGACCAGAATGCCGGGGAACGCCGCCGCTATCGGCCCTATGAACGGCACGAAATCCAGCAAGCCGGCCACCACCCCCAGAAACAGCGCCTGCGGCACCCCGGCAATCATCAGCCCGACCGTCGTGGCAAGAAACACGAATCCCATGGATAGCAGTATGGCCGTCAGCCATCGCTTGAGCGTGGCGGCGGCCGTATCGAGTACTTCCCCGATTCGCTCCTGCCGGGGTGTCGGAAACAGGCGAAGCACGCTCCGGCGGTACAGGTCCGGGTCCATTGCGAAGAAAATCCCGACGAACAGCACCACGACCAGCGTCAGCAACCCGTCGAACAGCGTAACCGCCGCTCCGGATAGCTGCGTGATGAGCCGCCCGGACGGTTCGGCCAGCCCGCCCCCTCGTCCGGCGACTTCCAGAATGTACCGGCCCAGCGGATCGCGTTCGAGCGCCCGCTGCGCCTGCTCGATCATGGTGGGTATGGCCTGCGTGAACGCGTCGAACTGATTGGAGAGCTGGGGCCCGAACAGCACTACGCTCGCCGCCAACAGGCCGCCCAGCACCAGTACGACCAGAGCCAGAGCGGGCTTGCGCCCGATACGCGCGTGGCGGGTCAGCAGCCCCGTCATCGCATCCAGGATTACGGCAAACAGCAACCCGGCAAAACCCAGCAGCAGCGCGTCCATAAGCCGGAACAGCACGTAGGCCACCGCCAGTATGATGACCACCTCGATGGTGTTTCGTGCAAACGTGCTCAGCCTGGCCGAGGGGATCATATGCTCGCCCCACCGGGGTGGAGCCGAAGGCTGCTCTGCCATGATAAAAGGTCCGATTTGTAGTCGATGCGTCGTTGTACTCCGGTATATCAGCCGATCCCCCTCGCGCTTGCAACACCTTTGTCTGTTCTTCCGTCACACCGAAGGGCAGTTGCCGCCGGCGCGGATTACACATCCACGGCGCTATAGGTGTACACCGGGTAACCAGACATACCGGAGCCATGAAATCCCTCCTCGTTATCCTGCTCGTACTGCTCGACGCCGGCTGCGCGTTCATCGATTCCACCGACGCCGGGGACGCGCTCCCCGACGACGAATACATCATCCAGATTTCTCCGGGGGATGGTTTCTTCTATGCGGCGGTCAATCTGCGCACCAGAGTGAGCACCCCGATTTTCGCCGTCAGGGAGCTTTCGGGGTATTACTACACCCCTGCCTCCAGCCGCTTCCCGGAGTTCAACAGGATGATCATCCAGGGATATTTCGATGATCAGGTCGTGGACGATATCGTCGGCAAACGACGTATATTCGTCGTCACGAAACTGGTTGGAAAGACGAACGACCCCCGGGCGCGTCTTTAATGCCGAAGGGTATCCGATGGGGCTTGGCGTTTTACACCCGTTCCGGGAGCGGCAGTGCAGATGGCGGCCGGAGACCCCCATCCCCCGACCGGCATATTCTTCCCACATCGTTTCAAGCAGGGGGCGATGGAAAGTCGGCTGTGCCCTAAAATCCAGCCAGATTAATTCCACACCCTATGCCCGGCCTGTTTCAGAATAAATCCATCCTTTCCCGGCGCGAGCAGGAGCTGCGCGTTCGCGAGCAGGAGCTGCTCGAACGGCTCGATACCGCCCTGGAGCGTTTCGGCGCCGACGTACAGCCCACCGACCGGCAGCGTTTCGACGAAGCGCGCCGGCAGCTCGGCGGCCTGTTCCTGATCGTCATCGCGGGGGAGTTCAATTCCGGAAAATCGAGCTTCATTAACGCACTGCTCGGCGAGCGGGTGCTGCCCGAAGGGGTCACCCCCACCACCGACCGCATCAACGTACTCCGGTATGGTCGGGAAGCCGAAGAAAACACCCCGGAGCCGTTTCTGCTCGAACGCGTCCACCCCGCTCCGCTGCTGAAGGAAATCAGCATCGTGGATACGCCCGGCACCAACGCCATCATCCGCCGTCATGAGGAGCTTACCCGGGATTTCGTGCCCCGCTCGGACCTGGTCCTGTTCGTGACGTCCGCCGACCGGCCCTATACCGAAACCGAGCGGGAGTTTCTGGAACACATCCAGCAATGGGGCAAGAAGATCGTCGTGATCGTCAACAAGGTGGACATCCTGCAAAACGCAGCGGAGCGGGAGCAGGTCGTCACCTTCGTCCGCGAGAACGTCAGCCGCCAACTCGGGGTGCTGCCGGAGGTGTTCCCCGTATCTTCGAGGCAGGCCATGCTCGCCCGCCTCGATGGGGATGAAATCCTCTGGAAACGCAGCGGCTTCGGCGCAGTCGAAACCTTTCTCACGCAAACCCTTGATCAGGCGGAGCGGGTTCGGCTCAAGTTGCTCAACCCCCTGAACGTTGGGTTGCGCCTTACCGGCATCTATAAAGAAATGGCGTTCCAGCAGCAAAAGCTGCTCGCGGACGATGTAGAGGCTATCGAGAACATCAGCCGTCAGCTCGGGGTGTTCCACGAGGAAATGCTGCGCGACTTCGAGCCGCGCCTGGCACGGCTCGACGCCATCCTGACCGACATGGAGCGCCGGGGCGACGCCTTCTTCGAGGAAACGATCCGCATCGGGCGCATCCGTATGCTCCTCGACTCCGAAAGCGTCCGCCGCCTTTTCGAGAAAGAGGTGATCGCCGACACCCCGGAACGCATCTCCGAAGAAGTCGGCCGTCTGGTTGATTGGATCGTTGAACGCAACCTGAAAGTCTGGCAGGATATCAGCACGCACCTGGACCGCCGCAAGCTAACCCGCCATGCCGAAGGGATGGTTGGCGAGGTAGGCCCGCAGTTCACCTACAACCGCCAGGCGCTGCTCAACTCGGTCGGGCGCGTGGCGCGCGAAGCCGTCAACCGGTACGACCGCGAGCTGGAATCCCGGCAGATGGCCAACCAGGTACAGGGGGCGTTCGCTACCACGGCCCTGGCCGAGGTAGGCGCCGTGGGTATCGGCGCGCTCGTGCTTACGGTGCTTACGGGCGCCGCCGCCGACGTAACGGGCATCCTGCTCGCAACGGCGCTGGCCGTGGGAGGGTTCTACCTCCTCCCCCGCAAACGCCGTCAGGCCCGGCAGGCGCTCCACGAGCGCATCGATGAGTTGCGCACGTCCCTCACCGACACCATTTCCCGGCAGGTTCATCAGGAAATCGCCGACGCTACCGAGCAGATCAACGAGGCCGTCGCCCCCTACCGCCGCTTCGTCAAAAGCCGCCAGAGCGCCCTTAACGAAGCGCGGGGCGAACTCGTGGCGGTTGAAGACGCCCTGCTCGGACTCCGCGCAGAAATCGAAGCCGCCCGGTAAGAGGGCGCCCTCTCGTAATTCGCGCTCATGTCAGTCATCCCGGACTCGATACAGGGGGCTGAAACCCGTATCCGAAGCATTGCCTTTCTCCCACCGGCCGGCGACGCGCGAAAAGGAACATACGACCTTTAATTTATCGTTACGGACTTATCCTCCGGTTGCGCCAGCCAGCCGCAATCTGTTAAATTGGTAGCGCTTCCACTCGCTGTTTCTTTCAACCCGAGGAACGGAACAGGCATGAACCCGAACGAATTCATTCCGCCTCATTTATCGGAATTATGTGAGGCGACGCTCATAAAAACAGCCGTGGCATACCGGCAAGCGTACCGGATGCTGGCATCAACCGCTTCCGAACAATCGGACCGGATCAGGCGGGAGATCAGCCAGGCGCTTCAGGCCATCGATGACGAGTTACAGCGCCGCTCGCATGTCGGAGATACGGAGTCTGCGCCGGCAGTCTATTCCACCGTCGCTTGAGGGAGCATACGACGGGTCGGTTGCGTTGAATGGGCGGTATCTTTTCCGGTTTTTCGTCGCTCTCATGCCTGATCACTCCTCCCCGGATCCGCTGCGCTGCCGCTGCGGCTTCGACCGCACCCATCACCGCGTACACGCGGAACCTAGTTAGGCCTGTGGGCCTGGCTCCTGCTCCTCAACGGCGCTACCGGCACCCCGAAACGAATCACGTACCGATGCGGTCGTTGCGGCGAGGTGGTGGAAGTCGTTCGCGACCGGGAACTCCTGCGGTCCTTCTCCTGACCCCCTCCCTGCAATAAGGAAGCCGCTTCCACCGGCGGCCCCGGAATCAATGTGGGGGCGCGGCCCGGTCGTTCAGTCCACAATGCGGTAAGCCGCAGCCGCTTCGGGTCCGCATGAAGCCAGCAGGTCCGCGAAGCGGGCCGTCGTCTCGATCAGTTCATCTTCCGGGACGGCTGCCGAAGGGGCGTAAATGATCGCCGCGACGTGCCGGGTGTGGCCGGTGGTTTTCGTCGCCAGGCTGTCCTTTACCGGGTTGACGATCGGCATACCCTGCGGAGGGAGCTCCGGCCCGGTGCGGCATCCCACGATGAGGTCCTCCAGGTCGATGGTCTGGCCGGCCGCATTGAATACGTACGCCTCACCCGGCGTGCCAAGCCGGAAAAAATAGCTGTCTGCACCCGCGAGCCCGACGTCCCAGAGTGATATCGGCAAGAGAGACGACAGACTGATAAGGTTGCATACATCCACCGGGGCGTTGATGCGCGGAAAGCCCTCGGTTGCCGCACGGATGAGGTACTCCGAGGCGGGTTTCCCCCTGCCGGTGGGACGGTAGCGGCCGTTGCGAAGCATATCGCGCACGGCGGACCGGCGGAGCTCGTCGATCGGGTCGGTTTGCCTCCTGCGCAATACCTCGTCCAACACCTCCTCGAAACCGGCGGGATACACGTCCGGCTGCACTCCATGCGCCTCAACGACGCCCAGCCGCAGGCCGATTCCGGCCAGATGATTCGCAATTTCGATCATTTCTTTTACTTATTACTATAAAAACTACGCCTACGACCCATTAAGTTGGGTCGAAAAGTGTCAAACGGCGTCGCCCGCGCTTTGTTTATACCGGCGGCAGTACTACACTTAACGGTTTGCCTGCCGTCACGGAGCAGGGCTGCCCGATCAGCCAATCGGATTTCCGGACTTTAGAAACCCGTTTTTCGGCCGATACCAGCGACGGCAGAGGTTAACCAACTACCTTTATCCGAAGAAGTGGACATGAGTTTCATTCTGGAGCCCCACGGACCGAACACGGTGACGGTCAAAATCGGCAAAGCACTCGACTTTCGAAACGCCGCCGAATTCAAAACGGCGTGTCAGGACTACGTTGGTCAGGGTGCGCTCAATTTCATCCTCGATTTTTCAGAGACAGGCATCCTCGATTCGACGGGGCTAGGCTCGATCTTCTCGCTTTACAGGCAGGTGTCGCCGCTGAATGGACAGGTGGTGTTTGCCGCTGTCTCCCGTCCGGTTCAGGTTGTGGTGCAGCTGACACGTACCTACAAGGTGTTTCGCCAGTTTCCCACGGTCGATGCGGCCGGCGAAGCCCTATCCTGATTTTCGTTTCTGCTGTCCGCAAGGCGGCAGTATCTGAACGTATCCGTAGATGTGTCCAACCAAGTACACGTTCGACCAACTCGGCACGCTCATCGACCGGGTGCACGGCATTTTCGAGCACTGGATGCTGAACGGCAACCGTCCGAAGGATGTCGGTGAGGACCTGGTGTGGCGCACGCAGCTGGCGGTGCACGAATGGCTGGCCAACCTCATTCAGCACGCCGATTTCAGCAACCGGGACCCCCGCATCACCCTCGAACTATCGCCCTGCGGTGAAAGCATCGCGTGCGTAATCGAGGATAATTCGCAGGGGTTCGATCTCGACGGAAAGCTGCTATCCCGCCAGGAAATCCTGGATGCGTTCCCGGACAGGGGCATGGGGCTGTTGATGCTCAAGTCCTGCACGGTCAACCTTTCGTATCAACAGATCCCCGGCGATCGTCACCGCCTCGAATTCGTAGTGACCACCGAACCGGACCCCTGGCTGCATATCCCTTTCGAGTAACAGCGCCCGAACCCCCTCATGGAAAAGTTCTCCATTCTGGTCGTCGAAGACGAGCATACCCTCCGCCGGCTGCTCGAATACCGACTCAGTAAACAGTACACCGTCAAGACGGCGGCCAACGGCGAAGAGGCGCTGGAACGGGTGGCTGAAGCGGCGCCGGACCTGATCGTCTCGGATATCATGATGCCCCGCATGGACGGATTCGCCCTGCAGGCCTCTCTCCAGAATCAGCCCGCCTACCGGGCCATTCCGTTCATCTTTCTGACGGCCAAAGCGGACGACCAGAGCCGGATGAAAGGCATGCGCACCGGCGTAGACGATTACATCACCAAGCCGTTCGACATCGAACAGCTGCTCACCCGCATCGAGCGCCTGCTCGACCGCACCAACATCTACCGCACGCAGCTCGACGCCCGCATCGGGCAGGATTTCTCCCAGCGCCTCATGCCCAAAAAGATGCCGGAGGCGCCGGGGTACAAATCGTTCTTCTTCAACAGCCCCCGCGAAACCGGCGGCGGCGACCTGTTCGACTGGACCGAAGCCCAGCCGGGTATCTTCTTCTTCACCATCGGCGACGTGATGGGCAAGGGTATCCAGGCCAAGTTCTATGCATTCAGCTTCCTAAGCTACGTTCGCGGCACCCTGCACGCCATGCTGCGTGTTTCGCTCTCCCCCGCCGAGTTGATGAAACGCGTCAACCAGGTGCTCATGAAAGACGAGGTGATGGAGGAAACCTTCGCTTCGCTTCTGCTCATCCGATGGGAGCCGGCCCGCCACCTCATTACCTATTCGAATGCCGGCCACTGCCGACCGGTGCTCGTAACGCCCTCCGAATCGCACATCGTCGCTGAGAGCGACATCATCCTCGGCCTGGACGCCGAAGCCGAATTCACGGATACCACGCTCGAACTTCCTCCCCAAAGCTCCCTGCTGGCCTACACCGACGGCCTGATGGAGCAACGCCTCAAAACGGGGGATATGGTAGGCGAGCAAGGCATCCTGGCCGCCTCTGCCGAGGCGCAGCACCATCCGCAACCCGTCGAGCACATGCTCGAATCCATTCTCTCCCGCAGCGCGGCGCCTCACTTCGCCGACGACATCCTCGTATTCTGGCTTCAACGCACGTGACCGGTTCCCTTAACGAGAACGTTACACATTAGGGAATGAAAAGCGCACGGGCTCTGAGCCTAAATCATTGATCTTGTTCCGGAAAATGCTTATCAATTATTAGCCGGAACGCCCTTCCTTTTTCGATTGTCCGATCCGGTAGCATCGGTTGTCTTTGTTCATCCAGAATCAGGGACCCCATGACCGTACCTACCAACGAGTACCTCCCCGCAGGTCTGCCCCTGCTGAGCGATTACACGCTTTTCCGCACCGTGCTCGATTACGAGCACCAGCTCGAAGACCTGGAACGCCAGTCCGTTCGGGACCGGCTCGAACAACGCCGGCGTATCCGCGCCGCTCTGGAAGCCATCTCCCGGGAAATGCGCGAGCGCGGCCTCCGGGAAACCTATGCGCGAAGGGAATTTGCCTGATTCCCCAGGCGGGCTCTCGCTTTACAGGTATCGAAGCGTCGCTGCCGGACGTAAGAGACGCCGCAGGTATGCTGTGGCGAACTCTGAGCAGATTCCGGTTATCCATCTTCCCGCCGGCTCCCCTTTTTCTTCGTCATCCCGGCCCCTCCAGCGGAGGGAGGTGAGCCGGGATCTCCTCAGGGAGTATGCATTTCTTTGAAGAGCCTACACCGGGCCTGTCCCGCCCCGCACTCGGTGCGCGACGACGTGTACAGTATGGCGGCCCCTGGTTCCCCTATCGAATTCGGAACCGGGTCAATACGGCGGGATGCTTGACGCCCTCGCTCGAAATGAGCACATCGCCTTCAGGCAGGATGACCATGCCTTCGGGTTGCTCGAGTCCGGCGTCGGAGAGGTCGATTTCCTCGCGGAATGAACCGTCCGAGGCAAGTACAACCACGGCCTTCCGGACGGAGGAGAGCACATACACATCCCCGGAGGAAGGATGAATGGCCAGCCCGGAGGGCTTGAAATCGTCTTTCCCTTTCCTGAAATCTTCCTCCCGTAACACATACACCGGATCGTCAGACACGCGGTTTGCAGCGGGGTCGAAACCATAAATGGCCCGGTCGCCCTTCATCCCTTTACCGCCTTTCTCTTTGCAGGCCACGAGCAGGCGGCCCCTCGTGCCGTCGAATGCCAGGCCCTCGGCATCGCAGCTTTTCTTCAATCCCGTCTCGATCTCCTCGCTGCCCGGCTCCGAGTCTCCCCAGTTGGTGATTTCAAACAGGCTGCCGTCCGATCGGAGTACGTACAGCCTCCGACCTGCCAGCGCGATGCCTTCGTAATCTCCCTTCTTTCCGAATTTCTTCCGGTCGGAGATCTGCCCGGTGGCGATGTCCACGAAATACAGTACGCCCTGCTCATCGTTGACCGCCCCCAGGATGCGTCCGTCGAGCAGCGTCATACCCGAAATTTCCTTCAGCTCGTCCGGCAGCTCGATCCTTGCGACTTCCTCCAGCGTATGGCCTTCGCTCGGTGGGGAGGGGGACGCCACCGCAGCAGGAACCGGCTCATCGGGGCCGGGGGCACAGGACGATAGGGACAGCGCCGTCAGCAGACTGAGGGCCACGGATAGGTACGGCATACAGGTTTGTACGAACTGGTATACAAAGGAGATTCGGACGGCAAACGGCCTTCGAGCGGCGAAGGTTTGCCCGCCCTTGTAACGTTTGCGTAGACCCGCCGCCCCGATCCGGACAGGGTTGGTCCTGATGAAACGACGGCGGTGTTTTCTTATCGGAAAGTTATATTCAGTCAACAACCCTGTAATGCCATGCCGCCTTTCCTCATCAGCCCCTCCGACCTCACGTTTTTATGGGACGAGTGCCCCCGGTGCTTCTATCTCAAAGTGCGCCACAACCTGGCCCGCCCCCGGATGCCCTTCCCGTCCGTTTTCAACAAATATCACCGGCTGCTTCAGCGATACTTCGAGGGGCGCGACTGCCGCGCGGTTCAGGATTCGCTGCCGGGGGGAAAGATGATGCACGAGGAGATGCACGTGCAGAGCGCCCCGCTTTCCCTTACCCCGGACGGAGCCCGGTTTATTTTCAGCGGGCGCGTGGACAACCTCATCCGGTTTGACGACGGGTCGTGGGGAATCGTCGATTACAAAATGACTGAGCCCGCCGCCCGGTACGTGCCGTTTTACTCCCGGCAGTTGCACGCCTACGCGTGGGCGCTGGAAAGGGCCGGTGTGGGAGAGCGGCTGGCGCCCGTCACGCGGATGGGGCTGCTTTGCCTCGATCCGGAGGAACTGATGCGTTTCGAGCCGGATTCGCACGCGCTCGTTCGGCTCACACCCCGGTGGATCGAGATCCCACGCGACGATGCGGCCTATCGGACATTTCTGCTGGACGTGTTGGACCTTTTGGCTGCGGACCACATCCCGCAAGCCGGGCGGAACTGCGGTGCGTGCCGCTACTACGATGTCATGTCGGGCTTCTGGAATGAGGCGGCGCTGCCGGTAGGCTGACCTCAGTCTGCCACCTCGAACGTCAGGGAGCGCTCGGCCGACCGACCGGTAAGGTCGTCGGTAATGCGCAATGTAATGCCAAGCGTGCCGCCGCCCTGCCACGGACTAAGGTCGATGAAAAGGTATTCCCGGGCGGTGCGCCCGGCTCCTGTATAGGCGGTAGAGGCCGCCACCCGGCGAACGTCGCGTTTACCGATCAGGCCGGCTACCCCT
>CBDUBS010000121.1:0-10759 GCA_965365445.1 uncultured bacterium | reverse complement strand
CTGAAGCCCGTGATTATTGCAAGGAGGCCAGCTTTGCCAGGTCTATTTGCTTAAGCCCGGCCCGAAGCGTTTCGATGGGCACGTTGGCGCCGTCGAGCGAGACGATGAAGCGCTGCCCCGCCACGACCTGTATCTGGGCGGAGGAGGAGTCGCCGTGACGCTCAAATTTTTCATAGGCAGGATGCCCGTCGAATTTCGTCGTGCGCTCGAATCCGCTATCGTTTTCGTTATCCATCTGCATCGAGAGCCAGCTGTATCCGAGCATCGTAAGGGATGTCAGGTTGCCCATATCGGTGATGGTTACCTGAACGGTTTTGTCATCCGAGCCGTAGCTGCCCTCGGCGGACGACATGTTGATGCCCAGGGCGGAGGTTTTCTGACCGCTTGCATCCGTGCGGGCCAGCCCCGGAAATGAAGCCGGCAGGAAACCTTTGAGCGCCGCGAAATCCACCGGTTCGAAGGGCGTGCCGGTTTGTCCGTTCGGGACAGGCGCCGCTTCGCCGCTCATCGCTTGCAGCCTGCCGAGGTCTACCTGTCCGACCGCTCCTTTCAGGGCATCCATCGAGATGCCGCTGCCTTCCGCACTCACGACGAACCGCTGCCCGACGATCACCGAAAGCTCCGCATGGGTGTCCCTGCCGCTTTTGGTGAACTTCTCGTACGCCGGGTACCCCTCGTGCTGCGTCGTGCGTTCGTACCCGTCGTCGTTCTCCGAGTCGATCTCGGCGGCCAGCCAGCCATACCCGAGCATGGCGGCGCTGCGGAGGGTGCCGAGGTCCGTGATCGTAAGGGTCAGGTTATCTCCATATTCAGCCTTCGCGTTGGAGGTGACGATACCGAAGGCCCCGCCTTTTTCGCCCCGGCTATCGGTCTGAGCCTTGCCCGCCGCCGATTTCGGCAGGAGCGCCTTGAGTTCCCTGAAGTCGGTTACGCCCGAGCTTCCCGAGGCCCCTCCGCTTCCGAGGGCGCCCGCCCCGCTCAGGTCGATGCCGGAGGTCTGTTCGGCTGCTTCCTGCTCGACGGCGCCCTGCACGGCGTTGCGGGCTTTTTGCTCCGCCTGATTGGCCGCTTCATCCCCGGCTCCTTCGATTGCCCGGTCGGCTACCTTTTCGGCCTGTTTTTTCAGGCGTTTCTTGATGTCGAATTGTGCCCGGGCATCCATCGACGGTCCCACGAACACGGCCGTCACGAGGGTAAGAATGAATAACCGACGCAGTGCACGCATGACTCACCTCTGCTGTGTGGTATGTAGATAATAATCAGTTTAATGGCTTCCGCAACCGGATACCAGGCCAGACCCCCGTGCCCGGTAATGTGAAGGAATAGCAAAGATACGGAATAAAATCAAAAGGGTTACATGTTAAAGTAGCCTATGGTCATTGCGCTTCAGACGCCGGTTTCGATGCGCCATAAGGGTGCGTCCCGGCAAACCTCAGTACAGCCGGCCTGGGTCGGATTTCAACATCATTACAATCCGGGGAAGTTTTTTCTACTTCATACGACTCAAGGCATGGAAGGATATCCCGCTGATTCAAAACGGCTTGCTTTCGTTTCTCTTGTCAGGGGGTGACCATTCTGAATCATGGAGGTGGTATGAAGCCCGCAAAACATTCTAGCCACTGGTCTGTTGATATAAGATGCTTTACACTGATCCGAGCCGGTTTTAACCCTAACTAGTTTTAACCCTACCTACAGGAGCCATGGCGCATACCTTACCCGAACTTCCGTACTCCCACGATGCACTCGAGCCGCACATCGATGCGCAGACGATGCAGATTCACCATACGAAGCACCATCAGGCCTACGTCAACAACCTGAACGCCGCACTGGAAGGCAAGCCCGACCTCCAGGGTAAGTCGATTGAAGACCTGTTGCGCGGCATCGACCAGGTTCCGGAGGAAATCCGAACGGCCGTTCGGAACAACGGCGGCGGGCACGCCAACCACAGCCTGTTCTGGCCGCTGCTTTCCAAAGACGGAGCCAGGCAGCCCGGCGGCTCGCTGGCGGAGGCCATCGACCGGAAGTTCGGATCACTGGACGCGTTCAAGAAGCAGTTTTCGGATGCCGCCGGCAAACGGTTTGGCAGCGGCTGGGCCTGGCTGGTAGTGAAGCCGGGCGGCGAGCTCGACCTGTACAGTCTGCCGAACCAGGATAGCCCCTTCATGCAGGGGGATACCCCGGTACTCGGGCTGGACGTGTGGGAGCATGCCTACTACCTCAAGTATCAGAACCGCCGTCCGGATTACGTACAGGCATTCTGGAACGTGGTGAACTGGGATCAGGCGCAGAAGAATTACGACGCCGCCCGATAAAACGGCCTATATTCAGAAAAAGGGGCGGCGCTTCATGGCGTCGCCCCTTTTTCATTACGGGAAGCAAATACGCTTCCCCCGGCGTTGAAGCAGCAGGACCCCGATTCACGATTCGCCGTACCTGTGTCATGGAAAACACCCGTACTTCTCCGGCTCTCCAAACGGCCCCCTCGGACCGGCCGCGTCCCCCCCGGTTCATCACGGCAGCGTCCCTGTTCGACGGCCACGACGCCGCCATCAATATCATCCGCCGGATGCTCGTGGCTTCGGGAGCCGAAGTGATTCACCTGGGGCACAACCGCTCCGTGCGGGAGGTCGTGGATACCGCCATACAGGAAGATGCCGATGCCATAGCCGTATCCTCGTATCAGGGGGGGCACATGGAATACTTCCGGTACATGGTAGACAGCCTCCGGGAATACGGAGCGGGGCATATCCGGGTTTTCGGAGGGGGCGGCGGGGTAATCGTTCCGGCCGAGATCGAGGAGCTACACCGCTACGGCGTCTCGCGCATTTTTTCAGCAGAGGACGGCATGGCCCTGGGTTTGCAGGGCATGATTGACGAAATGCTGGCGATGACCCGAAATGCCGGCGAAGCCTCCAACGGGCAAAAGGAGTCGGCCCCGGAGCCGTACGGAGAATGGTTGAAGCTGGCTCGGAGCCTGTCGGCCGTAGAACGAAAGTCGGGCTCAGGCGTGGACGGCGGCGCGGGCGCGCCCGTCATAGGGATTACGGGCACGGGTGGGGCCGGCAAATCGACCTTGCTCGACGAGCTGGTGCGCCGGTTTTTGCGCCATCATCCTTCCTTGCGAATTGCCCTGCTTTCCGTAGATCCCACCCGCCGCCGGACGGGCGGCGCGCTACTGGGCGACCGGATACGCATGAACGCCTTGTACGGCGCTTACGCGGATCGGGTGTACATGCGCTCATTCGCTACGCGGCAGGCTCATCGGAGCGTATCGGAGGCGCTGCACGAGAGCATAGCCCGGTGCCGCGCCGCCGGGTACGGCCTGATCTTCGTGGAGACCGCCGGCATCGGACAGAGCGATACCGAAATCGCGGATCTGGCCGACCTGTCGCTGTACGTGATGACCGGCGATTTCGGGGCGCCTACACAGCTGGAGAAGATCGGGATGCTGGATGCGGCCGATCTGGTGGCGCTGAACAAGTTCGAGAAACGCGGCAGCGCCGACGCCTTGCATGAAATTCGGAAACAGATCGTCCGCAACAGGGGATGGTGGGACCGCTCTGAGGAGGAGATGCCGGTGTACCCCACGATGGCGTCGCATTTCAACGATCCGGGCGTAACGGCTCTGTACGAGGGACTGGCGGCCCTTCTGGGTGATTGCTGTGGTTTCGCACGACCGGCATTACCGGATGGAGGAGCCGCGCCGATTGCGGCGGCGGCGTCCTTCCCCTCGGTCATTCCGGCAAACCGGGAGCGTTATCTGGCAGAAATCGCCGACGCGGTGCGTCGGTACCGGAAGGTGGTGGAATCGAACGTGCATCATGCCCGCTCCTGGGGCGCGGCCATGCAGCTGTTGCAGGAGATCGACGACCCGGCCATTCGGGAGCCCCTCGAAACCCTGGCCGAGGATCACCTGATCCGGCTGGAACCGGGGGCGCGTACCGTTCTGGAACAGTGGGAGGAGCGGGCCGCCGCCTACACCGGCGAGACGTTCACATACACAGTACGAGGCCGCGACATCCAGACCCCCCTTCGGCGTGAAACGCTTTCGGGCTCACTCGTTCCCCGCGTGGCGTTTCCTGCCATCGACGACGCCGGCGAACGGGTGCGGTTCGGGATGCTCGAAAACCTGCCCGGCCACTTCCCGTACACGGCCGGCGTATTTCCCTTCAAGCGCGACACCGAAGACCCGACGCGTATGTTCGCCGGGGAGGGCAGTCCGGAGCGAACGAACCGGCGGTTTCACTTGCTCTCCTCCGATCTTCCGGCCCGCCGCCTCTCCACCGCGTTCGATTCGGTTACGTTGTACGGTTTCGATCCGGATGAACGGCCGGATATATTCGGCAAAATCGGGAATGCGGGCGTTTCCATCGCCACGCTGGACGACATGAAGAAGCTGTACTCCGGCTTCGACCTGTGCCACCCGGCTACGTCGGTATCCATGACCATCAACGGACCGGCTCCGATGATCCTGGCCGTGTTCCTGAACACGGCGATCGATCAGCAGGTAGAGTTCTACCTGAGGGCGGAGGGCCGGTGGGAAGAGACCGCACGGCGTATCGAGGCGGAACGGGCTGAGGAGCCTGTACGGTACGTTCCGTTCGGTCCCGACGGCCGGACCGAATCCCTTCCCGCTGGTCACGACGGGAGCGGGCTGGGTATGCTCGGCGTATCCGGATCGGATCTCGTGCGGTGGGGCCTGCTGGATGCGGACGAATACGAACGTATCCGGAAAGAGAGTTTGCAGGCCGTCCGTGGCACCGTTCAGGCGGACATCCTCAAGGAGGATCAGGCTCAGAATACCTGCATCTTTTCCACCGAGTTCGCTCTCCGGCTGATGGGCGACGTGCAGCAATATTTCATCGATAACGACGTCCGAAACTATTACTCGGTATCCGTTTCGGGGTACCACATCGCCGAGGCGGGCGCGAACCCAATCACGCAACTCGCCCTGACGCTCGCCAATGGCTTCACCTACGTCGAATACTACCTGTCCCGGGGTATGGCCATCGACGACTTCGCTCCGAACCTGTCGTTTTTCTTCTCGAACGGCATGGACGCCGAGTACAGTGTCCTGGGCCGGGTGGCCCGACGCATATGGGCAATTGCCATGCGCGACCGGTACGGAGCCTCCGAGCGAAGCCGTAAGCTGAAGTACCACATCCAGACCTCGGGCCGGAGTCTGCACGCCCGCGAAATCAGCTTCAACGACATACGGACCACGTTGCAGGCGCTTACGGCCACATACGATCACTGCAACTCGCTCCATACGAACGCATTCGATGAAGCCATCACGACGCCCACCGAAGAGAGCGTGCGGCGCGCTCTGGCGATCCAGCTCATCATCAACCGGGAGTTTGGACCGGCTCAATGCGAGAACCCGTTGCAGGGCTCGTATTTTATACGGGAGCTTACCGACCTTGTTGAGGCAGCGGTTCTCGATCTGTTCGACCAGATCAACGAGCGCGGCGGCGTACTCGGGGCCATGGAGACGCGTTTCCAGCGGCACCGGATTCAGGATGAATCGATGTTGTACGAGCAGAAGAAGCATAGCGGTGAATTACCGCTCGTCGGTGTAAATACGTTTCTTCGGGCGGATTTGCAGGCGGAAGAAGGGACGCCCGTTGCGTTGATGCGTTCGTCGGAGGAGGAAAAGCGACACCAGATTCAGCACCTGCGCCGGTTTCACGCGGTCCACCGCGAGGAGGCCGGCCCGGCGCTCGACCGCCTGGCGCGGGCGGCCCGCTCGGGCGAACCGCTGTTCGAGGAGCTGATGGAAACTGTCAGGGTGTGTTCGCTGGGCCAGATAACCCGGACGCTGTTCGAGGTAGGCGGCCAGTACCGACGGACGATGTAACTCCTCCCTGCCCGGGGGAGAATCGTACCCTCCGGGGGAAAATATTACCGCCACAGTATCGGGTAATCGCTTCAGACAGCGCGGCAGGGCACATGGCATTCCTTTTGCGCCAGGGGGGTGGCAGTGGATCCGTTCCCGCCGCCATCTTCCCGAACGCGTTATGTCGTCATTCAGCCAGTTCGCCGCCGTTATCGCGCTGCTGTGGGGCGCTCCCGTCATCATTCTGGCGTTCGCCTATCTGAAGGCGCGCCGTCACCATGCCGCGTTCGAGATGGAAGAACACCCGGTAGCCGACATGGCATGGAGGCCCGAACCGGCCCGGCTTGCCTACAGTCAGTCGCCGGTGCTCCAGCACGATGTAACGGTTCCGGGCTTTTCGACGCACGAAGCGGGCAGGCTCTCCAGCCTGATCGACGTGCAACGTTTGAGCAGGTACCCCGCCGGAACCAATCAGGTAGCGGCTGATATTGCCCTGCCCATTTACGACCGAGCCGGCCGCCCCATGACGAGCACGTTGCGCGTGTTCCTGAACTAAAAACGGTCAGGCAAAGGAGACCTTCCGGACGAACTACGGCAGCCTCGGCGTTTCCGCCGGGCCTGTCGCCGCTTGCCTGTGGCCTCCTCCCGCCTTTATCACGATCTCCGGGTCCGGCACGAGCCGGGTGAAGCGGTACGCTCCTCAGGTTATCGAGGATCGGAAGCCGTATCTCTGAAAGCCGCCCCTGCAACATCCTTGTTATACAGGCTTTTCTACAAGTTCCGAACGATCCTCCTCGTATCTCGGTCATAAAAAACGGTACGATAACGTATCGCAAACGATCGAGGAGACGGAACGATGACCTGGGTAGCCGCTTTAGCGCTCGCCATAACCATGATTGCCCTGATGCCCGTTCTGTTTATGGCGCTGGCGGTGGAACGAAAATCCGTACGGGAAACGGACCTCATCGAGCGGCTGGTATTTGCCGCCGGGTTCCACAGTTTGGAATCTTCGCACGTTCATGTTGCCGCGGAGGCCACGCCCGAGGTCCGTAACAGCCCGGTGGAAGAACGGGACCGCACCGGATCGGTGCAGTATCGGTTCGTGGCAGCGGAGCGACAGCTTCCCGCCGGGTCGGAGTACACCATTCGGAAAAACGACCTGAATACCCGCCGGCCTGCTCGGAACGGCGGCGGTATATCGGATATCGCACTGGTGCTGTACGACCGGAAAGGAAACGGATTCATGGTCCATCGTCGGCTTTGTCTGAACTGAACGGGAGGAGCAGGGCGAGCGCCCATATCCGGATGCGGGCGCCCGGAGGTCGGGAACATGACCCGGCTCCGGGCGCTTTGTCGTTTTCGTGCATCGAAACAACTTCATTACCCGTTTTGCCCCATATGTCCCGGAACGAGACGGGCTCAGGTCGATTCGATAGAACACCATCTGGAGAAACGCCGTCGTTCGTTTCGCGGTTAGCGGCGAAGGCGCCGCCGGCCACGGACGGCGACGATTCCACCATACCCCGAGAGCCTACAGGCATGTCCCCACTCCTACAGATCCTCAGCCGGCGCCTCGACGCCGAGACCATGCGCCAGTTGGGTCGGATCATCGATGCCGACGACGAGACGACCACCCGGGCCGTGGCGGCCGTGATTCCGTTGCTCCTCGGTGTGTTCGCCCGGCAGGCCAACGAATCCCGCTCTCAAGCGCAGGCCCTTCTCAATCTGTTGAAGCGTACCTACGACGGCGGGCTGCTCGACCGCTTGCCCGCCCTTCTGACGGCCTCCACGGAGCGACCCGATGCAGCCGGGCGGAGCCCTATCGAAACCGCTACCTCGGGAAGTGAGGATGTATTACGCCATACCTTCGGGGAAAAGAGGGAGCCTGTGGCCAGGGGTGTCAGTCGGTTCAGCCGTCTGGAACTTCGCCAGGCCGACCTGCTCATGCACCTTCTGGCATCCCTGCTGCTTCATGCCCTCGGCCGGATCCAGCGAGAAGAGGGCCTGGACGCGGACGGCATCGCTCGCCTGCTCAACCGGGAACGGGCAGAGGTAGAAAAGCAGGCGCCCGGCGTGCGACGAGGCGGGTTGATGGACTACATCGAGGCCGAGGATGACGAAACCCTTATGAGGCTGGTATCGGAAATCGGGGCGTTGATAGGGGACCAGGCGGTGTTGAGGCACCTGCGGGCGCCTGTATAAACGTATGGGGTAGTTCCGGCACGCTATGTCCTTCGGGCGCAGCCCCAACCAGCCGGTGTCGTAACGTCCTCGATGAGGTCGGTGCAGGACTCGTTTTAGGTTCCGTTTATTCCTATACTGAGACCCTTTATCGACTGTATACCCTGCCGCCTCCTGTATGAGTTCGATTGCCGAACGTCTCCGAAATCTGTTCGTTACGACGCCTCCTTTCTCGGCCCTTCCCCCGGAAGCCATCGAGGAAGTGCTTACCGACCTCTCCATAGAGTACTACCGACCGGGTGAAGTGCTCATGGAGCAGGGGACGACCATGCATAAAGGGTTGTACATCGTAGAATCCGGCACGGTGCGCCTCATGGACGTCGAAAACCAGCGGCTCATCGACAAGTGCAGCGAAGGAGATACCTTCGGCGCATTCGGTTTGATGAAGGGCGGCATGACCATTTACGAGGCAAAGGCCGTAGAGCCGACCGTGTGCGCCTTACTTCGCGGTGAACGATTCCAGAACCTGTTCGACAAATACAACGACTTCGCCAACTTCTACGAGAACGACGCCAAGCGGTATGTCCGACACATCGACAAGGAGATGGACGTCACCGGGGCGCATCTGCTCCTGGACCGGCGGCTCAACCAGTTCGTTCACCGGGGCCTGGTTACGTGCGCTCCGGATACCACCGCTCAGCAGGCCGCCCGCATCATGCGCCGCGAGAGCGTGGACTCCATTCTGGTCGTGCACGACGGCAAGATGATCGGCATCATGACCGACGGCGATCTGCGGAACAAGCTCGTAGCCCGGGGCCAGTCGCCGGATACGCCCGTACGACGACTCATGACGACACCGGTGCTCACCATATCCACGGATGCATCGCTGTTCCGGGCGATGATGATCATGCTGAACGAGCGGGTCAACCGGCTGGTGATGGTGCAGCAGAACGACAGGGGCGCAACCCCGATGGGCTTGCTCACCGACCGGGACATCGCGCACTACCGGGGTCAGGATCCCGTGGCGACCACGCAGCGGATTCACCGGGCGCCGTCCATCTCCGAACTCGTCAGCATTCGGGCGGCGGTATCCGAACAACTGCTCCGGCTGTACCGGCAGGGCGTGCAGCCGGAAATGCTGAACAGCATCATGTCGGTCATTTACGACAGCCTGGCTATCCGGGTTATCGAACTCGTAGAGCGCGACTTGCGGCAGGAGGTACCAGATTTGCGAGTCGAACTCCCCTGGGTCTGGATACGTCTCGGTTCCGGGGGCCGTCAGGAGATGGCGCTCAACTCGCAGCAGCACAACGCCCTTCTTTACGGCAACCCGTCGTCCCCCGAGGAGGCCGAACGGGCCGAAAAGTGGTTCAACCACCTGGCGGGTCGGGTAAACGAGGGCCTGGCCTTCTGCGGGTTCACCATGAGCGAGTACGTCGCCCGCGACGCCCGATGGCGGCGCTCCCTGCGCGACTGGAAGATGACCTTCCGGGAGTGGATACTCCAGTCCGGCGAAGAGGATTTGCGCCATGCCGGTGTATTCTTCGACATGCGCGGGATTTACGGCGATAAAACGCTCATCGCTGACTTGAAGCAGGACATCATCGATGCCCTGAATGTGCAGGCAATGGACCCCGATCGGAAGTTCCTGTCGCTGCTCACGGCCAACGCGCTGCAAAACAAACCGCCCCTGTCGTTTTTGCGCCGCTTCGTTCTTCAGCGCTCGGGCGAGCACCGCAATACGTTCGACATTCGGGCGCGAGGCATCCTTCCGGTGGTCGATGCCGCCCGAATTCTGGCGCTTGAAATGCGCAACCTCGAATCGTCCAGCACGTTCGAGCGGTTGCGCCGGGCCGCCGATTCGTTCCCGGAGCTATCCCGCATCCTCGGCGACGCGCTGGACGCCTACCGCCATCTGGTGGACTTCCGCCTGGAGGACCAGTTGCGCGCCTTTGAAGCCGGTGAGCCGCCCAACAACCGTATCGACCCGTTCGTGCTTCGCAAGGTGCAGCAAAATCTGCTTCGGAACGTATTCACGCAGGTCGCCGATTTGCAGGACGCCATGTCCAAGCGTTTCGCTCCGCCCAATCGCGGGCGTCACAAGAGCTGACGAGCCTTCCGTTCCACCCGAACCAACCCCGGCATTCCCATGTCCGACCAGGTAACCGCAGCCTATTCCGGCTCCGCCGGACTGTACCACGCCCCGGAAGCGTTTCGAGCCGCCGCCCGGATTGCCTCGCGGGAAGCCTACGCAGAGGCGTATGCCCGTTCCATTGAAGACCCGGAGGCGTTCTGGAGAAAACAGGCGGAACGTTTGCACTGGTTCGAGCCGTTTCGGACCGTGAAGGACGTTTCGTTCGATCCGGCCGACGTACACATCCGCTGGTTCGAGGGGGGCCGGCTGAATGCGTGCTATAACTGTATAGACCGTCATCTGGATACGCATCCGGATCGCGTGGCCCTTATTTTCGAACCGGACGATCCGACCGAAGCGTCGCGGAGCATAACCTACCGGGCGCTGGCGGAAGAAGTCGGACGCTTTGCCAATGTGCTCAAAAAGCACGGCGTGAAGCGGGGAGACCGGGTGACCATATACCTCCCCATGATTCCGGAGGCGGTATACGCCATGCTGGCGTGCGCGCGTATCGGGGCGGTGCACTCGGGGGGGGTCGCGGGCTTTTCCCCGGACTCGCTCGCCGACCGGATGACCTATCGGGCCGATTTCCTGATCACGACGATCTT
>CBDUBS010000120.1:0-10780 GCA_965365445.1 uncultured bacterium | reverse complement strand
GCCACCAGGAGGTTTCCCAGAACGGCTTGCCGGTTTCTTCCTCCAGAGAACGCCCGCCGAAATCGAGGGCGGCCTGATTGACTTCGAGCAGTGTACCTTCGGGGTTCAACAGCCCGATGAACTGAAACGTGGAATCGAATATGGCCCGAAACCGGGTGGCATGAACCCGCGCCTCGGCCTCGGCCTGCCTCAGAAGACTAATGTCCCGGATCGATACGACGATCACGTCCCCCTCGGAGCCCGCCACGCGGCGCAAGCCGATATCCACCGGCGTCTCCGCACCATCGCGGCGCACGGCAACATACCGGCCGCCGCTGCCCATAGCCCGGGTGTGCGGCCTCGCAACGAACCCGTTTCGCAACTCCCGATGCCGGGTACGGGATAGCTGCGGCACCAGCATTTCCACCTCGGCCCCTACGAGCTCGTCCAGGGCGTACCCGAAAAGCCGGATCGCTTCGTCGTTCGCGAGGAGAATGCGCCCCTGGTCGCTCACGATGAGCACCGCATCCGGCATCGAGTCGATCATCGCTCGCATAGCCGGCTCGAAGACGACACCCGGCCGGCTACCCCGACCCATGAATATCACTTCCTCAACCAACCCCTCGTACGTTACCGCCTGCAACATCACTTCATGGTACAGGCTTTTCCGATCCTCCGTCCAAAGATGGAACCGGGCCGATACCGGCACCCGCTGCCCAACGGCGGTTTCGAACGCTCGATCGTATTCCGCCCGGTCTTCCGGTCGGACGAACTGCGCCAGTTCTTTGCCCTGCACTCCGTCGGAAGGGTACCCGAGCCGGTGCGTCCACCCCTTGCATGCGAATTTAACCCGCCCTCCCGCGTCGAGTACGGCGATCAGTACGGAGCCGGATTCGTGCGCCTGCTCGTATGAAAAGGATTCGGAACGTTCGGAGAACATAGGGTGTACTTCGCGAGGCATTATCGGACAGGGACGCCGGTACGATAATGAGGAACAAAAAAATGCAAAACAATACGCCGGAGGCACACCCGCACGTTACAAAAGGCGTCAATCATCAGCATCTCCGGCGCATGGCCCTGTAAGGAATTTCCTGCAGGGAAGGTATGGGCCTGGGCCGCTCCTGTTCCCGGATAAAAGTACAGCCCACCCCGCCTGAGCCGGATGGGCTGTCCCCTGAGCAAGATCGAAGCATAAAGCTAGCGGCAATATACGATGTCCGGGTCCACTCATACACCCTGGACCTCATGTTCCGGATGAATTTGTTCAGCCGATGAGCGTATTACCGTTTGACCGGCCCCCTGAACACGGTAGATTGACCCCGGCGCGTTCAGGGACAGCGCTCCGGTACGGGTATTCCGATTATCTTCGGGTTAAAGTAATGCATAAAGTCGTAACAAGATTCCGGCTATTTTCGGCCCTCTTTCTCTGCGCCGTCCTGCCTGCCGGGGCGCAGAATCTGGACGATCAGCTCCGGGAGGTGGGCGGACGGTATGCGCAGGCTTACACCCTGCCCCTCGTGGATGCCCTGGGCCTGAACCTGAATGCCGGACTGTTCCACCAACCTTCGCGCGCTCCCCGCGGCACGCGCTTTTCGATGTACCTGGGGGTACAAACGATGGCCGCCTTTATGCCGGAGCGGGCCCAGCAGTTCGATCTGCAATACGAAACGCCCATCGAGGTAACGTATACGTACCGGGGCGGCTCCGTTCCGGTAACGTTCACCGGACTGGCGCCGGCCACCGTCACCGTGACGGATGCGCCGACGATCTTCGGACGCACTCGGGCCGCCGTGGCCGTCGCCCGCATCGACCATGATACCACCGTCGTGTATCAGGGGCGCACCGTCCCGGTAACCATCGACACCTCGCTTTCCATCACCACCATCGGCGGACTCGTGGAAACCCGCCTGGCCCCGCTGGCCGTACCGCAGCTGGAGCTGGGCACGGTGCTCGGCACCGATCTCATGCTGCGGTTCGTCCCGGAAGTGACCGTACCGGACTGGGGTTCGCTCCGGCTCATCGGCGGCGGGCTGCGGCACAACTTCAGCGCATACCTGCCGGAGCTTCCGGTGGACGTGAGCCTGCTGGCCGTGTGGCAGCAGGCCCGCGTTCTGGACGACGAAGGAGAAGACGTGGCCGAGCTGGCTACCTTTGCCGGAGCCCTGCACGTCGGCAAGGCCGTCGGACCGCTGTACCTCTCCGGGGCCTTTCAGACGGAGTCCGCCACGCTGGACGTGCAGTATGCCTTTACCCCTCCGGCTGCGGCGGCCGGCGTTTCGAGCGCTTCCATCCCGGTCGCGTTCTCTTCGGAGGCGCGCACCCGAAGCCGCGCCCTGATCGGGGCGGCGCTCAACCTCTCCATCCTCCATTTCAGCGCCGAAGCCGCTTTCGGCCGGTATACCGTGCTGTCCGCCGGGCTCGGTTTCCGATTCTGATCCGTCGAGCGGTTCGGATCGTTTTAATTATAGCACGCCGACAGGGTCGGGTATTGCATATTTGCCATACCAATATAAATTGGATGGACACCATGCTCCGTTTTCGGAGCCGTCGGACATTTTCTGTCAGTGCTGAACCGGTTGTGGGCTTAGTTTGCTTTCGTCGTCCGTTCCCTTCATCGTGCAGGCCCCACCGGTACAGGATTCGTAATGAAGAAGAAGATATTTCTCGTTGACGATCACCCGATCATCCGCCGCGGATATCGGGCCATCATCGGCAACGAAGCGGATCTGGAGGTATGTGGTGAAGCCTCGAACGGATTGGAAGCACTCGAACGAATCTCGGACGTCAAACCCGACCTGGTCATCGTAGACATAAGCCTCTCCGGGATGAGCGGCATCGAGTTGATCAAACATATCCGCAGCCGGACGCCGCATCCCCGCATCCTCGTCATCTCCATGTACGACGAAGCGCTCTACGCCGAGCGAGCCATCCACGCAGGGGCCGGCGGGTACCTGATGAAATGCGAACCGGATACGTCCGTCCTGCGCGCCATCCGGTCGGTGCTTCGGGGAAGCCTGTACCTGAGCGAACACATGAACAACAAGGTGCTCCGCCGGGTGTCTTCGCGGTCGGATGAGCGGCCGGTATCCGCTATCGAGCGTCTTGGCGACCGCGAACTGGAAGTATTCACCCTCATCGGCCGCGGCCTCACAACGAAAGCCATAGCCGACGCCATGGGCATCTCCGCCAAAACGGTCGAATCCCACCGGGCGCGTATCCGGGCAAAGCTCAACGTAGATTCGACCGAGGAGCTTCGGCAGCGCGCCATTCTGTGGGTTCACCGGAAGCCGGAGTAGCAACCCGCTATTTTTTCATCCGGCGGCTCTGCAGAAGTTGTGCTTCGCTCCAGGCCAGCATCGCCTCCTCGGTGACGCCGTACGGCCGGTCGTGCCGCTCGTACTCCAGCCAGAGCACCTCCCGCAGCCGGTCGAATACCTGCCTGTCCTCGCCTGCTATGCGCAAAAGCCGAAGGCGCATGGCGCCTGCTTCGCGTGGCCATACCCGCCTGGCATCTCGGATGGGAACCATACAACTCCGGAATAGGGAACGGAGGACGTTACCGCACACGCCTTAAAAATAGGCGGTTCAGGTCGGTCGGAAGTGCGCCGGGAACCGCAATCGCTATGCGTCCGGGGCGCGTTTTCATGTAAGGCTTTGTCCGGCAAATCAGTAGATCCGCCTGAGTCGGGCGGACGCCTTAACTAATTAAGCAACCAGTCGATTCTTGGCTTCTTCATGAACACACTATTAATAAAGTGTGACTAGTTGCGATACCTGTTGCATTCTTGCCCGCCGGTATTGTTGCCGAGCGGAATGTTGAATCGGCAAATCGGATGAAACCATGAACAAGCTGTTTGCTTTCCGCAACTGGAAAATCAGGACGAAGATACTTACTGGATATGCCGTAGTGGCCGTCGTGGCGGTGGTCGTCGGCGCGAATGGGTTGATGGACCTCGGGAAAGCAGCGGAATCCCAGGGTGTGGCGTACGACCGGATTACGGTGCCCACGCGGGAAATCGGTGAGATGGCGCTGTTGTTTCAGCAGGGTCAGGTAAACCTGCGGGATCTGATTCTCTCCGACGATGCCGAACGCAACCTGGAGATCGAAAAGAGCTTCCAGAGGCAGGTAGTCATGGTAGATAGCCTCTCCGCCCGCATCGAAGCGACCATGCTGACCGAGGAAGGGCTGGGCGCCCTGAACAGGTTTCGGGAGGCCCGCGCCGCATACGCTCCTCTGCGGGACCAGGTGATGCAGCTGGCCGCAATGGATTTCAACCAGGAAGCGGATTCGCTGCTGGAGCACGAAATGGAGCCGCTGGTCCATCGTGTGGAAACGGCGCTGGAGGAAGTCATCCGACTCAAGGCCGACATAGGCGAGCGGATGCAAACGGAAAACGCGGCTTCGCTGAGGCAGGCGCAGACCGTTACGCTCGGGCTGCTTCTGTTCGGGGTGCTGTTTGCGCTTTTCGTCGGTATGTTCACCTCACGGATCATCTCCCGCCCGGTTTCGAGCCTGGCCGATGCCGCCCGGAAAGTGCGTAACGGCGACCTGAGCGTAACCGTAACCGCCGAAACGCAGGAAGAAGTCGGGAGCCTGGGCCGGAGCTTCAACGAAATGGTCGCCAACATACGCCGCTCGCACGAGGAAGTGCAGGCCGAGAAAGCCTCCGTAGAGGCCCGGGTGGAAGAAGCCGTGCGGGAATCCGAGGAGAATCGGCGATACCTCTCGGCCAGTGTAGACCGCATCCTCGTGGAGATGGAACGTTTTGCCGGCGGCGACCTCACGACGAACCTCGAAGTGGAACGAGAGGACGAAATAGGACGGCTGTACGCCGGTTTCAACAAGGCCGTCGGCAACATCCGGGATATGCTCGGTCAGGTAGGGATTGCCGTGGACTCCGCAGCGAGCGCATCCGGTGAGATCAGCGCGTCGGCCGAGCAACTGGCTACGGCCGCACAGGAGCAGAGCGTCCAGTCGGGCGAGGCTGCCGCGGCCGTCGAAGAAATGGTGCGGACCATCGTCGAGAACTCGCAGAACGCCTCCGGCGCCGCCGACGTGGCCGGAGAGGCCGGCAAAGTAGCCCGCAAGGGCGGCGAGGTGGTGCTGGAAACCGTCCGAAAGATCCGGCAGATCGCCGACGTGGTGAAACAATCCGCCGAAACGGTCGAACGCCTCGGGGAGTCCAGCCGCCGCATCGGGGAAATCGTCTCGGTCATCAACGAGATCGCGGACCAGACGAACCTGCTGGCGCTGAACGCCGCCATCGAGGCGGCCCGTGCGGGCGAGCAGGGCCGGGGGTTCGCCGTGGTGGCCGACGAAGTGCGCAAACTGGCCGAACGGACTACCGGCGCCACCCGGGAGATTGCCGGGATGATCAAAGGCATCCAGAACGAGACGCACGAGGCCGTTCGCGCCATGCAGAAAGGGAATGACGAGGTAGCCGAAGGCATCCGTCTGGCCGACCGCGCCGGAGAAGCGCTGGAGCAGGTGGTGGAGGGCGCGGCGAGCACCGTGGACCGGATCACGCAGATCGCGGCCGCCAGCGAGGAACAGTCGGCCACCAGCGAGCAGATCGCCCGGAGCGTGGAAGGCATCACCGGCGCCACGCAGGAATCGGCCCTGGGCGTGCAGCAAATCGCCCGCGCGGCCGACGGATTGAGCCGCCTGACCGAGGACCTGCGCCGCCTGATGGAACGCTTTCAGACCGGCCACGACCGTCGGTCGGAACGTCCGGCAACCCCTTCGAGGCATCACGCAAGCACCTGGAACTGATATTCCAAACCCGTACGAATTATACCCGGCCGCCCGTACGAGGCGGCCGGGTTTTTCGTAACCCTACCCCTCGCAGATAGCCGAAGGGATCAACGCCCCCGCTCCTTTTCATTTCCCCAAGTAATGCACGTTATGAAGGGGCTAACAGGTGTCGTTCCGCTCCCCCTGGTCGGGGATGACGTTCAGCCTGTCCACTTGCCCGGTTGGGCATCCTCAGCCGATAATTCCCGGAGCACACCCTGAAGGGTGTCGAATCAGACGGACCTATTACGCAGGGAGAGAGTCCGGCGAATGGCATATCCTTTGTTCGTCGTTATTCCAGCCGGCGCAGCGGGAAAACCTTGCCGCCGTACTTCAGGCCGGTAAAATCCCTGACGCATCCTTTCCCGTCAACCCCCGGGCAGCGCCGACGTAGTTTCCGGGAGGCGGCGTCGGCGCGTACGTTCAAGACTATGGGATCCGCTACAGATAAACAGCAACGAGAAAAAGACCGCGCCCTCTCCGACATTGCGGGCGTGCTCGCTCATCGCCTCCGCAGCCTCATCGCGGGCATCGAGGGCTATTCCGACCTGCTCGCCTACTCGCTCGCCGACAGGGAGCAACGCGAACTCGCCCTGCGCATCCTGGAGGGAGTAGCCCGCATGGACCGCGTCCTCACCGACCTCGTTCTTTACAGCCGCCCGGCGATGCCGGCTCCGGTTACCCTGGACCCCATCGGGCTGTTTCAGGAAGTCCTGCTCGGCATCGACGAGGACGACCTGGGCCGCATCACGCTCGATTCCCGCCTGTCGGCGGGCCGCCTCCTTCAGGCCGACCCGCACCAGATCAAACAGGCCCTGCTCGTGCTCATTCAGAATGCGCTCGACGCCACCCGCACCGGGGGCGGCGTGCGGATCCACCTCTCCGATTCGGAGGGTTCCCTGCGCTTCGACGTGTGGAACGACGGCTCCATCGACGCCCCGGAGCCTCACATAACCGTTTTCCAGCCCTTCTATACCACGAAACCCGACAACCTGGGCGTGGGCCTCGCTATGGCCCGTCGCATAGTGGAAGCCCATCACGGCCAATTGTATCTTGCCTCGAACGATGCGGATACGGGCGCCTGCTTTACACTCACGCTACCCCTGTGTACGGGAAGCTAATCGCCTGTCCTCACGAGATTTGCACGAATTAGGCCCGGAAACGTGTTCCGGTGTCTGTTTCGCCGTACATTCCTGCCGGTTTTCCGGATAAGCCAGGCTGAACCCATCGCTTATGGACCCGCAGTACCATATCCTGTTCGTCGATGACGAGCAACTCCTCCACGGGCTGTTCGAGCGCCTGTTCTCCCGCCACGGCATCAAGGTTACCGGGTGCCTGACGGCCATGCAGGCCGTCGAAGAACTCAAAAAAAACCGTTTTGATCTGGTCGTCACCGATTTCATGATGCCGGACATGGACGGACTGGAGCTGCTGGCGCACATCCGCTCCGAGTATCCGGAGACGCGGGTCATCATGATAACGGCTCACGCCAACGTGCAGCACGCCGTGCGGACCATGCAAACGGGAGCCATCGATTACATCCCGAAGCCGTTCTCCACGACGGAACTCGTGGAGCGCGTCCAGACGATTCTGGCTTCCTCCGCCGACGTGGAACCCGCCGCCCCGAAAGCGCGGCGCAAAAGCGCCCGCAAAAACTCGAACGTCGTCGATTACGTGGGCGAGCATCCGAGCATCCGGCAGCTCAAGGGCCTTCTGCCGCTCGTCGCGCGGAACAAGGCGCCCGTATTTATCCAGGGGGAAAGCGGCACCGGAAAGGAAATCCTTGCCCGCCTCATCCACCATATGTCCGACCGCTCCGAAGGGCCGTACATCACGCTGAACTGCGCCAACCTGCCCCGTGAGCTCGTCGAGAGCCACCTGTTCGGCCATCGCAAAGGCGCCTTCACCGGCGCGATCGACGACATGATCGGCGCGTTCGAGCGAGCCGACCACGGTACGCTGTTGCTGGACGAAATCACCGAGATCGACCTGCCGGTTCAGGCCAAGCTCCTCCGCGTCCTCCAGGAGCAGGAGTTCCAGAAAGTCGGCGCCTCGGAGCCGCAAAAGGTGGACGTGCGCGTCATCGCGACCAGCAACCGGATCCTGGCCGACGCCATCGGGCGGGGGCTGTTCCGGGAGGACCTCTATCACCGCCTTTCGGTGTTCCCCCTCACGGTTCCTCCCCTGCGGGAGCGCCCGTCGGATATCGGATTGCTCGCCCGGCATTTCGTCCAGAAATACTGCGACCTGTACGGGCTTCCACCCAAGGAGATTTCTCCCGATCTCATGGGGCAGTTTCAGGCGTACCCCTGGATCGGCAACGTCCGCCAGCTCGAAAACCTGGTCCAGCGCGGCGTCCTGCTCTCTGCCGAGCGCCCGCTCGTCGAACCCGACGACGTATTCAACAACTTCTTCTCCGACGCCGAGCAAAAAGAAAAGCCGGACCTGCGCCAGGCGGGCTCCCGTGCGGCCACCATCGACGACATGGAACGCGAAATGATCCTCGGCGCTCTCGAGGAGACGGGAAACAATCAGCAGCTTGCCGCTGAACGCCTGGGCATCAGCGCGCGCACCATACGAAACAAACTACGCAAGTACCGGGAGGACGGGCTCATTTCATGAATCTCGCTCCACATTCCGGCCCCATGTCCTCCGCTATGCGCTGCGCCAACTCCTGTGTCACTTCCTCCGACGTATAGTACCCTGTTTTAAGGCGCTCCAATACCTGCGCCGACTGATTCATCCCGAGATTCGAGACGGCTTGCAAGGCCCGGCGCGCAAATTCGAAGCCCTCCATGCCGCTACTCGTGACCATAGCCTTCTCGGTTTGACATTCAGGAATGAAAGCCCCCTGGGGGTTCTGCGTAGTATCGTCCCCTCCGGACGAAAACTTAAAGCTCCCCGTAAAACTTCCGGTTGTACGAACGGTGCGAACCGCCGGTCAGTGCAGGTCATAACGGCCGGGTACACCACCGGTAGCGACGATCCGGTAACGCCGGAATAAGGCCGCCAGATATGCGTATAACTATAACGTTATCAGCAACCTGCAACGCCTCGCCGTGCGCGCCTCCATTGCTCTATGGCTCTCCGCAGTTCGCCGGTCCTTCACGGGTGGGCGCCGCAGCCGGCGTGAGGACCGCGCCCTCTCCCGGCTGGTACATACGTTTGCCGGAACGGAACTCGTCCGTCTCGGGTTGCATACGGTGGTGCGAAACGGCGTCGTTACGCTGCATGGTTCGCCCGGGTCCGACCTTCGTAAACTGGAAGCGCTCATCCGTTCGGTTCCAGGCGTCCGGGCGGTAAACGTACGAACCAGTCGGCCTACCCCCGAATGAGGCCCGAAACGCCGGCGAATCTTCCCCGCCGGCTTCTTGCCGGCAGGTTCAGAGGTAATTCTCGCCGTCGTTGCGGGTGATTTCTTCCCGGATCTGTTCGTCCAGCGCCCGGTCCGGGTTGGCCTCTACGGAACGCGCCTCCTCGAGGGCGGATGACGCTTCTCTCGCCGGACGGGGCGGGGGTACGTATTTCTGGTAAACGACCCGGTATATCGGCTCCGGCAACTCGACCTCTGCTTCATCCAGGGCGCGTTTTACCACCCGGATCGCCTCGGAGCGCACCTTGAAGTAATCGGCCGCCTCCTGGTCTACCCATCCGAAGTAGCGCACCACCACCGACGATTCTCCCAGCTCCTGCACGCGGGAAAACGGCGGGGGATCGTTCATCACGCCGTTCATGGCCGCCAGCGTCGACACGCCGACCTCCATTCCTTTTTCCAGATCCTCGCCGGGGCCTATGCCTACGTCGAAGGAAAACAACCGGCGGTGGTTGAGCGTGTAGTTGATGAGCGTGCTTTTGAATACCGTAGCATTCGGCAGGCGGATGTGGTTGCCGTCGAGCGATAACAGGAGCAGTTCCCGCGAGGTCAGGCGGACGACGCGGCCCTCGTGATCGCCGATCCGAACGAGATCGTTGATGCGGAAAGGCCGGCGGATGCTGAGCAGCATCCCCGCCAGGTAGTTCTCCACGATGTCCTGAAATGCAAATCCGAGGGCAAGCCCGACGACGCCGGCCGCGCCCAGCAACGCGCCCACCATAGTGGTAATCCCCAGGATGTCGAAGGCGAGGACGAGCCCGGTCACGAATACGAGGCTTCGCAGCAGGCGGCGCATCAGGCCCCATACGAGCGGATTGAGTCCCAGATGCGTAACCGGCGCCCGCCACTTGCCTATGAAATAGGATACCACCCAGAAAACGAGGATGACCAGAAAGGCCACCGCCAGAACGGGGAGAAACGACGAAGCATTCCGATAGTACTCCTGCAAGCGCTCCAGCGCCGGGTTGACCCGCAGCTCCACATTCGTTTCCGACTCCACATCGTTATCCACGTACAGCACCCCTTCCACGCGGGCGGCCAACTCCTCCGCCCGGTCGGCGGAGGCCGCCTGAAGCACAGTTCCGGTGAGGCGCACCACGCCGTTCGTCACCCCTACCCTGATGCGCTCGAATTCGTCCACGGCGGAGAAAATGCGCCGCAGCCGGTTCGCCACCAGGCTGTCCGGCGCCGCCTCCAGGCTGATCGGGCTCCCGGCTGCCGAATCCGGGGCCTGCGCCAGAAGGGGCGAGGCGAGGCAGAACCACACGAGAGCGGGCAGGATGCGATGCATGGCGGCAGGAATGGTTACGACACGAGCGGCGGTTCACATCCTACGAAACACCGTTCGCAACATCCTGCGGCCGTCGGGATTGGGAAGTGAAAGGGTTGTGATTATCATGCCGCACATCCATCCCTTTTTCCCGATCTCACCCATGCAACCCGCTCGGTACTTCTTTCTGCTCCTTTCCGTGTCGTTATCCGCATGGATGACCGCACAAGCCCAGATCCCGGATCGGCTCGACCTCGTCCGAGTCGAGCCTGGGCCGCAGGAGGATGTCGGCATAGATCTCCAGGGCTCGGATGAGATTACGGCCGAGGGTGGCGGCCGAGAGCGACGAATGGACGGTCTGCGC
>CBDUBS010000119.1:0-10873 GCA_965365445.1 uncultured bacterium | reverse complement strand
AATGCCTTTGCTCGACAGCAGGGCATTGTTTCTGAAAACGCGACCAAAGTGCTCCTTGTCCGGAAAAAGCTCATCCTGCAGCGGTAGATACACCCCCGCCGAATCCACGAGGTAAATGATGGGCAGATGGTTTTCGAGGGCCAGTTCCTGCGCCCTGAGGTTCTTTTTCGTTGTGACTGGAAACCACGCCCCGGCCTTGACGGTGGCGTCGTTTGCCACGACGATGCAGAGGCGGCCCGAAACGTGCCCGAGTCCGGTTACGACACCTCCGGCGGGACAGCCGCCCTCGTCAGGGTACATCTCATAACCGGCAAACCGGCCGAACTCGATGAACCGGGCCGGATCATCGACCAGCCGGTCGATTCGCTCGCGAGCGGTCAACTTACCCCGCGCATGTTCGCGTTCGATACGTCGCTTCCCTCCTCCAAGGAAAATCTCGTCGGCCCGCTGCTCCATCTCTTGAAGGGCAGCCGTATTGGCGGCCATGCGGTCTTTGTACGGCCGGTTCTCCATGTGAAGAGGCGACCCCGGCGACGTTTTTAATTTTCGGTCCATAGCCAAGCACACCTGAACATGGATAAATTGATGGGCTTGTAAAAGGCATCGTTCGAATTCGGACGGAGGCGTGCCCTCATGATACAGACCCGGAGAATTTACTTGCGTACCTTGTAAACCGGTTGTCTGTTCATATCGACTGTATCCGCGTAGCCGTAAGCCCGAATCATTCGCTCCCTCTGGAATCTATGAAAACTGTTGCCGTAGTGGGTGGAGGTATATCCGGATTAACCGTTGCGTTTCGGCTTTTTCTTGAAGGCGTGGATGTGACGCTGTACGAATCCTCACCCTTCGCAGGCGGTGTTATCCGCTCGGAAAAGGTAGACGGGTATTTGATCGAACATGGTCCCAACTCCATCCAGAGCAAGTCGCGCCACCTCGACCAACTGATTGATAGCGCCGGACTGGCCCCGGATGTCATGGAAGCCGACCGGGCTGCCGCTCGGCGGTATATAGTAAGGAACGGAACGCCTGTTGCGGCGCCTACTTCACCGGCTGCATTCCTCAAAACGTCGCTCTTTTCCACTTCGGCCAAACTCAGACTGCTCAGGGAGCCCTTCATAAGCCCAGCTCCTCTTGACCTTGAGGAATCCGTGGCGGCATTCGTCGAAAGGCGCCTGGGCCGCGAGTTTCTGGATTATGCCATAAATCCCTTTGTGGCAGGCATCTACTCGGGAGACCCTGCACGGCTCTCCTTACGGTATGCATTTCCGAGATTATTCAGGCTTGAGCAACGATATGGCTCCCTGATACGGGGCATGGTGAGCAAAACGAGAGAAGAGAAAGCCGGGCTGAGTGCAGCTCCTCGGGGCCGCATGATCTCATTCACGCGAGGTATGCAGATGCTTCCGGATGCCCTGGCAGGTCGGTTGCAGCAGCGTGTCCGGTTATCGAGCCGGGTACGAGGAATACATCGCTCGGACGACAAGTGGGTGCTTGGCGTTGAAGCCGACGGCGCTTTTTCCGAACACGCTGCGGATGCAGTGGTGTATGCCGCTCGCCTGTACGACCTACCGGGTCTGAACCTTACGGGCGGCGTCGATCTGAAACCACTGAGCGAGGTGATGCACCCCCCCATTTCCGTTGTGGCTCTGGGTTACAGCCGAAACCAGATCGATCACCCGCTGGACGGATTTGGCCTTCTCGTTCCGGAAGTCGAATCGGATTTTCGAATACTGGGAGCCCTCTTTTCGTCAACCCTCTTTCCAAACCGTGCCCCGGAGAACCATTCCCTGTTCACTTGCTTCATCGGCGGGGCCCGCTGCCCCGACCTTGCTACGGCTCCGACGCCCCTGCTACAGGATCTGGCGCATGGAGATCTTCAGAAGCTGCTGGGTATACGGGGCGAGCCGCAAATGGCCCACCGTATCCTATGGAAGAAAGGCATCCCGCAATACACATTGGGTTACGGGCGTGTTCACGAAACGCTGGCTCGCGTGGAAAAAGCATCCCCCGGCCTGTTTCTGGCCGGCAACTACCGGCGGGGCATTTCGGTAAGCGATACCGTGGATACGGCCGTGGAAACGGCTGAAAAGGTGATACGATATATGGAGTAGCCAACAGAATGCGTCTACATCAGGCGCGTCTGGCGCCTCAACTATATTGACGAGCGGTTTGCAGGAGGTTAATTATCCGGCCCGAAACCGGCCGTCGGCTACTCCGCCGAAATGGTTTCCGCCAGGGCATTGCGGGCGGCGGTTTCCCGTTTGACCGAACCATTGGCTTTCTCCTTGCCGTTGGTATACCCAGGCGCTTGCCCCATCCGATCCACCCAGGCAGCCGTCTGGGTCAGCGTCAGACATCCTGTCATGTTCGTGCCGTGGTGCGGCTCCACATGCACATCTCCTCTATACTCCTTTCGCCGTTCTATGTTACCTTCCAGCGCTTGCAGCTTGCTCGAAAGAGCGAATACCGCACTCTGGGGCGTGGAGCAGGAAACGGGCGGGTTCAGACTACCATGTAGCAGATACCCTTCAGGAATCCGCTGGTCGCCAAGGTACCCGTGCCAGTGGGATACCGAGAGACCGTGATTCTGCAAGGTGGTGGAAAACTCGGCGTCCGGATCGAATGCCGAAAGCAGGCCGGCAACGATGACGTTGCCGAGGGCATGCGCCAGGATGGCCAGGGTATCGTATGACGGCCGGCACTCCGAGGCGGTTACATTAACGGGCGTTTCAAAAACGATTTGCTGCCCAACCAGCCCCATGCGGACGATGTCACGGTGGGGATCGATGCGGGTTTTGTTGCAACCCGAACGGGTGGAAAGCAACCACACGTCCGGGATCGGCACGATCCAGGTTTCGCCCAGAAACTCAACCCGGGCCAGTAACCGGCCGCCTACATTGTGAATGGCCTTTTCATCCCAATCCACCCCCTTCATCGCTCCGTTCAAACGGGAAAGCGGCACGGCCGGTTCGACGGCTACGGGCAACTGATATGCCATGAACCCGTAGCTCATGCCGGTGCGGTGATCCAGATAGGCCGCCACGATGCGACGGTAGAATGGGTTTCGGTACCGCAGGGCGTCGATGGATGTATGCGCCAGCATGAATCCATTACGTTTCCATACTTTTGAAGCTTCCAGAAAATCATCTACATAGCCTGCGTACCCATCCCTCACGATATCGAGATTCCCTTCTCGGTATAGAATCTCGGATGCCTTTGGCGGAACGACCTGAGCCGTAAGCTTCGGGATAAGGGAATGCAGTACGTCGGATTGCATGTTCTCCCAGTCGCCGAACCGGATGACGGCGCCGTTCATCGTACATACGTCCCAGCTTTTCTCTCCGACGAAGATAGGAACGTGGGTCAGATTCCAGGCTAGCACACCCACAATGGTGTCCAGCGTGGTCTGCAGGTCCGCGTTTTCCGGAATCGGAACGGAGCCTTCCCGTAATGAAACGAGCGGATTCTGATACAGCCCGGGGACGCGGTTTATTGCCAGATCCTCCGTCTTTCCTTCTCCTTGCTCCACGATGACGATTCCCGGCCTCACCTTGCCCGGATTGGAGGGATCGAGCGCCTCGTCGTACGGGATGACGTTGACGCCCAAGGCATCGAGGGTGTCCCGAAGCCGGTCGGCAAATCGGCTGAGCCGCTCCGACTCCTGATGAGGTGGGTAGAACGTCACGTTAAGTGAGTGCGCCATCTCCGACAACGTAAGCGGCACCCGGTCCGACAGATTCAGTAAATCAAAGACCAAACGTGAATGCGCTATTCCGTTTTGCATTACATCGACCGGCAAGTACAGTGTTCGGATGGGTATAATTCTTCCAATCAGGCAGGCGAGTCAATCTACCTCTCTCGTAACGATAATTTAACCGATAGAAGACATTTTTCTATGAAAAGCCGCCGGTTGCGCGGCAACTATTGCTTTATCTGTAAAATAATCACAAAACTAAGCCCACTCCCCGGCACTGTAGCCCATTACGGTATCCGGGAGCTAAAGCGATTAAGGGATGGGTGTAGTCCTGCTCACGTAGCCGGCGCACCATGAGACACAGGTTCGACCGGCTGCATCGATGGGTCGCCTCGCCGGGAAAGATACCTGTTCCAGGAAAACACGCCGACGGTAACGATCAGGAAAGCCATGAAGCTTATGGCTGCATTGATGGCCGCCATGCGCCAGTGAGCGTGGCCGGTTTGCGCAAATACCACAGGCTGGCTCGAGCCGGGCCGTAGTAATACCTTGATCTGCGGCTGACTGATGATCTGACGGTAAAACGTATGGGGCACCGGCATCTCCTCTCGTTCGAACATACGCCCATCCGGGAGGCGTACGCGCACCCCCACGAAATCGTACGTTACGTCTACACGGTCGGTCGTGAAGGTGTTCGTGATTTCAGCAACCGCAGGAATTCCGTGGTTGAATGTCTCTCGGATCTCCAGGGCTACTATCCCCTGATGAATCGTAAGGACGAGCAAAAGAGCCGGAAATACCCAGAGCAACCAGGCTAAACGGAAACGACTCGGATACGCCACGTCGGCACCATATAATGGCAAGAAAGAATAGATTTTCCTTGACGCCTGTGTATCCGCCGAGTTCCGACGGTGATACAGACCGCTCAGCCGATGAAAAGATAGGGCTTCCAGGCATCGTTTACCGTGCCCATGAAATCGCGTATGAACATGACGTGCGTGGGACGGAACGGTTTACGAAGCAGCGGCATATTCGCTTCATCCGGTGTCCGGCTGCCTTTTTTGTTGTTGCACCGGGTGCAGGCCGCCACGAGGTTCTCCCAGGTGTCTTTTCCACCTCTCGACTTCGGAACGACATGGTCCACCGTAAGGCCGTCGCGCCCGCCGCAGTACTGGCATCGAAAACGATCCCGGCGAATGATGTTTTTGCGCGAGATCATGATTCGCTTGTACGGCACCGCCACGAACGCCCTCAAGCGTACGATACTCGGCCAAGGGAAGCGGTTTTCGGGCGCCCGGATGAAGCGGTCAGGGAGCGCCTCAACGAGTTCCGCCTTCTGAAGAAGGATCAGGATAATGGCCCGTTCCACACTACACAAAGTAAGGGCGCTGTAATCCTGATTCAGGACTAGCACATGGCCGTTCATGACGCGTACTCCCTCCGCCACATCCCGGGGCGGGTGGCAAAACGGCGGTTACCGCAGAAGCACGCCCGGCATACTATGTCGAGAAAGGTACTAGAGAAGACCAGCCTCCCATCAAGGAATGAGCTCGTACGTGGAGACACAAACCCTACCCTGTCGCCCCGCACTCCCAATAGGCCGTACTATGCCCAATCGGGACCTTCCGGTTGAAGATAATTTGAGCCACAATGACAAAAAAGAACCATAACAATAATTTATCGAACGCTGATCGACTTTGCGAGGGCAGAAACTTCGACCCTATCCCCCAGCCTGATTGCGGCGGGGAGCGGGCCAACGGGCATTACATTCTGACCGAAAACCACTTTGCCGTTCCACTTCCGATAGGCAGCCAGAGTAGACAGGGGTTCCTTTCCGGATGCGCCCGTGCTCTGGTCGATGGTGGTGACCACACATCGGGTGCAGGGCTTTACCGCATGGTAGTATGCATCATTTATGTGAAACCGATTCCATGCATCCTCCTCGAAAGGCAGGACACCATCGACTACCAGGTTCGGTCGAAACCGGCCCATGCACACCGGCTCGGCCAACCTGTCGTTGAGATCTCGCAGAGATCCTTCGCTGGTGAGGAGGACAGGGTAGCCATCGGCAAAACTGACAATGCCTTCTTTTACGTACCGTGTATCCACACGCCGATGCGAGGTGTCGGGCATGTAGACGAGCGTACACCTGCGGCCCAGAAACGTGCTGAACCACTCATTGATGAGCGCCCCGGACGGAATGACCTCCACCACATCTTCCCACAGGACGGCGGGTATGACAGGCGTACGGGCATCCGGTGGTACAACCCGAATCGGCTCCATACCGGGCGCCTCTACATTGAGGCAGCCATCGCCTATACGCACACGGATGAGCCTGATGGAAGGTATGGTGCGTTGCGATAGAAATACCCGCTGATCGTCAATCAGCATCCATCGACGGTCGTGGGTAAACCCTCTCTCCTCGACACGCACCTCCTGCATCGGGATACCGGCTGCCGATTTGATCGGATAGATCCACAGCCCACTAACAAACGCTCCTTCCGGATTATGCCTCATCGCGCCGTATCCCGAAGGTCCTGTATGGTGAACCAGGAGGCTTCGGGCTCGACTTCGGGGGCCGGCTGTGGGCCGGCATCGGACCAACCGGCCGCGCTTACCGTCATGAGCGGTTCTACATGCATCGCCTCATTTACGACGATCTGGCAAGAAAGACGTACTTCCCCCAGCAAGTCCCTTTCCCTGAGCTTTTCATACTCGGCCCGGGTCATGACCGAGGGCTCGCCCTGATGAAAACGAACCCGGCAGGTGGTACATCGGCCCCGGCCTCCACACCTATGGCCGATATCTACACCGGCCTGTTCTATGGCCAGTACGAGCCTGGCTCCGGATTCGACTTCCAGAGTTTCATGTCCTACGATCTGAAGCAGAGGCATGGCGGTGGTTCGATATTGATCGGATGAATGGAGTATACCACGTACTATGGTTTCAACCAACCCGCATGTCCTTTAAGCGGTCACTCACCGATCCATCGATCGAAAAATGTACAAAAGGCTCTACACCAGGCGCCGCAGTGCGCTTGTGTCCCGTATCATAGAGCGATAAATAATCACCCCGGTCAGCCTGTTCCTAATTACCTGTAATGCAGCAGAACCGAAACATGATGGCACGACGGCCGGCGGCGCAAGCCGCACTGGCCTTGCTGCTCATTTTCGGATATGCGAGCGTGTTGGCCCTGTACATTTTTCGCTCCGAGCCTCCTCACGATATAACCACCGCCCCGGTACAGCCTTCCACCTGGGCCGACTCGGTGCTCAAAACCCTCACCACGGAACAGAAGGTGGCTCAGATCCTGATGCTACGCCTTTCTTTCGGTCCGCAAGGCGCATCCAACCCCGAACTGGACGTTCTGAACGAAGTCTTCCAGCGGATTCCGGTAGGCGGCGTGCTCCTCTCCGACTCGGATCAGAATCCGTTTGAACGATCCATCACCCGGCCCAACGGGCGCACGGCCCTATCCTACAGCCTCGTCCGCCGCCTCGACTACCGGAGATATGCCGAAAAAGGACCGCTTTTCCTTCCCGATCCGCTAGCACTGGCGGCCGCTTCGGATACTTCGCTGGCGTATGCGGCGGGATCCGTGCTGGGCCGGATGGCAAGAGGATCAGGGGCGCAACAGGTGCTCCTGCCGCGCCGCTTCTTCCCCTCGCCCGACGTATCCACCTCGACGGACTCGGTAGATGAGCAGACGACCATGCTGTACCATTTCCTGAAGGGTATACGGCGTGAGCGTATATTACCTATTCTCGCGTTTGACGAGGGCGCCGGCGTAAGCGCAGGCGGCAGGGTGTTGGAGAGGAGCGAGTTATCTAATCTGGGCGGCGCACCCTGGCTTTTGCGGCAGGCTACGGAGCCGGGCGACGTAGGGCTGTTCCTGCGTGCGAAGAGCCTCACTGCTTCCCGGGACGCCTGGTGGCCTTCGAACCGCTCCAGGACGACCGGTGCAATACTCCGTTCTGAATACGGATTTAACGGTCTCATCGTTGCCTCTCTCGATGACGATGAGACGGCCGATGCTTCGGATGTGGCGGCGTCGGCCATCGAGGCGCTGCAAAACGGTGCGGATGCGATCGAGCTTCCGCTGGCTCATCTGCCGGTTTATGGATTTATCCTGGAGGCCGTGAGGAACGGGAAGGTTTCGAGGCAACGCCTGGATGAGGCAGTTCTCCGCATGTTGCGGGTGAGAGAGTGGTCAAGAACGACAGACGCCGAAAGGGGAATGCCGCTGCCGTTGCAACGCGAAGTGCTGGACCGCAGCATAGCGCAGGAGTCGGTTACCCTTTTGCGCAATGCAGGCATCATCCCCTATCAGGGCTCGCCGGACAGCCTCGTATGCATAATTCTGGAAAGACCCGGCGATCCCGCATCCGGCGCTCTGCTCGAAGAACTGTTTACCGAATACGCAGGTCCCTCGCAGATCGTTCGAATCGGGGCGGGCGACGTTAACGTTAACCGTCTGACCGAACGCCTGGCGAGAGGCGAAAAGACGGCAGCCGGCGTGTTTATCGGCGACTTTGCCCCGGCATGGGCGGGATCGACGGGGCAGTCTCTCCGAAACCGCAGAGACGTGCTTCTGGAATCGCTGAAAGGGAAAGGAATACCCGTAGCGTACGCGTCGTTTGGTTTACCGGAAAACGGGTACACGGTCGAAAGGGTAGACGGGTATTTGCAGGCATACGACCAGGGTCCGGCCGTTCAGAGGGCCGTGTTTCACGCTTTCCTGGGTATGCAGGCCATTCGAGGAAAGCTCTTTCTCAACCTGGCCGGAAGCCCACGGTATGGAGATGGCTTACGTACCGAACAGATCAGGCCCAGGAAAGGCTTGCCGGAAGAAGTGGGCATGATCGGGTACGCCCTGGCCCCTATCGATTCGCTCATTCGGGCCGAAATAGCCGATCACACCTTTCCGGGAGCCGCAGTAGCCATCGGACGAGACGGCGTACTGACGAAATTGCAGGGGTACGGTCGGTTTACCTACGGCCCATCGCCGCCCACGCGCACAGACGCCGTATTCGACATCGCCTCTCTAACCAAAGTCGTCGTGACGACTACGGCCGCCATGATCTTGTACGATCAGGGTTCGCTTATACTCGACGCCGCCGTAGGAAGATACCTTCCCCAATTCAACCGTGACGGCAAGGAACGCATCACCATACGTCAGTTGCTCGAACACTCCAGCGGATTGCCGGCATACCGCGCCTATCATGAACAGGGGCTGCGCACCAGCCAGGAAGTTCTCGAAGCCATTCTTTCGGAGCCACTGGAATACACACCGGGCGCCGATCATCGATACAGCGACCTGGGGATGATCGTCCTGGGGGTGGTGATTGAACGCATCTCGGGCGAACACCTCGATGCGTTTGCCCGACGCCACATTTTCGAACCCCTTGAAATGCGCGACACCGGGTTCCGGCCGGTAAACGTCGGCCCCGATACCACGATCGTTCCCACGGAAGTGGACCGCGTATTCCGGAAGCGATTGTTGCAGGGAGAAGTACACGATGAAACAGCCTACCTGCTGGGAGGAGTGGCGGGCCATGCAGGGTTGTTTTCCACAGCCGAGGATCTGGCCCGGTTCTGTTATATGTACCTGAACGGCGGAAAGGCCGGGGGCCGGCAGATACTCCAACCGGAAACGATCCGGCTGTTTACCCGGGCCAACCCCGGAACCAGCCGGGCGCTCGGTTGGGATACGAAAAGCACGTCCGGTTATTCAGCCATAGGGCAATTTGGCAGTTCGGCCAGCTACGGCCACACCGGATTCACCGGAACCTCGCTCTGGATAGATCCGATGGCCCGTGTATTCATCATATTCCTCGCGAATCGCGTTTACCCGGACCGTTCCAATGATAGCCACCGAGAAGTCCGCGCCAGACTAGCAGATCTCGTATTTACGGCGATAGCCGGTCCCCCGCGTCCCCTCCTGCCTTTTTCTCTCCCGGCCCGGGCCGGTACGAAAGAAAGCCCCTAGGATTCATGGAGCGCTTTGGAACATAATTTGATCCCGGCACTACACGCACCGTCCGTGGCGGGGCGGGCAGAGTATACTGACACAATGACAAAATGACGTTTACGGTGAGATTGTATGCCCACGTATGTTTATCGGCGGGAAGACGGCTCTACTTTTGAATTACAGCAGAAAATGTCCGAAAGCCCCCTGGAACGCTGTCCGGAAACAGGACAAAGGGTTACCCGGTTGATTACGGGCAGCGCAGGACTCATTTTCAAAGGGAACGGTTTCTATCTGACGGATTATGCCAGAAAGAACGGCAGCCCCGGCTCGAATGGACACACGTCCGGAAGCGAGGCGAAAGGCAAGTCCGCCGAGCAATCGAAGCCGTCTCCGAAGGTGGAATCGAAAACCGCGGATAAAGAGTAAGTTTTCGGTAAAGCCGTTTCCGGCGGAAATAACCGTCGCCCATAGAGCGCCCCGAAGCGAGCATTTTGGGGCAAACCAACCTCCGTAACGAACAGGGCAGAACCCGGACGCCTGTAGGACGCGCGGGCTCTGCCCTTCCGTAACGAACCAACTGAGGCCAGACCCCTGTCTCACCCTGCCTTATCGGCAGCTTCGACGAGGGCAAGAAAATCGGATGCCTTCAGCGCGGCGCCGCCGATGAGGCCGCCGTCCACATCCGGTTTGTCCAGCAACTCGGCGGCGTTGCTCGGTTTCATGCTGCCGCCGTACAGAATGTGAATGCCGGCGGCCTTCGTTTTGCCGTACGTTTCTTCGAGCAAGCTCCGGATGAACCCGTGCATTTCCTGCGCCTGGTCGGGGGAGGCTGTTTTGCCGGTACCTATTGCCCAGACGGGTTCGTAAGCCAGAACGAGTTCGGAAGCATCCTGGATGTCCACGCCCTTCAGACCGCCGGTAACCTGCTCGCGGACAACATCCTGTTCGCGCCCGCTCTCCCGCTCCTCCAGCGTCTCCCCGATACACATGATCGGTATCAGACCTGCGGCCAGGGCTTTCTTTACCTTCTTGTTCACTCCTTCGTCCGTCTCACTGAAATACTGCCTGCGCTCCGAGTGACCGATGATAACGTACTTGCAGCCGACAGCCTTCAACATAGATGCGGATATCTCGCCGGTGTAGGCCCCGGAATCCTCGAAAAACATATTCTGAGCGCCCAGGCTCACATTCGATCCGGCAACAGCCTC